>JAUNCP010000057.1 GCA_030526535.1 Clostridia bacterium | reverse complement strand
TGTTTGACTAATGAAACGGGAATAACCGATAAATATGTTGCCAAAAACGCAGTCAGTAATGCTTTGAATAATGTTTCGGGTATTATACATAAGTTTCACACTTCGGTGTCGTGATTTTAACGAAAGGGAGCAGGGAATTTTATGAAATATAATAGATTATTTATATTTATTCTTACATTTTTTACGTTTAGCTATTTTGTAACGGTATTTGGGCAAAGCGAAAGCGATGAAGTTGTAGATACAATTGTAGAAAATACATCACAGCTTACTGAGAAAATTTCATGCGGAAAAGTATTGGACGAGGATATATTGTGTGTAGAAGAGTTAAAATGTGGAGAAGAAGAAATATTGGAAAATTTAACTAATAAAGATTTGCCATACAGAAAAGCTTTGGAATTTAAACGTGAATACAGAAAATTAGATCAGAAAACGAATGAGTATAAAACTCTGTCGATATGCTTTATAAAAGCAACTTTTAGTTATGACAAAAAAGGTAATGTAAAAGTTAATACCGAAAACGCTGATTTTAAATTTATTAACAGTGATGAAAAATGGTTTTTAATGAATGCGAAAAAGATTTTATCAAGCGAAAATTCAAAGACGATGGGATTTATATTTTCGCTTTATAAACAAAATAAATTGGGAGATTTTATTTATAAAATCGGTGGTCACGCAGATATTTTTTGTACATCAAAAGGTGAGTTGGGAATATGTACTGATTTAATTTAATTAATTTTTATAAAAATAAACTATAAAAGGAGGATTTTAGAATGAAAAAGTTGAACAGATTAATATTTTTGAATTTTCTTTTCAGTGTGGTTGCTTTATGTTTATTAAATACTGATATATGTGCTATTAGTTTCAGAGATTTAAATACGGGTAAATTAAGTAAAATATCAGAGTCTAAAACAGTAGAAGATATCGGTGACGGAATAATTAAAGAAGGAACGATTTCCACTAAATATAAGGAATACAAATTTGATAGCGGAATAGTTTTAGATGATAAATATATATCTGTGGAAATTTTTGATATATACAAAAGAAAGGAAAGTGGTATTGATGTAAAAAATAAAGATTCAAATTCTGTGTTAGCTGTATCCACGTTTAGTGTAAATTTCAGGCATAATGATAAACTGGGAACAGCTGATTGCTTGAGCGTATCCAGAGGTAGTTTAAGTAATGATAAAAACACTAAAATTACCGGTTTTTCAAGGAGAATAAATCAGAAAAAAGATTGCGGGGCGGGAATAATAAAAACTACACTTACCAACGGAAATGATACTTTCCAGAAAAAACATATAATAAAATGTGATAGCATGGGAAATATATCCATTAGTTGAAGGAGTGTAGATTGTACTTCTTATATAAATCTTTAATAAATAAAAAAAGGAGAAGTGAGAAATATGTATGGAAGTATAGAGGATGCGGTAAAAGAGATAGCCAAAGATGAAAAAAAATTAAAAGAATTTTTGAGTTTAACAGATGTGGATGAAATATATGAATTTATAAATAATATTGATCCATCTGTAGAAAAAGAAGAATTCGATGAGTTTCTGGTTAATGCATTGGGAACATATGTAGAGCAAATTAGTGATTATGATTTATCTATGGTTACCGGTGGAGTTAATAAAAATGAAAATCATAAAAATATTGCACGCTTACTAATTTCAAAATTTTCAAACAATCCTACCGATAAACCTTTTAAAATATAAAATTTGTAAAAATCCATATCAATGTTTTGATGTGGATTTTTTGGCATTAAAAATATTTTAATTATATAAAATTCATAAAATAGCATTTGAAATAATTTTTTTTATGTGATATTATTTAGTGATGTAGCAAGTAGGTGATTATATTTTTTATTAATTATCAAAAGCAAGGTGGTGATAAGTTGAAAGATTGTTTTTGGAGAAAATCCAAAAAATATAAAATTTTAAATTTTATTATTGCTATTTCATTTCTTGGAACACATTTTTTTAATTTTAAAGTAAATTCTGTTTATGCCGAGAACTCAGAAGGTCATACATATAAAGTGCGTAATTTCAATAATGAACCCGATGTAGAATTGAAAATTGCAGATGGGCGTGTTGCACTTCCAGCAGAGCCTAGTGTCATCAGAAATAAAGTGGCCGGTACGGGGATAGATATGCAACCCGAAAATATGAATTTACCGTCTGTCGTAGGGTGGATATTTAAAGGTTGGAAGATAGTTACTCCGAATATAAGGCGTTTAAATGAAGATTATTTTGTTATGCCGGAGCAAGATGTGGATATAGTCGGCGTTTGGGGTAAATTAGGAATAACAAAGTCTATGGAAGCGGAAAAAGTTTTTTCTATACCTACTTTAGCTTCGGGAAAAGTTGTAAACAGCGTGATTTCAAAGCTTTCAGGTGGTATTGAAAATGCGGAAAAATTTGAATACAGCAGTACAGTCATTAATGATAGTAATTATACAAAAATGGACAGTTTAAACTACAATGCTGATGGTTTAAGTTTGAAGCAAGAGGATTTAGACTCAATATCTTCAAATAAAATTGTGAATATTTCGGTTCAAGAATCGCCTGATGGGTATAAATCCAATACGGAAAGTCCTGTATATATGTGGTATTATCCTACCACAAAAACGATATATTATTCCGGTTTAGCGGATAGTATATATTTAGGTTCGAATTGCGCAGAAATGTTTAATGAATGTCCCAAATTATTGTCAATCGATTTAAGTAAATTTGACACTTCTAAAGTGACCGATACTTTGCGTATGTTCAAAGGTTGCAGTGCATTGAAAACAATATATGTAAATGATAAATTTAATTTAAAAAGTGTTAAAAAATCTGGGAATATGTTTTATGAATGTTATAATATTGAAGGTGAAAAAGGTTCGGTATATGATTCAAATAACATGGATAAAACGTATGCTCGTATAGATGGTGGGTCCTTTAAACCCGGATATCTTACACTTAAATCATGATAAAATAAAGTGGGGGATATAGGAAGAATATATGAAAAAGAAATGTTTTGTATTTGGTTTAACAATTCCGCTATTGCTGATGTTTAGCGGCTTTTTTAGTGTAGTTATGAGCCAAAAAATCAGAGAAAATAAGCCGATTTTTTATACCATAAAAATTACATATGACGGTAAAGATTCAACCGGTAAACAGTCAAGTGGTGGAAATTTTGTAAATTTAAAAAGCGATACAATTTATGTAAAAGATAAACTTCCCGAAGGGTTGATATTCCAAGGCTTTGTTGCAAATAACGGAGTTATTGAAGCTGTAACACAAGGCGATAATGAACCTTGTTGTGGATATGTAGTAGATGGTTTAAAAAAACAGGATTCGGAATATGAGCCGAATATAAAAAATATAAGTGGGAAAAATGTATATGAAGGTAATGAATATAAAGGATTGAATTATAATAGCTTAACAAATACCGTGGAGTTTAAAATAAACGAATTGCAAGCAGGCGGAGAAATAAAAGTTACAATAGTTGCAACTACTCCGAATATAGATGATACAAATACAAACGACACAGAAAAACGAAAAGATTTTTATAATTATGCAGAGGCGTCCGAAAATGATTTTTTAGTGCGTTCGAATATGGTTTACGCTTATATCGGCAATGACGATGAAACTTTATACAAGTTAAAATATATATTTGAAGGAAGCGATATACCACAAGGTGCTGTGGCACCGGAAGAGCAATCTTATGCATTCGGAGAAAAAATAGTTCCGAATTCAAATATAAATGTGCGTGGATATAAATTCGATGGCTGGAGCGTGAAATCCGGAGGGGTTACATTGTCTGACGGGAGTTTTACAATGCCGGCAAATGATGTAGAGTTAGTCGGAAGTTTTACCAAATTACCTACGTATAAGGTTTTATATAAAATAGATGGAGATTATCCAAGCAATTATATTGTGCCGAAAGAGAAAAATTATCTAGAAAACACAGAAGTAATGTTGGATTCATATTTAAAACCGGGGGATGTTATTGGTGAATATAAGTTTTTAGGGTGGAAATTGGCGACAAACGACGTCAGTGTATCTGATGAAATTTTTAGTATGCCTGATTTTGATGTGGTTATTGAGGGCAAATGGGAAAAAGTCGATGACATTTCTAATCCAAACCATAATTTAAATTTTTTAGAAATTCCCACAGATACTGATATTTCGGAAAATGAAATAAAAGAAAAATTCAAAAAACATGAAGAAGATGTCGAAAATCCCCAAACGTATGATGATGTATATTTATATTTAAGTTTTATAGTTATTTCGGGAATTGTAATTTATTTAATTAAATCGAAACCAAAAGGAAAATATTTTGCAAAATAATTCAATAATTTTAAAAGTTTATTTTTTAATATCAATTATTTATAGGCAGTGCCCAAAAAGAAATTTTATGTTATAATGATGAAGTATGAGATGTGAAAGATGTAAAATAAAAAAAGAACAAATAAAAGCGGGGAAAACAAAAGCTGGAAGCCAAAAGTATAAATGTAAAGTTTTCGGAAAAGTATACACGCCAAATCCAAAAGAAAGGAATTATAGTGAGGAAGTAAAA
>JAUNCP010000056.1 GCA_030526535.1 Clostridia bacterium | reverse complement strand
ATCAAAATTCAAAAAACTGTTTTTTCTAGTATTTTTTATTTCGTTCAGACGCAAAGACCCTTCACGTCCCCATAAAATTACATTGTGACCTATTTTATTCAAATACCATGCTATGAACGAACCCCATCTTCCGCAACCTAAAACTGATATATTCAACGTGCCAACTCCTTGATAAAATAATTTAAAAACAATTTGTGAATAATTATATACCAATGTTTTGAAAAATGTAATATATTATGATACACTAAAAATGTGTGTCAGTATAGTTGATTTTTTTTATCGCATATTGTATAATTTGGAACTGTAATTATAATTTGTTGAATATCTAAAAATCAGATATATAACTAAGACGAAAGAATACGAAAGAATTTGGGGGATTTACTTTATGGGATTCGAATTTGATAATACCGATGAAGAAGCAGTAAAAATAAAAGTAATAGGCGTAGGCGGAGGTGGCGGAAATGCCGTAAATCGCATGGTGGATTCGGGAGTAAAATGTGTTGAGTTTATTTGTATAAATACAGACAGACAAGCTTTAATGCGCTCAAAAGCAACTCATAAAATTCAGATAGGTGAAAAAATCACCAGGGGGAAAGGCGCAGGTTCTAAACCCGAAGTAGGACAAAGAGCTGCCGAAGAAAGCCATGATGAAATTATATCGGCATTGAAAGGTGCGGATATGGTATTTTTAACGGCAGGAATGGGTGGCGGAACAGGCACCGGGGCGGCTCCTGTTGTTGCACAAATAGCTCGTGAAATGGGAATACTCACTATAGGAATAGTAACAAAGCCTTTTGCATTTGAAGGTGCAAAAAGGATGCAACAAGCCGAGGCAGGTATAACTGCGCTTAAGGAACATGTTGATTCTTTGGTAGTTATCCCGAATGAAAGGTTAAAACTCGCAAGTCAACAACGTATAACATTGATGAATGCGTTTATAGTTGCTGATGATGTTTTACGTCAAGGCGTTCAGAGTATATCAGATTTAATATTGTTGCCCGGCTTAGTAAACCTTGATTTTGCTGATGTGACATCCGTCATGAAAGATGCCGGATATGCTCATATGGGAGTGGGACGTGCTTCCGGTAAAGACAAAGCTGAACTGGCGGCGAATATGGCAATTTCAAGTCCGCTTCTCGAAACGGCAATAAATGGTGCAAAAGGAATTATAATCAACGTTACGGCGTCGCCGGATATCGGTCTTGATGAAATTGAAACAGCATCTTCGCTTATTTCGCAACAAGCCGATAAATCTGCCAATATTATTTGGGGTGCTGCTTTTGATGAAACTATGGATGATGAAATTAGTGTTACGGTTGTTGCAACAGGATTTGCTAAAAATGATTTTGAATCTGCCGTTGTAAAGTCATCACAACCTGTAAACAATAATTTGGGACAAACTAGTTCAAATAATATTTCCGATGATGAAAGATTTTATGATATAATGTCAATTTTTAAAAATAAATAATTATATTTATAGACTGTAAAAAATAGCTCATTTCTCGAAATTTCGAGAGATGAGCTATTTTAAAACAAAAAAATAAGATTTAAATTGAAAAACCAATTCAAATCTTATTTTAAAATGTTGGCGCTTTCCTATTCTCCCGGGCCGTCACCAGCCAAGTACCTTCAGCGTTGTCGAGCTTAACTACCGTGTTCGAGATGGGAACGGGTGTACCTTCGACGCTATCAGCACCAACACTATATTCATATAATATCATACGTGAATATTCTTGTCAACACTTTTTTGAAAAAAATTTTTATTTTTCAAATTGTATAAAAAGACATAAGCGCTGCTGTTCCTGCTAATATTCCTCCTGCTGCTGTAGCACGAGCTACTTTTGATATTAATTTAGAATTTTTTTTCACGGCATTATACACATATTTACCTGCTTTATATGCTCCTACTCCCGCTATAATAGTAGCGGCCACTGCTGTTCCACCAGCTGCTGCTCCTGCTATAAATTCTGCGTTGTCTTGTATAAAGTCATTTGCATCACAAATGCCATTTATAAGGTAACGTGCACTATTTGATGCACATTCTTTAACATTATTTCCTACATTGCTTCCTCCTGAACATGCTTCCAATTCTTCTTCGGAAAGTGATAACATTTTTTGAGAAAGCATTACCATCCCGTCGATAACTTCTTGAGCTTCTTCTTTTGTAATTTCGACTCCTGAATCTTTGAAAAAGTCTTTAACCTGTTCAACTGATTCACATACAAAGAGCTTTTCAACGAATTTTTCATCTTTGAGTTTTTCTAAGATTTGTTCTTTCATGAACAATTCCTCCTTAAAATTGATATTTTCATATATATTATATAATTAATAAAAATATTTTGTCAAGCATTATATGAATAATTTATAAAATAAATATTTTTATGATTTATGGTAATAATGTAATTGGGCGAGACTTTAGAGACTAAAATATTTTTTAAGGAGGAATTTTTTATGTGTTCGGGAGTTTGTGATTGCGCTAAAAATAATTGCGGATGTAGTAAAATTTGTGGCATTTTAAAATTGATAATGGCAGGAATGATAATAGGGACTGCAGCCGGTATGGTAATTATGTATTTTTATGACCATGACAGGTGGTTGCAGTGTAAAGCTCGAAAAATGATAAACAGTGCAAAAGGTGTGGCTGAAAATATTCAATCCACAATAAAATCCACTGTTGGAATGAACTCTGAACAATAGTTTCGGGGAAAAATTAAATTTATCGAAAAAATATTCCGTATGATATCTATAAATCTAGATATTATATGGAATTAATTTATATTTAATTATATATGGGTAATATTTTTAAAATATTGTATCACTATTTTTCATTTATGCTCAATGTCAAAAAGAATAGTGATTTTTTTATTTTAAAAAATTTTTTGTTGCATCGATTTATGCAAAATTATAGGTTTTTTGGAGGATTTATAGAAATGCTCTTTAACATTTTTGAGGAGGAATTGACATTAATGAAAAGAAAGTTTATGAACATGCTTTCCAAAAAGGAAATTATGTTTTGCTATCAATATGTAAAAACAGGTAACTCCAAAGAAGCTGCTATAAATTCCGGATATGTTACTAGTCCCGAAAAAATGGGCGAAGAACTTTTAGCTAAAAAAGAAATTTCCGATACTATAGAAAAATTTTTCCAAAAAAAGAAAAAGGATTTGATTTACAAAGCAACAATAGGCTATGAAAGATTAGCTTTTGGCAGTATCTCTGACTGCATAAAGCTTTTATTTTCGGAAAATTTTAATTTAAAAGAGCTAAGCAAAATGGATCTTTTCAATATTTCTGAAATTAAAAAGCCGAAAGATGGCGCTATGGAAATTAAATTTTTTGACAGAATAAAAGCGCTTGAAAAACTAGAGCAAATTGATTCTAATCACACTAACGAGAAAATGCCGTTTTATTTGGCTCTCGAAAATAGCGTCGACAGTATAAATAATGAAAAAAATGTTAATTTGGAGGAATAGATGAAATTAAAAATTTTTTCTAAGAAACAAATGATAGTTATGTCTTGGTGGATAAAAAACTCGAAATACGAGAATTTTGATGCAATAATTTGTGATGGTTCTATTCGAAGCGGTAAGACAATTTGCATGTCGATTTCTTTTATTTTATGGGCTTTTTATAAATTCAACGGCCACGCTTTTGCGTTATGCGGAAAAACAATTCGTTCATTAAAAAGAAATGTTGTAACGCCGATTATTCCGATTGTTGAAGAAATAGGTTTTAAGTGTAAACAACGATTTTCCGAAAATGTACTGGAAATAACTTTCGAGGGTAGAAAAAATTTATTTTATTTATTTGGCGGAAAAGATGAATCTTCCGCTTCGTTAATCCAAGGCATGACGCTTTCGGGAGTTTTATTCGACGAAGTTGCTCTTATGCCGCAATCGTTCGTCGAACAAGCGATTGCAAGATGCTCCGTTTTGAATTCTAAATTTTGGTTTAACTGCAATCCGGAATATCCCGGGCATTGGTTTTATAAAGAATGGATATTAAAAGCCGATGAGCGAAATGCTTTTTACTTACATTTTACTATGGATGATAATCCGTCGCTTTCGATTGAATTAAAAAATAGGTACAGGCGATTATATAGCGGAACGTTTTATCAAAGATTTATTGAGGGAAAATGGGTTGCACTTGAAGGTCTTGTTTATCCATATATGACTCAGCCACATCTTTTTTATGACGTTCCGAAATGCGGCTTTTCAAAATATGCACTTTCTTGTGATTACGGTACAGTCAACCCTACGTCGTGTGGATTGTGGGGACAAATTGAAAATACTTGGTACAGAATAGATGAATATTATTATGATTCAAGGCGAGAAGGCCAATCGAGAACCGACGAGGAACATTATAAATTTATATGCGATTTAATCGGAAACAGAAAAATATCTTATATGACGGTAGACCCTTCTGCGGCAAGTTTTATCACGCTTATAAAGCGTTATGGGAAAATTTATGTTATTCCGGCAAAAAACAATGTAATTGACGGAATACGAGAAGTTTCTACCGCATTAAAGCGAGGTGATATAAAGATATGTAAAAATTGCGGGAATAGCATTCGTG
>JAUNCP010000055.1 GCA_030526535.1 Clostridia bacterium | reverse complement strand
GAATTCTTATGCTTTTAATAGTTATAGTGCGCTTTGTAAAGGCAAAGCAGCGTGCGGTGGTGTTACTCGAGCTTTTCAATTATTATTAAATAAAGCGGGAATTGACTGCAGAGTAGTCATTAATAATGAACATACGTGGAATATTGTGAAAATAGACAATAAATGGATATGCATTGATGTGACTTGGGACTTAGATGAAAAAATCGAAGATCGTTGTTGGTTTGATTTTGATGTAAATAAACTCAAAGGTATAAGTTTACTTGCGCACAGTATTATGGATTCTTATGAAAAGAAAAACACAAAGCCATTTAATCTCAGATTGCCAAGTGGGATAAAATTTAGAATTATAAACAGTGATGAGGCCAAAAGATTAGCAGAATATAATGGGCATCAATATATTGAATAATAATTGATTAAATTTTAATTTATTCCTTACAACAAATTGTTGTAAGGATTTTCTTGTGCAAATTAATTATATTTATTTAAATTATTATGTATTGACATTTTAATCAATCTATGATATAATGTAATAAATTCGTAAAACTGGAGGATAAAAGATGTCGAATTTTAAAAATAAAAAAGTTTTATCAGCGTTATTATCTTTATCATTAGCTTTCGAGCCAATGGCTTTCGCTCAAAACAATACGAAAAATAAAAGCGAAAATTCACTTTGCAATAAAATTGTTCAGAAAGTGAAAAAAGTAGTCACATATCCGGTTTTTTATATTGTAAAAACAATATATAGTGCCTATAAATATTCAAAGCCAAAGGTTATGGACGATTCCCGCACTAGCGATAAAAACATTAAAGTAAAGGCCGGTTACAACATTTTGGACGAAAACGAAAAGATTATATATGATATTATAATTAAAAATTGTGATTTTAAGAATTTAGAAGTAAATATTACTGAAGATAAGGAATACATATTTAAAATTAGCAAAAAATTTGACAAAAAATTAAAAAAATTTATTCAAGATAATCACGATACGAAAATGGGAGAACATGGCATATTTATACTAAATCTTGACAAAACTGAAAAAATTTATGGCGCAATTAGATTAGATCATCCCGAATTATTTTGGATAAGCTCTTTAGACTTAATAGAACATATTAATGATAAACTTGAATTTTGTGTATACTCAATTTTTTCAACGGATGAAATAAGAGCCAAAAGATTTGAACTGAAAAATAAAGTTAATGAGATTTTGAATCAAATGTATAATGAGATTGGAAGAAACGCAACCGATTATGATAAAGCAAAGTATATTCATGACTATATCTGTAAAAATTGTAGATATTTTGAATACCCGAAAGAAGAGTTTATTGCAGTGAAATGGAAAGTACAAACAGCATATGGATGCTTATGCGAAGGGAAAGCAGTTTGTGATGGCATATCTAAAGCTTATCAACTTTTGATGAATAGAGCGGGTGTTGATTGTAGAACTATTAGTGGCACCAGTCGTGAAGACAGTAAAGGGTTTCACGCATGGAATATTGTAAAAATAAATGGTAAATGGTATCACGTGGATGTAACTTGGGATTTGCCATATACTTTGTATGAAAATTATGTATTACATGGCAGAAGATACAAATATTTTCTTTTAACTAATGAAGAAATACAAGAAGATCATCGTATAGGTATATCATACGGAAATGGTAATGACGAATATATAAATGCAAACGGCCACAGAAATTTCAATTTGCCTAAAGAAATAGCAGAAGGTATCAAAAGGTATCAAAGTGTATTAATGTGATTATTTTTCATATATTTAAATAAGATGTTGGAAACAACAATATTAATTAAAAGACGTGTACAGTTATAAGGTATGGCAAGCGGAAATATGATGGTTTTTAAAAATTCTGTTGTCATACCAAAAAAATATTTCCATACTAAACAATTCAAAAATAATTTAATCGTAAGATATAAAACTGAGCCTACTAAAATAATTTTGTAGGTTCTTTTGTTTATTTCATTAGCTTTGCTTATAAAGAATAACATCAATAGCATAGTTAATTTTACTACAAAACTAATCCATCCGACTGAACTAAACATCATCGAACGGATTAACGACGAAACAATTAAGACGATTGCTCCGGAAGAAAAACCGAACAAAAGCGTTGCTAAAAACGCTGGAATGTCTGAAAAGTCTAATTTTAGAAAAGGAACCATTGCGAATATCGACATACGACCTAAAAAACCTAAAATTAGCGAAATTACTATAAACATTGCGTTATATGTAGTTATGCGAATATTGTTTGTTTTCATTTAATTATGTTCCCTCACCTATACAAAATATTAATTTTGTATAGGTGATTATTTTTCTTTTTCTGATTAATATTTTTATTCCCACCTATAAAAAATTAGTATTTTTTAAAATTGCAATAGCCAATTACTAAAACTGACTATTGCATAATATATTATTATTTTTGAACTTTGCTTCTCAAACGCATTGTTTTATCAAGAATTCTTTTTCTGATTCTTATATTTTTTGGAGTTACTTCTAAAAGCTCATCTTCATCTATAAATTCTATCGCTTGTTCAAGGCTTAAAATGCTTGGCGGTGTTAATTTTAGAGCTTCGTCGGAACCAGACGCACGCATATTTGTGACGTGTTTTTTCTTGCATACGTTTACGGTTATATCCTCTGCTTTTGGAGTTGAACCTACTACCATTCCCTCGTAAACATCCACTCCGGGTCCTATAAAAAGTCTACCTCTATCTTGTGCTGCGAAAAGTCCATATCCCGTAGATGTACCGGTTTCATGAGCAACTAATGATCCATGTCTGCGTTGAACGATTTCGCCTTTATACGGCTCATACGAATCAAAAATTTGATTTAAAATTCCTTTACCATTAGTATCCGTTAAGAATTCCGAACGATAACCTATAATTCCACGAGACGGAACCCTGAATTCCAGCATTGTCATAGAGCCTTCTTTTGGCGTCATATTTATCATTTCAGCTTTTCTTGCTCCGACTTTTTCTATAACTGCTCCGACATATTCTTCCGGAACTTCTATCGCTAAAATTTCAATAGGTTCACATTTTACGCCGTCAATTTCTTTCATAATAACTTGCGGTCTGGAAACTTGGAATTCGTAGCCTTCTCTACGCATTGTTTCTATGAGAATTGATAAATGCAATTCGCCCCTTCCTGAAACTTTGAATGTATCAGCCGAATCGGTTTCTTCTACACGCATTGAAACGTTTGTTTCAACTTCTTTGAAAAGTCTATCACGAACATTTCTCGATGTTACGAATTTTCCTTCTCTTCCTGCAAATGGACTATTATTAACCATAAAATTCATCGAAACTGTCGGCTCGTCAATTTTCACGAACGGCAAAGCTTCTATATGGTCTGTATCACAAAGAGTTTCGCCGATATTGAGTCCTGTAATTCCCGAAATAGAAATTATTTCACCAAGACCAGCTTCTTCTGCTTCTGCTCTTTTAAGCCCTTCGAATTTATAAATTTTACCAATTTTTACATTTTTGACATCGCCATCTCTAGTGCAAAGAGCGACATTTTGGTTCGTTTTAACGAGTCCTCTTTCTACACGGCCTACGCCGATTCTACCGACATAATCATCATAGTCTATATTGGAAATAAGTATTTGGAGCGGGCCGTTTGGGTCGCCTTTCGGGCATGGAACTTCGTTTATTATAGTTTCGAATAACGGTTTTAAATTGTCTTTTGAATCGTCATCAGAAACATAAGCGTATCCGCTTTTTCCTGAAGCATAAACCACCGGAAATTCAATTTGGCTTTCGTCTGCGCCTAATTCTATAAATAAATCTAAAACTTCGTCAACTACTTCTTCTGGTCTTGAACCGGGACGATCAACTTTATTTACAACTACGATTGGCTTTTTTCCAAGCTTCAGTGCTTTTTTTAGAACAAATCTTGTTTGAGGCATACATCCTTCGAAAGCATCAACTAATAACAAAACTCCATCCACCATCATTAATATACGTTCAACTTCCCCGCCAAAATCAGCGTGACCCGGTGTGTCAACTATGTTTATCTTAATGTCGTTATACATTACAGCAGTATTTTTCGAAAGTATTGTTATGCCTCTTTCTCTTTCTAAATCGTTTGAGTCCATTACTCTTTCTGCGATAGCTTCATTTGAACGAAAAATTCCGCTTTGCTTTAACATTTGGTCAACAAGTGTAGTTTTGCCGTGGTCAACGTGCGCTATAATAGCAATATTTCTTAATTTTTTATAATCTTCCATTTTTTGTATTTCTCTCCTTTATTTTTCAAAATTTTTAATTAATTCTTTAAAATTCCCTTCAATTTCATTATTAGACCCTGCTGGTACTTTTTCATAAACTTCAAAAACCTTATCTCTCATCCAAAGCCCCGGCGTAATCCTTACTGAATATCCACATCCATTATCGACTGCCCATTCAAAAATTTTAGCTTTCGGTAATCCATAATTTGCAAGTAAAGTCATAATTACTCCACCATGAGCAAATATTGCGGTTTCGGTTACTTTTCTACGCATCATTGATTCTACAACTAATTCAAATGCTTTACAAATCCTTTTATAAAAATCAGTCCAACTTTCTCCGTTTGGAGG
>JAUNCP010000006.1:20084-29812 GCA_030526535.1 Clostridia bacterium | reverse complement strand
TATCCTACAAGATTACATTTAGACATCTTTTGTGGTGTCTATTTTGTTTTGTCTTGTTTTGTTTTGAAAAAATTTTTTGGAGGAAAAGAAAATGCAAATATTTTTACTTTTAATAATCTTTATTTTAATTTGTACAGTAATTTATCAGGGAAAAGAAATAAAGGACCTTGAAAGAAAAACTTTAGAAGCTTTTAGGGTTGTGTGTAACAAATGGATTATCGAAAATATGGAGGAGGAATCAAGAAAAATGGACATTGAAGAAAAAACAAGACAGTAAATGAGAGCAAAAAGAAAACGAAGGTACAGAAAAAGAAGCTGACAATTTCACAGAAGGAAGGGCTTTTGTAGAGTTTATTGTAATCGGAGAAGAAAGAGCAACAAGTCCCGGTATGTCTTTTGGTTCAAATGGTGTGATTGCGATTTCAGGAACATTATCCGCCTTTTTGATTTTCTAAATGCTCCGCAGTTTTCTTATTTTAATCTCGTCAAAGATAACGTTATCGAATATTTTTTAAATTGGATTCTTAATATTCACAATTTGCAAGCAAAGAATTTTTATAAAATATTGCTTGGTAATTTAAGTAATTTCAATATAAAACATACAATTTTAAGACAAAATAAAATTAAAATTTGTTGTATAGGTAGAAAATAAAAAAAATATTGACACTATATAAAAATTATGATATAATAAAATCAAAGTTTAAAGAATTAAATGATTTTTTTAAACAGAATAATAAATAATATTGCAGGAGGTCGATTTTGTTGAAAAAATTTGACAAGAGATTAACAGCATTTGTTCTAGGCGGTGGGATTATTGCCAACGCGTGTTCTTCTTTAGGCTCAGTTAATGCTTATGACTCTAGCGGAGTATATGAAAATTCTTCTTATATAGATTTGCGTGATTTGGAATGCGATGTACCAAATAATCATCCGTGGTTTCATTTTTACAGTGATGAAGAGATTAAAAAAAGTCGCGACAGTGTTTTAGAAGAAATTAGAAAATGTGAATCTAATTCCAGAATAACGAAAAATAGTGAGTTTTTAACAAATTGCAAAAATGCTATAAATGATATCAAATCAGGGCTTTCAGAGAAGTTTTTCTTTGGTAGAAATCAGCTTCATAACTATGATAAGCTACGTTTTATTGCTAAACAATTAAATAGTATTATTTTAAAATTTTTAGATTCAGAGAAGAAAGAATTAGAACTTTCGGAAGAAGAAAAGAAGAAAAAAGCCGAAGAAATTTTAAATTTGCAAAATAAGTATTTCAACAATAAAAAAGAAGAACTTATTTCTTCTGTTGACTCGATTGTTAAACAAATAAATCGTTGCTTTGAAAATTTTTCTGAAGCGGAAAGCTTTTCCGAAATAGCTAATGAGTTAAAAGTAAAAGCGACTAATATATCTCAAGATATAAAGTCTAAGAAAATCAGTGAAGAAATTAGAACTAATGACATGAGTTCGTTTGAAAAAAATGTTGATAAATTGTTTTCAGATGTTAATGAAGCAGTTAATGAATGGCGTTTAGAAACCTCGTCATTCTTTGAAAAAATATACGAAATTAAAAAACAATTAAAAGATCAGTTGATTGCTGAAGCAAAAGAGGAGCTTTTTGCAAAAATAGACGAATTTGAGAGAGAAATAGAAGAAGATTTTGTTCCGTCAGAAGTTTTAGAAGGTAAGGATATAGATAATGTTGAAAGATTAAAAAATGATTTGTTAAATTCATTAGAATCTTTGAGAAAACTTGTGGATAAGATGGATAGTTTTGAGAAGAAAAATTCTATTGAGAGAGAAATCGGAATGTTAAAGCAAACTAAATCCAGAAGCTTGTCAAGAAAGAAAAAAATCGAGGAACGTGCAAACGAGAAAAATGTAAAAGAAGAATTGTTGTCCAGTAAACAGGATTTTAACAAACAATTGGTTTTACTTAGAAATAAGAAGATTAAATTAGATCAGGTTGTTGGTGGATATCAATTTGTTTTAGATAAACTTGATTCTTTAGTAAAATCTCATGAGGTACGTTTGACAACCGGAAAAGGTACACCCCCTAAGGGTATAGTTCTTCATGGTGAAGCCGGAACAGGAAAAACTACCACGGTTGAAGCTTGGGCCGCTGCGCATAATTACAACTTAATAATGTTAAAACGCGGAACAGATATGATAGATATGGTTTCTGAGATACATGCGAAGTTCAGCGATGCGAAGAGATTAGCAGGTGCAGATAAGTTAAGCATTATTTTGGTAGATGAAATAGACGCAATAGGTACTATCAGAAAGCCGGGTGCAACAGATAAAGAAACAGTAGCGCTTATGGGAGAAATAGACGCCTTAAAGGCTGATTCTGGTGTGGTCGTTGTAGCAACAACAAATTTACTTGACGCAGTAGATAAAGCGGTTGTGCGTTCAGGAAGATTAGAACAGTCATGCAAAGTTTCCAGACCTACCGATTCAGATGTTTCATTGATTGCGAAGGTATGTTTAGAAGGATTTAGACTAGAAAACAGCATGACATTAGATGAATTTGTAAGTAATTTCTCGGGAGATTTACGTGAAAAAACCGGTGCTGATATAAGAAGAATTATCGAAACAGCTGTTTCAAATAATATGGAAAAAAATAAGCTAAAGTATTTCAGAGATGTAAATTTGAAAGTTAGAGATGTTAAAGAAGCAATTGAATCACGTGGTTGTTAATAATAAAAAAACGCTTAGATCATGATTGTTCTAAGCGTTTGAATTTTTGGCAAAAAATGTGTAGTATATTAAATATGATATTAATTGATAAGGCGGTGCAAAAGTGACTGGTCGTCACTTATATAAAATGATAAATATAGGTTGTCATCTTTCTTCGTCGGGTGGATTTACTTCAATGTTTAATAGAGCGATTGAAATCGGTGCCAATACCTTTCAATATTTCACAAGAAATCCAAGAGGTGGAGTTGCAAAAGAAATAAACAAAGAAGATATAGATAATTTTCTGAAATTATCATTTCAAAATAATTTTTCAAAAATAATTGCTCATGCACCATATACTCTTAATCTTTGCTCATCAAAAGAATATATTAGAAATTTTTCAAAAAATATTTTTTCTGATGATTTGTTAAGGGTTGAGTCTGTGCCTGACAGTTTATATAATTTTCATCCGGGAAGCCACACAGGTCAAGGTGCTGAAGTTGGAATTTCTCAAATAGCTAAAGCTTTGAACGAAGTTATAAAGCCTAATCAAACGACTACAGTTTTACTAGAAACTATGGCAGGAAAAGGCAGTGAAATAGGCGGCAATTTTAAAGAATTGAAACAAATAATCGACAATGTCGATGTAAAGGATAAAATTGGTATTTGCTTTGATACTTGCCATGTTTTTGATGCCGGATATGATATAGTAAATGATTTAGACGGAGTTTTAAAAGAGTTTGACAGCATTATAGGAATAGATATGATAAAAGCTGTTCATTTAAATGACAGTAAGAATATTTGTGGCTCAAAAAAAGACCGCCATGAAAAAATTGGTCAAGGTAACATAGGTATTGACGTTATTTCTTCTATTATAAATCATCCTTATCTTAAAAATTTACCGTTCATATTGGAAACTCCACAGGAAGATTTACAAGGTTATGCCGATGAAATATCACTTATTAAAAGTAAAATTAAATAAAGGAATTTAAAATGTGCAATAAATTTAATGAATATCATGGTGGGAAATTAAGTGAGGTTGTAATAAATTCTTTAAAGCCTTTTTTAGAAAAAATCAAGTTGTATGGAATAAAAAAAACTATTGAAGATTTTATTCCGGAAATTCGGCTTGATGAATTCGTTTTGAATAAAATAAAAACACAGTTGAAAAAACGTCGTGGTATAAAACTTGGTAAATATTTCGGAATGGCATTTGTTCAATACAGATACGATGGTATACAGATAGAATTTTCTGGGGTTTCAAGATTTTTAGTAGATAAAATCACAATCACAGATAATCAAATTTTAAGGTCATTCAACAGTATATTATTTCAAATTGAAAATAAATATATTTTAGATGATAAATATCTTTTATGTAAAATAGATGAAATAGTGTTTGAACTTTCTAAAACTCAAATATATAAACCTAAATCTTCAGAAGAAAAAACTTTATATGATTTTGCAGTTCTTATTTTAATAAACTATTACAATACATCAGATAAAATTCCGGAGTGGATACAGCCGGCATTGAAAAATATAAGCAAAGGTGAATTTATCAGGAAATGGATAGATATTTTAGCTGATTATATATCTGAGGTAATAAGTGTTGTGACAGAAGATATTTTTTTTGATTTTAAAGTTACATTTGACTCTATTGTTGTACGAACATTTTTAAATAAAATTACGAATCGTGGACAAATTTCTAAACTTTTAAACACATTTGATATAGATGTAAAAAAAATAATTTATAAATTTGCCAAAAGTTATTTAAGTCCGAGTTTTATAAAAGGCTCCAGTGAAATTCTTTGCGATATTGCAGGGAGTTTTTTGAGTAAGTGTAATCAGAGAATATCTGATAAATCTGTCAGTAATGAAATTTTTTATTCTTTTCCTTTTGAAATTACTGTTTCCATGGGACTGGACAGCCAATTTCAAAGGAACTTCAGGTGGTTTACGAATTTGGATATTTCGGAATGCTTTTTGGAATATTCATATGATGAAAATTTTTTAAATTCAGAAAAAATAAAATCTGTTCCGGAAAAAGTTCCGAAAACCGTACCTGTTTTGAATTTAGGGTTGGTTTCGAGTTATAAAGTGGACTATTTAAATAAATATTCAGTTACTGTTGATAATCTAAAAATAGGTAATGTTTATTATAGAATTATTTATATTGAAAATGGTAAAAAAATTAAAACACCTGTTTATAAACTTAAATTAAGAAATACAAATGACAATTTAAAATTTATGATTTTTACCGACTCACAAGGAATGGTGAAAACCGACTATGAGTCTTTTGAAAAGGTTTTTGATTCAGCGATAGACAGGGAAAAAAATCTTGATTTTATTGTTCATCTGGGAGATTTTGTGGATGATGGAAATAACGAAAAACATTGGAAATGGGTTTTAAACAGTGATTGCTGGAGAAATAATACTGCAGTTGTACTTGCCGGAAATCATGATGCGAGAAAAAGTGTTATTGCATTGAAATCAGGAGTTGAAAATTCTGTTGTAAGTCACTTCAATTTTAAAAACGCTCCGAAACAAAATTTTTCTAAAGGTATTTACTATTCTTTTGTATATTCTAATGTGACTTTTGTTGTTTTAAATACTAATACAAGTAATGAAAGCGGAATTGACAAAAAACAATATCATTGGGCAATTTCCGTGTTGAAAAATGCAAAAACAAAATGGAAAATAATTCTCACTCATAAATCTCCTTATTCAAACGGCCCGCATCATAAAGATTTAGATGTAAAAAATATAAGCAAGCAAATTATTGATTTATGTTATTATGGCGAAGTGGATTTAGTATTTGCGGGACATGACCATGTTTATGCAAGGACACCTTTTTTAATCGAAGGTGAGGAAATTAATAATAAATTTAAAATTGAAAATTTTAAAGATGAAAATTATAAAAATTATTTAAATCCATACGGAACAATGTTTGTTGTTCCGGGAACTTCCGGTGTTAAAAATTATTCTCAGTATTTTCCTGTCGATTTTCCTTATGAGAAGCTTTTAAAAGTAGAAAATTCGGTATATTCATCGGTAGAAATTATCGAAAATAAATTGATTTTTAATTCATATGAATTTGATTCATCAGAGAGAAATTTTTTAAAAATAGATTCTTTTTCAATAGAGAAAAAAGATTATTTCGAGAAAAATATAAGTAGTAAGTTTGTTTCGAATTTTATAAGTTTAATACCGAATATTCCTTGGATAGACAACACGGAGATAATTAAAAAATCTATTTTATTTTATGAAAGCTTAGATTATAATGAAAAGCTTTGTGTTAAAAATTACAGCGAGCTTTTAGAGCGTAAGAAGTTAAATGATAGTTTTAAAGATATACAAAATTCAGAAATAAGAGTTGTAAAAAACAAAAAAGAATTTTTAAATGCTTTAAAAAATAAAAATGTAGGTACAATAATAACGAATTGTAATGAAATAAAATTCGGAAATACGATAACTATCAACCGCAGTTTATGTATTACGGGGCAGGCGAGGCTTTTAAATGTTCAATTTGTTTTGCTAGAGAAATCATTACTTGTTTTGTCGGGAGATATTTGCATAGACAACAATAAGAAACCATTTTCTTTTTGTAAATCAAAAAGTTTAGTCGAGATGTATGATTACTCTGTTTTTGTGTTAAATGAAAACGCAACGATAAACAGCTCTTACGGAACAGGAAATTCAGGTGTTGCGATTAATGTTTTAGGGGAAAGCACGAGAATATATTTAAACAGTTCGGGGCATAATTTTGTAAGTAAAGGGTTGATAAAATCTAATTTTTCTTCTTCGAATATTTTCATAAATAGCGGTAAATATTTTTCATATAAAAATTATCATACTGTAATTACAGAGGGAAAAATAATTGTAAAAGGTGGATTTGTAAGGAGTATTCTTGTCGGCGAAAATGGCAATTTAGATTTAATTGGCGGAATAATCGGTGATGAAAATGAGCGATTAATTACAGCACCTATTGAGATTTTCGGTAAAGCAGAATTGAAAGCCGGTATTATAAAAGCAGTAAAAGGGGTTTCTGTTTTAGTTCATAAAGAAACTAATGGCGAACTAAGTGTTGCAAGAGATAAAAATATTGATATAAGCGGAAAAATTTTATATAATTAGAAACTGGAGGGTACTCTGAAATTCAGAGTTTGTAAGAGGATGAAAGAATATAAACATTTGAATGCTTGTATAAAAAAGAAAATAGAATTTTGGAATGTTTTAAAATCTAAAGTAAAGTCCAATGTTGTTCTCCTTACTGTAATTGTTGTTATTATTTGTATTTTCATGATTGGCTTTTTGGCTTTTTATAATTTAATAGATAATTTTGGCTCTGAAAGCAACGTGAGTGAGGTTTGTGCGAATAATTTAAATTTAGAGAATAGTTCTAAGGAAGATTTTTCCGAACAAGAGAAAATGAATTTAAAACCAATTACAGATTTTGCTGAAAAGGTAGATAATTTACCATCACAATCAAAAAAAATTTCAGATGAATCGAATAAAAAAAGACCTGATGATAAGTGCTCTGAAAAAAATGTTTCAAAAGAATTAAATTCTGAAAATACGAACTCAGAAAGCGAAAACATGGATTCAAAAAATAAATATGATTTTTCAAGCTGGAATAAAAATTGTAGTTATGAGCAAATGGTTATAAATAAATACAATGCTATTCCGGATGATATAATCGTTAATACAAAAGTTTGCAGAGGAAAAGAAGTCTATATTTCTATAGCGGATGATTTGGAACAAATGATAAAAGATGCACGAGATCAGGGTGTAATACTCTGGATTTCCTCCGGATACAGAGATATAGGTTTACAAAAAAAGCTTTTTGATATAAGAGTTGAAAAAATTATGGAAAAGTCAATTATCACAAGAGAAGAGGCGGAAAATTTAGCGTCAGAGAGCGTCGCTAAACCTAAAACAAGTGAACACAATAGCGGATTGGCAGTAGATTTTAACGGTGTAGAGCAAAACTTTTCAAGTACAAAAGAGTATAAATGGTTGATGGAAAATGCTCATAAATATGGTTTTATAGAGCGTTATCAAAAAAAATGGCAAGATTATACAGGGGTTATATATGAACCGTGGCACTTCAGATATGTTGGCAAAGAATTAGCTTTAAATATAAAAAATAGCGGTTTGTGTTTAGAAAAATATGTTTCAGATTATCTTATTAAATAAATTTATTGAAAGGAAGATTGAAAATGTCGCAAAAAGCAAGAACCAGATTTGCTCCAAGTCCTACAGGATATATGCATATAGGAAACCTCAGGACTGCACTTTATGAATATTTAATTTCAAAATCTCAAAACGGTGATTTTATTTTAAGAATTGAAGATACCGATCGTGCAAGGTATGTAGAAGGCGCAGAAGAAGTTATATATAACACTCTAAAATCTGTGGGTTTACAATACGACGAGGGTCCTGATGTAGGTGGAGATTATGGCCCATATGTTCAAAGTGAGCGTAAAGGCGAGTATCTGTCATATGCTGAAAAATTGGTAGAAATCGGAGCTGCATATTATTGTTTTTGCGATAAATCTTCGGATACAGACGAAAAATTAGAGTCGGGGCATCATGATGTTTGTAGAAATTTGAGTAAAGAAGAAGTCGAAGAGAAACTTAAAAGCGGAGCCGGTTATGTTATTCGCCAAAAAATGCCAACAGAAGGCCAAACTTCGTTCGACGATGTAGTTTTTGGGAAAGTTACGGTTGATAATAAAGAACTCGAGGACCAGATTTTAATAAAAAGCGATGGGTTTCCTACATACAATTTTGCAAATGTTATAGACGACCACGAAATGTGCATAAATTATGTGGTCAGAGGTTGCGAATATCTTTCTTCCACTCCTAAATACAATCTTTTGTACGAGGCTTTTGGGTGGGAAATACCTACTTACGTTCATTTGCCGTTGATTATGGGACAAAATGAAGACGGAACAACTTCTAAACTCTCTAAACGCCACGGAGCGGTAAGTTTTGAGGATTTAGTGGAAATGGGATATTTACCCGAAGCGATAATAAACTATATTGCGTTTTTGGGTTGGTGCCCAAATAGTAACCAAGAGATATTTTCACTTTCTGAGCTTGAAAAAGAATTTTCCGTAGATAGAATAAGTAAATCACCTGCAGTTTTTGACTACAAAAAATTAGATTGGTTTAATAGCGAATATTTAAAAGCCAAGTCAGCGGAAGACTTTGAAAATCTTTCGAGTAAATATATACAATCCGTAGTGAAAAATGAAAATATAGATATTTCAAAAATTTCTGTACTTCTTCAAAATAGAATTTCCAGATTAAATGAAATTCCGAACATGATAGACTTTTTCGAGGAAACTCCTGATTATTCCGTAGAATTATTTAAAAATAAAAAAAGTAAGACAACTGCCGAAATTTCTCATGACGTTCTTTGTAAAATAAGAGAAAAATTATCTGATTTAGAAAGCTGGAATTACGATACTATTCACGATTTGCTTATAAATTTTGCAGTAGAAAACGAAATGAAAAACGGTACGGTTATGTGGCCGGTTAGAATAGCGGTTTCAGGTAAAGCTATGACACCGGGCGGAGCGGTCGAAATACTAGATATTTTAGGGAAAGAAGAGTCTTTAAGTAGAATTAATAAAGCGATTGAAAAGATAGAAAATTTTAAGGAGGATTAGTATGAGCGAAAATTGTATTGAAAACGAAAACGTGGAGAATGAATCAGATTCGTTGGGAAATTTTGTTTTTGAGGCTATTAAAAAAGATATTTCTGAAAACGGAAGATTTTGCGGAAAAACAGTACATACACGTTTTCCTCCGGAACCAAACGGGTATCTTCATATAGGACACGCAAAAGCTATTTGTATAGATTTTGGCGCTGCGGAAAAATTCGGCGGAATGTGTAATTTAAGAATGGATGATACAAATCCTTCTAAAGAAGATACAAGTTATGTTGATTCTATAAAAGAAGATGTAAAATGGCTTGGCTTTGATTGGCAAGATAGATTTTACTATGCTTCCGAGTATTTCGATGTAATGTTCGAAAATGCTTGCGGATT
>JAUNCP010000006.1:0-20074 GCA_030526535.1 Clostridia bacterium | reverse complement strand
AAAAAAAGGTTTAGCTTATGTGTGCGAGCTTTCGGCAGATGAAGTTAAGAAAAATAGAGGAGACGCAAAAACTCCCGCAAAAAGTCCGTTTAGAGATAGACAAATTGAAGAAAGCTTAGATTTGTTTATGCGTATGAAAAACGGGGAATTTGAAGACGGAAAGATGACATTGCGCGCAAAAATAGACCTTTCGTCGGGAAATTTTAATATGAGAGACCCTGTAATTTATAGAATAAATCACGCTTTTCATCATAAGTCAGGAAATAAGTGGTGCGTTTATCCGATGTACGATTATGCTCATCCGATTGAAGACGCAATGGAGGGAATAACGCATTCGCTTTGTTCTTTGGAATTCGAAGACCACAGGCCACTTTATGATTGGGTTGTGAATAACACTGATGTTCTAAACAAGCCGAGACAGATTGAGTTTGCAAGACTTAATATAAATAATACAGTTATGAGTAAGCGTAAATTGAGAAAACTCGTAGAAGAGGGTTTTGTCGACGGATGGGATGACCCAAGATTGCCAACAATTTGTGGTTTAAGACGTCGTGGATATACTCCTGAATCCATAAAAAATTTTTGCGAAAAAATAGGAGTATCTAAAGTTGTAAGTACAGTAGAATATAGCTTTTTAGAACATTGTTTGCGTGACGACCTGAACTTAAAAGCTACAAGAGCAATGGCAGTTTTAAACCCAGTAAAGTTGATAATAACAAACTATCCAGCCGATAAAACAGAAGAATTAGAAGTAGAAAATAATCCGAACGATGAATCAGCCGGAACAAGAAAAATAAGTTTTTCGAGAGAAGTTTTCATAGAACGTGATGATTTTATGGAAGAACCGCCCAAAAAATATTTCAGACTTTTTCCGGGAAACGAAGTCAGATTAAAATCAGCTTATGTTGTTAAATGTACAGGCTGTAAAAAAGACGAAAATGGAAATATTTTAGAAGTTTATTGTGAGTACGACCCCAATTCAAAAGGCGGAAATACTTTGGACGGCCGTAAAATAAAAGGGACTATACAGTGGGTAGATTCAAAAACCGCGCTAGATGCGACAGTGAATATTTATGATAATTTATTTAATGTTTCTGAGCCGGAAGCGGAGGAAGATTTCCTCAGCGTTTTGAATAAAGATTCATTAAAAGTTTTAAATAAATGTAAACTTGAAAACTTTTTAAAGACAGCAAAATTAGGCGACTCGTATCAATTTATGAGAATAGGATATTTTTGCCTAGATAAATTAAGCTCGAAAGATAAATTGATATTCAATAAAACAGTCGGATTAAAAGATAGTTTTAATTTAAAGAAATAAAAAATCCTGCAAGTGATTTCGCTTGCAGGAGTTTTGAGTTATTATTATTTTTTAGCTTTTTCAAGTTTATCGACTATAACAGCACAAACGCAGTCGCCCATAACGTTTACTACGGTTCTTACCATATCCAATATTCTGTCAAAACCCATGATTAACGCTATTCCCTCCACAGGAAGTCCAACGGAGCCTAAAATCATAGTCATCATTATCATTCCGACACCCGGAACACCGGCAGCACCGACTGATGCAAATACAGCCGTTAAAGTGATGGTTAAAATAGCGTTTAACGAAAGAGGAATATTATAAGCTTGTGCTATAAACATTGCACTTGCACATTGCATTATGGCAGTACCGGCCATATTAACGGTTGCGCCGATTGGAAGTACAAATTGATAAATTGATTTGTCTACGTTCATTTTCTCCATCATTTTCATACTAAAAGGTATTGCTGCATTACTTGATGATGTTGAAAAAGATATTCCCGCAACTTCGGAATAATTTTTTAAAAAATCTATAAATGAAAGTTTTGTTCCAAGTTTATAAATAGTTCCATACACGACAAATGCCTGAATTGCAAGTGATATGACTACAGTTAATATTAATTTCAATATTCCTATTAAAGATTCAAAACCTGTCGAATATACTGTATTTGAAATCAAAGCAAATACACCGATTGGAGCTAATTTCATTATTATTGATACAATTTTCATAATTGCATCGTTAGTTATATTAAAAAACTCAATTACTTTTTGTGACTTTTCGCCTATCATGCCTAATGATACTCCAAAAAATGAAGCGAAAACCAATATTTGAAGTAAATTTCCTTTTGACATAGATTTTATTGGATTGCTTGGAATTATATCCAAAATTATATCCACGGGACTTTTAGGTGATGCGGATTGAACATTATTTGCGCAATCACAACATGATTTAACAACGGTTGCATTTATGCCTTCTCCAGGTTTTATAAAATAAGTTAGGATTAGTGAAATTAAAATCGCTGTTAAAGTAGTTATTAAAAATATAAATAATGTTTTTGCTCCTACTTTACCCAATTTTTTTGTGTCGCTAAAAGATGATATGCCGCAAACAAGAGATGTAAAAATAAGTGGAACAACCGTCATTTTTATTAATTCAATAAACCCGTTCCCTACTAGTTTAAATAATCCGTTTACTATTATGTCATCTATGTAAATCCATGCCGGCAACGCTTTCATCAATGTGCCGAATGCGATTCCGAAGAAAAGAGCTATAAAAAGCTGAGCGGTGCTGTTTTTAAACAATTTAGACATAATTCAATACTCCTTTTTAGGTATAAATTAGACAAAAGATTTGACATATTTAGCGATATTATATCATGTTTTAAATAAAAAATCATATGTTTAAAGATTTATATTATTTTATGTACAAAAATATTAATTTTTAATTGTCAATTTATTTTATACATAATTAATAAATTTTATGTAAATTGTGTTGATATATGTATATTATGTTAAAAAAGCTTGATTTTTTAATTACAGTATGATATAATTAAATCATAGTAAATATATAAAACCTGAAAAATTTTTACGAAAGTTGAGTGAGTTTATGTTTAATTTTAAAAAAATCGGGAAAAAAGTGTTGTCGTCTGTTCTCGGGGCGACATTGGCAATGGGAGGCTTCCTAAACACACAAATTGTAAAGGCGGAAGAAATAGATAGAGAACAATACTGGGACCCATATACTATGCTGTCACTCGCCGGATTTATCCTTGGAGAAGATAAAAAAGAGGATATCAAAGAATTAAAAGAAGGATTCGAAAAAGAATTAAATACAAAATTGTCAAATGAAAATTTGAGTGATTTGAGTTTGCTAGATAGAGAAAAAAAGATATTAGAAATAGAAAACAATTTAGCTGTAGCTACAAATGGTTTAAAAAGCCAGTTAGAAAACAAATTAGATGAAAAGGGAAAAATAGTATACAATGCAGTAAAAGAATGTATAACCGATGAAAAAGCTGATTTTGGCAAATTAAGTAGTATTGGCGAATCTAGCGAAATTAAAGATGTAGTACTTAATAATGATTTAGAGTGCAAAATAGCAAAATTTGAAAACAAAACTCAAAAAGCAATTGTCGGTGTTTCAGTTTCTGCGAAGAAAAAATTTAAAAATTCCCACATGAAAAAAATAATTTATGCTCTTAAAGAATTAAGAATAGAGGAAGTAGAAAACAATGATTTCAAAAATGTATATTTAGTAATAAGGTCAAAAGAAAATGGCGGAACGTTTTATATTGGTGATGTAATGAAAGAGCTCAAAAATGCTACGGTTGTTACCCCTGAAGCAATATTTGATGGAAGTATTACTATTTCTGGTGAAATACTTGATGGAAGTGTTACTATTTCTGAAAATAGTACACTGGTCGCCAATGGTGTAGCAGCTTTTTTAGATGCTGTTACTGTAAACGGCAATCTCACCGCCAATGGAGCAGCTTTTTTTAATGCTGTTACTGTAAACGGCAATCTCACCGCTAATAGAGCAGAGTTTAGTTATGATGTTAATGTAAACGGAAATAATTTAACTGTCGACATACGTAATGCGAAGTTTGAATATTTTATGAACTCTGAATATTATATTATTTGCACTATTAATGCGCAGAATTCGAAAATAGACCTAACCGGCTGTGATTTTAACAAAATAAAATTTAGAAAGAACTGTAAAAATCTTGAAATTACTATAGGTGAATATGAAGGTGGAAAATTTTATCATAAATATAAGAATGTAGGTTTAAATGTATTCGCAAGTATAAATAAGTTAGAGTGGGAAAAATTCAAAAAAGAACAAGAAGAAATAGAACGCCAGAAAAAAGAAGAGGAACTCAAGAAGAAACAAGAAGAGGAAAAACAACAACAACAAGCCGACCACAACAACAACGGTGGCAACAACCAGAATAACCAGAACGCAAGCGACGACGACAGCTCCAATTCCGAGTTCGAAGAAGAAGATAAAGTAAACACCATCACCGAAAACATCAACGAAATCAACAACAATACAAATGCTCGTAACGACATTAGCAACATTGATAACAAAAAATATGGTAACGAAACTATGTCAAAGAAGATTTTTCAAAAAGCAAACGATGTTTTTGAAAAACACCCTGTAATTAGTATCGTGGCTTTAGTAACCGGGCTTATTGTAACTCCGATAGTAATTTTCAAAAATAAAATAAAGAGTATATTCGGAAAAAACCAAAACAAAAAACCGGTTGCTAAAAGAATTAAAACTTCATATTAATTGATATTTCGAAAAACGAATTGCTCTGACTTTTTAGAGCTATTTGTTTATATTTTTATCGCAAATTTTTGTTAAAATATTCTTGACTACCATAGATAACTGTTATAGAATAAGTAGTGAAAGTTGGTTTTTATAATTAAATTTACAAAAGGAGGATGTCTATGAGCGATGTAGAATTTGTATTACAGACAGAAGGTCTTACCAAAAAATATGGCAGAAAGTTTGTAGTAAACGATTTAAACATTAAAATTCGCAAAGGTGACATTTATGGTTTTATAGGAAAAAACGGAGCCGGAAAAACAACAACGATTAAAATGATAGCAGGTCTTTGTAGGCCTAAATCAGGAAAAATGGAACTTTTCGATTGTAAAAGTTTAACCGAAGGAAGAAAGAGAATCGGTACGGTTATAGAAAATCCTGCGATATATCCTTATTTAAGTGCAAAACAAAACATTGAAGCTCAACGCATTTTAAAAGGTGTAACCGATAAAAAAGTTACGGAAGATATTTTAGAAATAGTCGGATTAGGCGGAGTGGGTAAAAAACGTGCTAAAAATTTTTCTCTTGGTATGAAGCAACGCTTGGCAATTGGTTTGGCACTTGTCGGGGACCCGGAATTTTTAATTCTTGACGAACCTATAAATGGTCTTGACCCTTCCGGAATAAAAGATGTAAGAGAATTAATTTTAAAACTTAATAAAGAATTAGGAATTACTATTTTGATTTCCAGTCATATTTTGGGTGAACTTGCTAAAATGTCTACGGCTTACGGAATAATATCTAAAGGCGAATTGGTTGATCAGTTTACGGCTGAAGAATTAAAAACCAGAGTTAGACCTTCGCTTAGAATATCCGTAAATGATCCGGAAAAAGCAGTTCAAGTACTTAATGAAAATCTTGGAATTTCTGATTGTGAAGTTCTTGGTAATGATATAAAAGTTTATGAAAATATTGATAAAGTTTTAGAAATAAATTCTGTTTTGGAAGAAAATGAAATTATAATTCAATCTTTCGGAAAGATTGAAGGAGATTATGAAAATTACTTCATTAAATTGATGGAAGGAGGAAATTCAAATGTTTAATTTAATAAGATCTGATTTTTATAAAATTTTACGTACAAAGGCATTCTATATTTGTGCTATAATAGCGGCATTGTTGTCTGCTTTGGGAATAGTCGTTACTAATAATCAAATAAATTCTCAAATAGAAATGTACACCTCTTATGGATTGGAAATTACGGCAAATGAACTTGGGTATAATGCGATAACAGCTTTGAAATCTGCTGTTTCTATTGATACCGTTTTGCTTACGGTAATTATGATATCAATGTTTATACCTAATGAATTTTCATTTGGAACAATTAAGAATATAATTTCCAGCGGAAAACGTAAGTGGGAAGTATATTTTTCTAAATTTATAATAGCATTGTTTATTGTAATTTCTTATATAGGTTTGTGTTATATTACTTGCTTTTCGCTTGGAGCATGGTTTTGGGGTACGGGTGAAATTACTCGTGAAATGTACTTAGATATGGGTAGAATGATAGGACTTTCATTATTTTCGGTTTTGGCGATTCAATCTCTTTGCATAATGATGGCATTTTTGATAAGGCAAACAGGCGGTTCTATAGCATGTAATGTTTCAATATTAATGCTATATCCTGTTTTGCAAAGTATAATTGATCTTGGCGTTGAAAAATTGCTTCAAGTGGAAGAATTGAGCATTGCAAAATATAATCCATTAACTTATTTGGGCACATTTTCATCAATGGACATACTCAAGGATGATATTATATTAGGTTCAATAGTGTGCGGAGTGTGTATAATTGCAACTACAGCAATTGGATTGTTTGCATTTTACAACAGAGATATAAAATAGTTTTATATTTGAGCGAATAAAACCCATAATCATGCCTGAAACACGTGGTATGGGAAGCAATATAGTAGCATAAAATAGTCAGTCATCTTAAGATGGCTGGCTTTCTATTTGAGATATTATAAAAATACTTTTGCATTTACAAATTGGTCTATTCAACCGTAAATAAAATCATGTGTTCCTTGTTTGCGATATAATTATAAACAATAAAAATACGTAATATGAGTTTTCTAAGGGATATATTATATATGGTAATAAATTAACCACGCGACTATCGCGTGGTTTTCCATATACAAAAAACAACCCCTACTGAGGGGCTATCAATCCGTTTTCCGCTTTGGATGAAATAATTAAAGATGTTTATGAACATAGATTATTTAGTAATAATTGAACCATTTCTGTACCATTTTTTCTAAATTTAGCTATACTTTTGGCAAGCTTTAAGGGCGTTACACCATAATTACCTTTAGCATTTATGTTTGCACCATATTTTATTAAAAATTCAGCTACATCTTTGTGTCCGTTCATAATGGCATAATGTAGAGCTGTATATTTAAAATCATTTCCCAAATTAACATCTGCACCATTAACTATTAAAAAACTAACGATGTTCATGTGTCCAGATAGACTTGCATATTGCAGAGCTGTAAATCCCATGTTATCTCTGGTATTAATATCCGCACCATATTTTACATAGTCTACAACATGCCAAAAATCATGGTTTAAAGCAGCCTCTAACAAATTATTTTCATATACAGCATGTGTAAGAGGAGTGAACCATAATCCTAGCGAAAATATGATACTTCCGAATAAGCATTTTTTCTTCACAAAAATTTCACCTCCGAAATACATTATATAAAATTTAGGGGGAAATGTAAATATTTAACATGGTGAAACAGGTCTAGAGGTGATTTTATGAAAACGATAACAAGGAGAGTAGGATAAAAAAATAGTAAATTTTAAATTAATTTAAATATTAAATTTATTAGAATAAATTTTAAAAATGACAACATAAGTACGCTAAAAAATGATTAAAAAAGAAAATAAGGTTATTTTAAATTAATAAAAACACAGCTTTATACACTGTATAAGGCTGTGTTTTTGTTTGAAGAAATAATGCGATAGTTGCGTGGTTAAGTGTAATTTAAGCCGCGTAAAAGACATAAAAAATTCCATTACAATATTTTAAATTTCGTACAAATAATTAAAACGTAATGTAAAAATTGATAATTTTTCAAATATTTTAAAAAGATTTAAAATAATTTATGATGTTTAGTGTTATTTTACGAAATATTATAATATTACAAAGACTACATATAAATATAAAATAAAGTTATTTATGGTTTTCAAATATATAATTTAATTATTTAGTTGATTATTTTTTGAATTATACGATTTCTTCAAAAACTTTATTTAATTCAGTAATCGTATTATTTAAATACTTTTAGAAAAAAGTAATTTGATTGGTTTTCGGTAACGATTTTAATACGCCGGCTTCTTCCAATGTTTCTATGACGGCTTTGGTTACTTTAGAGCGGATTTGAACATCATCGACAGAAATATATTTCCCATCTTTTCTAGCGTTTTGCAAATTTTTTGCGGCGGATTCTCCTACGCCGGAAAGCGACGCAAAAGGCAGTCTTATTTTCCCATTCTCGACTAAATATTTTCGTGCGTCAGATTTATATAAATCGACAGGCAAAACCTCTATTCCGCGCGCTAGCATTTCATTGACAATTTGAAAAGTTGTATAAGCCGCATTTTCTTTTGCGCTTGCTTCTTTGCCTTTTGCAGTTATTTCTGCCATTTTTTTGCGAACTTCTTCTCGACCTTTTGTTACGATTAATCCGTCAAAATCTTCGCCACGAACGGTAAAATATGCTGCATAATATTCTGTTGGATAATAAACCTTATACCAGCCTAATTTTAGCGTAGAAATCATATATGCCGCAGCGTGAGCTTTCGGGAACATATATTTGATTTTCATGCACGAATCTATGTACCAATCCTGAACGCCATGATTTTTCATTTCTTGCAAATGTTCTTCGGTCAAAAGTTTTGTCGCTTTTCCTTTACGAACGATTTCCATTATTTTAAACGCCATTTTGGGTTCTACACCTTTGTGCATCAGATATACCATGATGTTATCACGTGTACCGATAACTTCCGAAATTTTGCAAATTCCTTTTTGAATTAATTCGTGAGCATTTCCGTGCCAAACGTCTGTTCCGTGAGATAATCCGGAAACTTGCAATAGGTCTGAAAATGTTTTTGGTTGACAATCTATAAGCATTTGTCGAACGAATGACGTACCAACTTCCGGCATGGAAAATGTTCCCGTTTGGGAGTCTATGTCTTCCGGTTTTATGCCAAGTGCTTCGGTAGAAGTGAACAAAGACATAACTTTTGGGTCACTCATCGAAACGCTGGATATTTTTACGCCTGTATAATCTTCCAAATATTTATAAATCGTCGGGACGTCGTGTCCAAGTTCGTCTAATTTACAAATAGTGTCGTGTATTGCATGAAAGTCGAAATGCGTTGTAATATTGTCTGAGGTTTGGTCGTTTGCAGGTCTTTGAACGGGGCAAAAATCATAAATTTCTTTTCCTTGTGGAACAACAACCATTCCTCCCGGATGTTGACCCGTTGTACGTTTTACGCCTGTGCAACCTGTCGCCAATCTTAACGTTTCAGGTTTATTTAAAGTTATTCCTCGTTCTTCTGCGAACTTTTTAGTAAATCCGATTCCTGTTTTTGTTGCTATAGTTCCGATTGTTCCGGCTTTAAAAACGTTATCTTTACCAAACAGAGTTTCGGTATATCTGTGGGCATCATTTTGATATTCTCCCGAAAAATTCAAGTCGATATCAGGAGTTTTATCTCCATCAAACCCCAAAAACGTTTCAAATGGTATATCATGCCCATCTCGTCCTAAAAATTCACCGCAATTAGGACAATTTTTTTCAGGCAAGTCAAATCCGGAACCATAACTTCCGTCGTTTATAAATTCGCTGTACTGACATTTTGGGCATAAATAGTGCGGACAAAGCGGATTTACTTCCGAAATTCCCGACATTGTTGCGACAAACGATGAGCCAACCGAACCTCTTGAACCGACTAAATAGCCGTGTTTTTCGGAGTCGGCAACAAGTTTTTGTGCGACCATATAAAGCACAGAAAATCCGTGTTTGGTTATTGAGCCAAGTTCTTTATCTAGTCGTTTTTTGACGATTTCAGGAAGTGGGTCGCCGTATTTTTTTTTAGCTCTTGACCAAGTTATGTCTATAAGCTCTTTTTCGGCACCGGGAATAAACGGCGGGAAAACTCCAGGTGGAATAGGGGATATATAGTCTATGCTATCGGCAATTTTGTTTGTATTTTCAACGACAACTTCGTAAGCTTTTTCTGCTCCAAGATAAGAAAATTCTTCGAGCATTTCGGCAGTGGTTTTGAAATATAGCGGCGCTTGATTGTCCGCATCATCATAACCTTGTCCGGCCATTAAAATTTTTCTGTATTCGCTGTCTTTTGGGTCTAAAAAATGCACATCTCCGGTAGCAACAACCGGAATTTTTAATTCTTCGCCTAGTTTTACGACGGTTTTGTTGAACTCTTGTAAATCCTCTACAGAATTTGCAATATTTTCACGTAGCATAAATTCATTGTTTCCAAGAGGCTGAATTTCTAAGTAATCGTAAAATTTGGCTATTTCAACTAAGTCATTCCAAGGTCTGCCGCCAACAATTGCTCTAAATAATTCTCCCGATTCGCAAGCACTTCCGATAATTAATCCTTCACGTAATTTGAGTAATTCGCTTTTGAGTATTCTTGGCTTTTTGTAAAAATAATTTAGGTGCGCCATAGAGATTAATTTATATAAATTTTTAAGGCCAATATTATTTTTTACCAAAATAGTCATGTGATGAGAAATCGATTTTTTGTTATCGCTTCCCGAAAGAGAAGTGTTAATTTGTTCAAGAGCAGTTATCCCACGCATGGACTTTGCCATTTTTAATAATTCGATAAATATGTAAGCTAAAGCTTTTGCGTCGTCAGAAGCACGGTGGTGATTAAACTCAGGAATTTTTAAAAACTTAGCCACCGTGTCAAGTTTATGATTTTTTATGCTCATAATTAACGCTCTGCTCATAGGTACAGTATCGACATAAGTGAAATCGAATTTAATGTTTTCACGTTTAGATAAAGCCTTTATGAAAGATACATCGAAATTTGCGTTGTGTGCTACTAAAACGGGAGATTCGCCACAAAATTCTATGAATTTTTCCAATGCTGATTTTTGTGAAGGTGCACCGGCTAACATTTCGTCAGTTATTCCTGTTAACTCAGTAGTTTTTGGCGAAAGTTTTGTAAGAGGGTCTACGAATGTGCAAAACTCATCAACGATTTCGTGGTTTTTTACTCTAATTGCGCCTATTTCTATAATTTTATCATTGTTTGCATTAAGCCCTGTTGTTTCAAGGTCGAAGCAGATGTATTCTCCGTCCAGCTCCCTTTCTGCATTCCCGGTTACGATGGGAAGCATATCATTTACGAAATATGCTTCTGTTCCGTATATGATTTTTATTTTATTTTCATCTTTGTTTATTTTGTTAGCGGTATTCATAGCTTCGGGGTACGCTTGAGCAACACCATGGTCAGTTATTGCTATTGCGCTGTGACCCCATTCATATGCTCTTTCGATTAATTCCGATGCAGAATTAATTCCGTCCATTGCAGACATATTAGTGTGAAGATGTAACTCGACACGTTTTTTAGGAGCATTGTCAACAACTTTTGATTTAGAAATTTTATTTATATTTCTTGGACGCAAAATATAATCTTTTTCGTAATCGTCGTGCGAAAAATCACCGGAAACTAAAATAGTAGTTCCGATTGTTAATTGTTCAGTATAATCGTTTTTTGCTTTGTCTTCGATAGTTTTTAAAACAAGCGAACCCGTGTAATCCGTTATGTAAATAGTCGTTATAATTTTTCCTGTTCGAGTTTCTCGTGCATCAGTAAAAAACACATCACCCCAAATTGTAGCTTTTGTAAGTACAGGGCTTAGTTCGGCTATAGAAATCGGAGTTTCGGTTATCTTTCTGCCGTGAATAACTTCGCTTGTTTCAAAAATCGGTTTCGGCAGAAGATTATCTTTATTTCGCACTTCGATTGTGGGAACGTTTGGAATAATATTTTCTTTTTTTGGAATAGATTTTTTCTCGGAAATTTTTACTTCTAAATTTTCATTTTTATTTTCTTTAACTTGAATAATTTTATCGTTTGAAGTTTTTTGGTCAATTAAATTTTCTTTCTCGATAAATTCGTTTTTAGGAGTAATAGTTTCTTCTTCAATATTATTATTATTTATAGCGGTTTCAGATTTAGATTCGATAAACTCTACGGATAGCTGAGTACCCAAATTTTTAGAAAATATAGCGGATAATTCACGTTCTATTTTCTTTTGAGCGACAAAACTTTTACCGCCATGAAACAAATTAATTTTCACAATATTTTCGTCAATTTCAATAGTAGAATCTTTGAAAATTTTTGAGATTGTCGGTTTGTTTTTAGAAAATTCAGAAAGCAAATTTTTTAATTCATTTTTATTTTTTATTTTAGATGTGGTTTTTTCAGCTTGCACTATTTTTTCTAATTTTATATCTACATTTTTTAAAGATAGAGGAGAGGCGGATAATATTTTTTCGCAGTCAGAAATGTCTTCTGTTAAAATAACTTCTTGATTTAACAGAAGAATTTCGATAGACTGATTTTTTCTATTTATATTCAAAGTTTTGATTTCACTATTTAGTATACTTGGATTTATCTGAGAAATGTTAATTATATTTCCAAAAATTTCTTTAAATTTTTTCAATTTTATAGGTGCTCCTTGATTATTTTCAATTCATTGATTTTATTTCTTCCAGTAGTTCTTGTAATAAATTTTCTTCGCTAACTTTTTTTATTATTTTGCCTTTTTTAAAAATAACGCCATAACCGTCCGCACCGGCTATTCCAATGTCAGCTTCACGAGCTTCTCCCGGACCATTAACGGCACAGCCCATGATGGCGACTTTTATGTTTTTTTTGACGTTTTTTAACAGTTGTTCTGCTTCATTTGCTATTTTTATTAGATTTATTTTTGTTCTGCCGCAAGTTGGGCAAGAAACAAAAGTTACGCCTTCAGTATTTAAATCCAGAGCTTTTAAAATATTTATCCCTGTAATTACTTCGTCAATGGGATTGCTCGTTAAAGACACTCTTATCGTGTCGCCAATTCCGTCAGCAAGTAAAGAACCAATGCCGATAGACGATTTTACAATTCCAACGCTATTTGTTCCGGCTTCTGTTACGCCAATATGTAATGGATAATCGCATTCTTTTGCAACTAAACGATAAGCGTCAATTGTTTGAGTTACAGAAGACGATTTCACAGATATAGCAATGTCATTGAACCCGAATTTTTCTAATAACCTGACGTTGTACATAGCACTTTCGCACATGGCTTCTGCGGTTGGATGAGAATATTTTTTTAAAATGTCTTTTTCGATAGAACCGGAGTTAACACCAATTCTTATAGGAATATTTTTATTAAAGCAAGCTTTTACTACCGCTTCTATTTTTTCTTCACTACCGATATTTCCGGGATTTATGCGAATTTTATCTGCGCCTGCTTTAATCGATTCAATCGCAAGTTTATAGTCAAAGTGAATATCCGCAACAAGCGGGATATCCACTTTTTCTTTTATTCTCGAAAGAGTCTTCAAAGCGTCGTTATCTGGAACAGCAATTCTTAATATATCGCACCCGGCATTTTTTAATTCTTTCGCTTGAAGTACATTTTGCTTTATATTTTCAGGCGGAATATTTAGCATGGATTGAACTGCTATTTTATTGCTTCCGCCGATTTTAACTTTTCCGATTGATAATTCTTTTGAACTTCTTCTCTTCATAAATTATTATCCTTTTAGTTTACTTTGTGTATTTAAGATTTACCTAAAAGCCTTAAAATATCTGCATATGATATATATATTGTAAATGCTATAAACAAGAAAAATCCAAGAGTGTGGATAAATCCTTCGTATTTTGGATTCAATTTTTTGTGAGTAATCATTTCAAACAATAAAAACATAAGTCTACCGCCATCTAAAGCAGGTAATGGAAGTAAGTTGAAGACGCCGAGATTTATTGTTATTAAAGCCATTAGAGCCATTATATTAATAAATGCAACAAATACGCTCGTTTTTAAACCTTCGTTTGTAGCATTGCCTATAGCTGAAACAATTCCAATAGGTCCGGACATATCTTTTACGGAAAATCTTCCCGTCAACATACCTGTCAAACTTGACCATACGATTTTTATGGCGGAAAGTGTTTGATTCCAAGTATGTTTAAAAATATTTACGAGATTTTTTTCTTCTGATTGTAATGAAAAGTCTAATAACAAAGAATTTTTTCCATTTTCGTTTGTTTTCGTGTTAAATGTTACGTCTTTTAATTCAATAATTTCGCCGTTTCTTTTTACTTTGAAATCGAATTGATTTTTTTTGTATGTGCCAAGATCGAATAACAAATCTTTGCTACTAAAAATTTTTCTGCTGTCTATTGATAAAATTTCATCTCCAACCATCAAACCATAATTTGAAGAAACAGCTTCCGGGTAAAAATTCTCAATTTTTGTAGTGTGCATAGTCGTTTGTTGAGAAACAAGAAATATTGTCATTAAGAAACCCAAAACAAGATTCATAATGGCTCCGGCAGAAACTATTATGAATTTTTTCCAAGCGGCCTTTTTTTCAAATGCGTTTGGATCGTTGCTCGCTTCATCTTCGCCTTCCATAGCGCAAAAGCCGCCTAATGGTAAAGCTCTTAGAGAAAATATTGTATCGCCTTTTTTGAATTTAAATACTCTAGGTCCCATTCCGATTGCAAATTCATTTACTTTTACTCCAAATGTTTTCGCAGTGAAGAAATGTCCGAATTCATGAAAGAAAATAATCAAGTTAAAAAATAGAATACCAAAAATTATGAATAAAATATTCAAAGTAAAACACCTCTCAATAAAAAATTTTATATGTATATCTTACATCCGTAGATAATTTTTTAAAAGTATTTTTTATATTATTTTATCATATTTTCAAAATTGTTTTTTATATATTTGCGAACTTGTGTATCGGTATTGTAAATATCATCGAATGTTTTAATAGCCTTAAACGGGAAAAATTCGAGTGAACGTTTTACGATTGATATTATATCTAAGAATTTAATTTTATTTTCTAAAAATAATGCGACTGCTTCTTCGTTTGCACCGTTTAATATAATCGGCATATTCCCGCCGTTTCTAACTGCATTTCTGCAAAGTTTCATTGCCTCAAAAGTATTTTCGTCCGGGCTAAAAAAAGATAAATTTCTTATTTTTGATAAATTTAACGGTTCAACGTTTGATGTTCTTCTGTTTGGATAAGTTAAAGCGTACTGAATAGGGGTTCTCATATCAGGTGTACCAAGCTGAGATATAACAGAGCCGTCTTTATATTCAATCATTGAGTGAATTATGCTTTGAGGGTGAATTATAACGTCTATTTTTTCTTCCGGCATATCGAAAAGATGGACCGCCTCGATAATTTCTAAACCTTTGTTCATCATTGTAGCGCTGTCTATCGAAATTTTAGCCCCCATACTCCAACTCGGATGATTTAAAGCTTCGTTTACAGTAACATTTTTTAAATTATCGAATGTTTTTCCGAAAAATGGTCCGCCCGAAGCCGTTAAAATTAATTTTTTAAGATTTTCTTTGTTTTTGCATCCTTCTAAGCATTGAAAAATAGCACTGTGTTCACTATCGACAGGCAAAATTTCAACATTATGTTCTTTCGCAAGTTTTTTGACGAGTTCCCCGCCGGTAACCAGTGTTTCCTTGTTTGCGAGAGCTATTGTCTTTTTAGATTTTATAGCTTCGACGGTTGGCTTTAAACCTGCTATGCCGGAAATCGCAGTAACTACCGTATCGGAGTTTGGATTTGTAGCGACTTCGCAAATTCCTTCTTCACCACATTTTATTTTAGTTTGAGTGTCGGAGATTTTTATTTTTAATTCATTTGCATATTTTTCTTCTTTAACTGCTACGATTTCGGGCTTGAATTTTCTGATTTGATTTTCAAGCAAAGTTATATTTCTATTACCCGAGATAGCACAAACTTTTATTCCTAAATGGCTTGCAACATCTAGCGTTTGCGTTCCTATTGAACCCGTAGAGCCTAAAACTGATATATTTTTTTTCATAAGCTACACTTCCGTTTTTTAAATTGCTATTGAAATAGTTTTTATAAATAAGAAAACATAAGGCGCTGTAAAAATAACGCTGTCGAATCTGTCCAGTATACCGCCGTGACCGGGCATTATGGTTCCGAAATCTTTCACTTCACATTGGCGTTTTATAGAAGAAAAACACAAATCTCCCAGTGCGGAAATTGCTGAGCCTGAAAGACTTAGTATCATCAATAAAATATAGTTTATCTGTCTTTTTTCTGCAAAAACACAATTATTGAATATAAAAGAAAGTAAAATTACAGATAAAAAACACACTATTATTCCGCCAATAAACCCCTCGATAGTTTTTTTAGGACTTATTTGAGGACAAAGTTTATTTTTACCAAAATATTTTCCGCAAAAATATGCACCTGTGTCGGACATCCAAGCGATAGCTAAAGCTAATAACACATAAAATGTACCAAATTCTTTTCCGTAATCTTTAAGTTCAGTTATTGTTCCTAGCGAAAGTGAAATTAATATCGACATTGTGTATGTAACGGCGATAATTTTTAATTTCAAATTTGGACGCAAAATCATTATAGCAAACATCCATAAACTATAAAAATACCACGAAAATTGCCATACTGTACTGAATTTAAAAATGGGATAGATTGCGACAAAAATCATAGAAGGAATAATTATTTCGAAATTTTTCGATGTGTTCATAACAGAAAAAATTTCATTTATAGATAATATTGCGATAATTGATATTATGAAGCTTAATAAAGACGGGAATTTTTGGTCAAAAAATAGAATAAATAAAGTAAAAAAAGCTCCAATAATTCCGGAGATAATTCTTTTAGACATAACTATTTACCTCCAAATTTACGATTTCTTGTAGAATATTCTTCTATGGCTTTATCGAATTCATATTCCGAAAAATCCGGCCATAAAATGTCGGTGTAATAAAATTCAGCATAAGCCGATTGCCACAACAAAAAATTCGAAAGCCTTTTTTCTCCTGCAGTACGAATTATTAAATCTACGTCAGGAATTTCTCTTGTAAAAAGTTTTGATTCGAAAATTTCTTCGGTTACATCTTCCGGATTAAGTTTATTTTCAATAACATCCTGTGCGATTTTTTTAGTGCAATTAATGATTTCTTGTCTGCTTCCGTAATTCATAGCAATATTTAAATGAAGTCCGGTTTTATTAGCAGTTTCGGTTTCTATTGTTTTTACTAAATCTTGAATGTCGTCCGAAAATTTTGAAATATCGCCAATAAATTTTACGACAATATTTTCGTTTTTGAATTTTTCAATAACTCTTAAGAGCTGTTTTTTAAAAAGAAGCATTAACGCAGAAACTTCCGCTTTTGACCTTTTCCAATTTTCAGTGGAAAAAGCAAAAACGGTAAGATATTTAAGTCCTATGGAGTTAGAGTAAAAAGCAATTTTTTCGAAAGTACTTGCGCCGGCAGAATGCCCCGAAGGAATAGGCAAAGAGTGAAGCTTTGCCCATCTTCGATTTCCATCCATTATTATGCCTACATGGGTTGGTAAATTAAGTTGAGATAGATCGTTTTTTTGCATAAAAGACCTCATATTAAAGTGACATGATTTGTTTTTCCTTTGTGGAACTTAGTTCATCAATATTTTTACAAAATTTGTCTGTTAAATCCTGAACTTTCTTTTCGCCGGATTTCAATTCGTCTTCGGTTATTTCAGAAGCTTTCTTTTTATTTTTTAATTTGTCAATAGCATCACGTCTGATATTTCTTATGGCGATTTTTGAGTTTTCAGCCATCGAAGAAATTTCTTTTGCGATTTCTTTACGGCGATCTTCTGTTAATTGTGGAAAGATAAGTCTGATTACTTTTCCGTCATTTTGGGGATTAATTCCTATGTCGGATTTTTGGATAGCCTTTTCAATAGCATTTAATACGGAAATATCCCAAGGCTGAATAGTAAGAACTCTCGCTTCTGAAACAGAAACCGCAGCAACTTGATTTATAGGGGTAGCGGTTCCGTAATAATCTACGGTTACTTTGTCGAGAACAGCAGGATTAGCTCTTCCGGCTTGAATTGCAGCATAGTCGTTAGAAAGTTTTTCGCAAGTTAATTCCATTTTTGATTTTATATCGTTTAATAATTGATTCATTTTTGAATCCTCCTAAGTGTGATTTTTAAAAAATTAAGGATGTACAACAGTTCCTAAGTTTTCGCCGTTTATGGCCTTTGAGATGTTGTTTGGGTCTTTCATGCTGAAAACCAGTAAAGAGATGTCATTGTCTCTACACATTGATGCGGCAGTTGAATCCATAACGTTTAAATTCTTTGCCAAAACTTCCTTAAATGTTATGTCGGAATATTTTTTAGCGTCTGGATTTTTAGAGGGGTCGCTATCATATACTCCGTCAACATTCGTGGCTTTGAATATGATTTCGGCTTGAATTTCAGCAGCTCTTAATGAAGCTGCTGTGTCTGTCGAGAAAAACGCATTTCCTGTTCCGTAGCCGAAAATAACAACTTCTCCTTTTTCGAGATGTTTTATAGCTTTTTCGGGCGAATAAAGTTCTCCGACTTGAGGAATGGCGATTGACGTCATAACTTGTGATTTAACGCCTTGTTCTTCAAGCGCATCGGAAAGACCGATTGCGTTTATCACAGTTGCCAGCATGCCCATGTGGTCAGCTTTTACACGATTCATATTACCGCTGGTTCTTCCTCGCCAAAAATTACCTCCACCTACAACGATTGCGATTTGCACACCGGATTCGCTGCAATTTTTTATAACTTTTGCAAGTGGCTTTAAAGTTTCGAAATTAATTCCAAACTTACTTTCACCGGCCAAAGCTTCACCGCTTATTTTGAGTAAAATTCTTTTGTACTTTTGACTCAAGTTTTAACACCTCTATCAACATGGTTTGTTTACATTTTATTTTACATTAATGACCGAAGAGTGTAAATAGGACACTTTAAAGCATAAGAAATTTTAAGATAACTTTATAATTTGTGAATTTATAAATTAATTTCAAAAAAATTAATTTATGTGTTGACATTTTAAAATTTTGTATCATAATTTTATGTGAAAGGCACAACAAAAAATTACAAAAATTGTCAAAGCGAGGTATTTGCAATGGAAGACATGATATCAAAGATACTAGAGCTTGATCGGGTAGCAAGGGAAGATTTGAAAAAAGCCAATCAAATGAAAATTGATTCTGAAAAGAAAATTTCAAACACAAAAGAAAGAAAAAGAGCAGAATATATCGAAAAAGCAAGAATTAGTATAAGTAACATAGAGAAAGACGAGAAAGAAAAGGCAGACAAAAAATTAAAATCAATAGAAAGCTTTTACAAAGACAAATCTCAGAAAATACAAAAAATTTATCGAGAAAATAAGGAAAAATTGGTTCAAGAGGTAGTTGATATAGTAATAAAAAAATAGTAGATATTGGTGGTGAAAGCATGGTCGACAAGTGAATTAAAATTTGTCGGTTTTTGCGATTTGTATGATTTCTTATGCTTCAAATTCGGTTCTTTCAAAAGCAAGAGCTATGTATGGTAAGCGTATGCGTAATAAAAATTATGATGAATTGCTTGCATGCAGGAATACTATTGATATAGTTTCGTATTTAAAGAGAAAAACAAGTTATGCTTCTATTTTGAGCAGTGTGAATGAAAACAGCGCCCATAGGTTTGATATTGAGCAGAAGTTAAAATATAAATTGTTTGTGGATTTTGAATCTTTGGGAAGATATGATATATCAGTCGGTGAACATTTTTTTGAGTATATTATAACAAGAGCTGAAATTGAACAGCTTATGCATAGCTTGATGTTGCTTGCGGCAGGAAAGTCAGGTGAATATATCCATACCATTCCTGAATTTTTTTACAGCCATACAAAGGTGGATTTGGTTTCGCTAAAGAATATAAAAAGCTATGATGAGTTTTTAACTACTGTGAAAAAGTCGTATTATTACAAAATTCTTTTACCGTTTAAACCGGCTAAAGGTGAAAGAATAAATTTAACCGGGATTGAAACGGCGTTGTATAATTATCTTTACGAAATAGTATTTGGTATTATAAAAAAGTATGTAAAAGGTAGCGCTAAAAAAGAGCTTATGGAGTTTTTTAACGACTACATCGATTTAAATAATTTGATTAGAATAGTAAGAATGCGAAAATTTTATGATTTGTCTGCTGAATATATTTCTTCAGGGCTTACGAAATATGGTTCGTTTTCCGATTATCAACTGAAAGCGTTTATAAATTCTCCGAGCGATAAACAGATGATGTCAGACATGAAAAACACAAAGTTGGGTAGAAAGTGGTTTTCTAAAGGACTTGA
>JAUNCP010000005.1 GCA_030526535.1 Clostridia bacterium | reverse complement strand
AAAACAACAAAAACAAATAGAACGCAATAAAAAAGAAAACCAAGAGCGAAAGAGAAAAGAACAACAAGGCAACGACACCAAATACAAAAAAGTCGAAACCAACAACGAAACCATCAACGGTGGCAACAATAAAAAACAGTCAGTATTAGGTATTATTAAAGAACACCCTGTAATTAGTGCTATGGTTGCAGCAACGGAATTTGTTTTGACTCCTCTATTGATTTTCAAAAATAAAATTATAGATGGTGTGAAAAATATATTTGGAAAAAATCAAAACCAAAAATTTGTTGCTAAAAGGATTAAAACCAGCAATTAATTAAATTACTAAAAAATATATCGCTCCGATTTTTCGGAGCGATTTGCTTATATTTTTGAGTGTCACAGATAATTTAATCAATTAATTTTTTATTTACTGTCTTTATAGTGCATATAATCTATTAAATCTAAAATTTTACAACTGTATGCCCACTCGTTGTCATACCACGATACAAGCTTTACAAAATTTGGATTTAACATTATGCCGGCTTTTTCATCAAATACAGAAGTATGGTAATCACCAGAAAAATCACTCGAAACAACAGGCTGATTTGTATATCCGAGAATTCCGAACATTTCATTTTCAGAAGCCCTTTTTATTTCCATACAAATTTCTTCGTAAGATGTGCTTTTTTCTAATTTGCAAGTTAAATCCACAACCGAAACATTCATAACCGGAACTCTGAACGACATTCCGGTCAATTTCCCTTTCAACTCCGGAATGACAAGTCCGCAAGCTTTCGCTGCTCCTGTCGACGAAGGAATTATATTTCCGAAAGATGATCTTCCGCCACGCCAATCTTTTACAGATATACCGTCAACAGTATTTTGAGTGTTTGTTGTTGCATGAATTGTTGTCATTAATCCTTCTGTTATTCCAAATTTATCATTTATGACTTTTGCGAGTGGTGCCAAACAGTTTGTTGTGCAAGAAGCATTAGACACTATGTCCATAGAACTTTCGTATTTATCTAAATTTACTCCGCATACAAAAGTTGGTGTTACACTATCTTTTGCCGGGGCGGATATTACAACTTTTTTCGCACCTGCTTCGATATGAGCGTGTGCCTTTTCGCTTGTACAAAACACTCCGGTGGACTCTATGACATATTCTGCTCCTAAACTTCCCCAAGGAATATTTTTGGGGTCTCTTTCAGAAAATATATTAATTTGTTTTCCGTTAATATATAACATATTGCCTTCGAATTTTATATCAGCATCGAATATTCCGTGTGCACTGTCGTATTTAAGCATATATGCCATATAATCAGATGTGATGAATGGGTCATTTATACCGAGAATATTAAATTTTTCGGGATTGCTCGTTGCTGCTCTTAATACCATTCTGCCGATTCTTCCGAATCCATTAATTCCTATTTTTATTGCCATGTTTAAAAATACAACTCCTTGATTGAAAATATACTTTAATTAATATGTCATATATATTAATAAATATTTCTATCTTATGCTGATTGACCTTATATTAGGCTCTTTCGGTTCATGTATTTGCTTGTGTGCTTCTGCTAAAATTAACACAATGTAGCAGGATAACAACAGTTCAATCATACATGTGGATGCCGAAACTTCACTTATACCGTTATTCGCAAAGTAATTTATTACCGTCGGAATACAATGGCAAGCGGACAAAATTACGCTGGGTATTCCGAAAAAAAACATAAGTTTTGTATTGTTAGATGTAGACGATGTAGAAAATATTTGTGTGTTATATATAAGGAATAATGATAGTCCGGCCGTGAGGGATATCTCATATACATCGGGATTGTTATTGTATATGGACAGGTACATTATCATTAACAGAATAAACCATAAAACAGGGCAGAATAGGAAAAATGAAGCATATGAAAACATGTTTTTACCCGCGAAAAATGTGATAGCTGCCAATATAAATGTTATGCAAGAAAGAATGGATAAAATAGACATTAATAAAGGTTGCCAAGCAAAATCGTACTTGGACGTGTCACAAAAATATGTTGATGTACACCAACCGAATCCAACCGTCAAAGCAATGCTTATTAGTCCTAAAAAGAAATTTTTTCTGACATCAATATTTTTTATTTTTATTTTAGCAAAACAACATAATATCATAATTGCACCAATTATGACTCCCGATATCCATAAAAATATATAAGATTCAACAAATGCAATAGCGAAGAATGATGAGAAAATCTTTAGTGGTACCAAAGCTAAAAAACAAGCCGCAAAAATCATCCATATGATACTTAATCCTAACATGATGAATATCTACCTCCTGTAAAATCATATTTTGGAAAACTATATCGTATTAATATTTCAGATTGTTTTCCGTTACTAAACAGTTTATATGATATACATTGTTAAAGTCAATAAATTTATGAAAAAATGTGAAATAACAAGGATGTGATTTTTATATGAATTTATATTTAAAACGCAAAAGATTTCAATTGATATATTTTTTTGTTTTACCTTTAAATTTTGTTTTAATACCAATGATACCGGTTATAATGCAAAGAGGAAATTGCAAGGATTTTTTTAATTCCTGTGAATCAGAAAATCGTATTTCAAATAAAAAATATTTTAAAATTTTTGACGAATCTACAAATAAAATTTTAAAAATTTCAGATAAAGAATTTTTATATGCTGTAGTTTCTTGTGAAATGCCGGCAAATTTTGAAAATGAGGCATTAAAAGCTCAAGCTGTTGCGAGCTATACATATTTTTCAAGATTAAGAGAGAAAGCTGAAAATTCCGAAAACAGTCAATACGACTTTAAAGTTAATTCCGAAAAGTCTGTTAATTATACAACTGAGAATCAACTTAAACAGAAATGGGGAAAAGATTTCGAAAAACATTATAATAAAGTTAAAGAAGCGGTAAACAGTGTTTTTGGGAAAGTTATAACAGATAACGAAAATAACTTAATTTTGGCGGCATATCATGCTATGTCTTCCGGTAAAACAGAAAAATGTTGCGATGTTTTTGGCGGTGATTTGAAATATTTAACTGATGTAGAAAGTCCAGGAGATAGAGTTTCAAAAGGATATCAAACTATAAAAGAATTTAGAGCAGAAGATTTTAAATCAGCTTTAAAAGATAATATTAAATCTGAGTTTGATTTTGCAAATTTACCAAATGATTGGATTGGAAATACTGTCAGAACCGATAGCGGTATGGTAAAAGAAATTGAAATAGGTCACATTAAAGTTAAAGGGGTTGAAATAAGAAAAATATTCGGATTAAGGTCTTCGAATTTTAGTATTGATTATAACAGTGAAAGAAATAGCTTTATTTTTACAGTTTTAGGATATGGACATGGAGTAGGAATGAGTCAGTGCGGGGCACAATATATGGCGAAACAAGGCAAAAAATATAACGAAATATTAAGTTGGTATTATCCCGGAACGAATATAGAAGTATTGGGTTCAAAATAGTAGTTTTAAATAATAAAAAATGTTATAATCGTAAAAGAGGTGAATTTTTTATGTGGTTTTTACAACCCGGAATTACAATTGAAGATGTATTGATACGTATTTTAGCGGTTTTGGCAATTATATTTGTTGTTTTGCCGTTTCATGAATATTTGCAAGCATTTGTTGCATATAAGCTTGGCGATTCAACTGCGAAATCACTTGGATTAATGACGATTAACCCGATTGAGCATTTTTCTCCGTTTGGAGCGGTTTGGATTATGCTCTTTGATTTTGGGTGGGCAAAACCTGTTCCGATAAACCCGTTGAATTTTAAGTCTCCAAGGAAGGGTATGGCTTTAGTCGGAATTGCCGGATTGGTTTCTTACATATTTGCTGCTATTATTGGTGCGTTTTCCGCCAATTTACTTTTATTGTTAGGGTTGAATTACGATATTATGAGAATGGTAAACAGCTTTTCGGCTCATTTTGTTAGTATAAACGTAGGATTGGCAGTCGTTAACTTGATACCATTGGCACCATTTGACGGAAATAAAATTTTAGGAGGATTTATACCGGAAAGATTTGTATCAAAGTATTATCAATATCAAAGAATAATAGCTATCGTATTATTTTTTATGTTGCTTTTTGGCTTTTTTGATATTCCCCTGGAATTTTTAAGAGTGGTTATAACAGGTTCAATATTCAAAATTACAAGTTTGCCATTTCTTTTTATTAGGTGATATTTTTGAATAAGATTTGCACTTTTGAAAATAATAATACTATTATTTTTGGTAAATTTTCGAGTTAGTTTTTGTTTGAGGACAATTTTGTATGATTTTTCTTTATTTAATTTTAATTATTTTTCTGATAATAACTGTTATGTTATTTGTTCCGATAAATGTCAGAATAAGCTATAGCAAAAAAATTATTTTTAATATAAATATAATGGGAATTAAAATTAATTTTTCTGACTTTATCAAAAATAAAAACAATAAAAAATCAAAAAGTTCAAACAAAAAATTTAAGATTAATTCAAATAATAAATTTTCTTTATGTAAAAAGTTAGAGTTGTTACCAAAAATATTGTTGATTACAAAGGACACTATTAAAAAAATCGTAAAAAATATTTCGTTTAAAAAATTTAAGCTTATTGTCAAAATCGGTTTATCTGACGCTGCGAATACAGCAATAAAGTATGGACAAGCTTCTGCATTTTTGTATCCATTGTTGGAAATTATAAAGGAGATTTTTAATCCAAAAAATTTTGTTGTGAATGTGGTTCCTGATTTTTTAGACGAAAAAGTTGAAGTGGATTTTGAATGTGAGTTTAGTGGGAATATTTTTGATATAATATCTGTTTTGATGTTTGTAATTAGCAGGTGTTATAAATGTAATATAATATAATTTAAAGGTGGTAATTTTATGAGTAATAAGCTAAATGAAATTATGGATTCAACAGTGGAGAAAATCAAAAGTACGGTGAATGCAGATACAATAATCGGTAAGCCTATAAATTCTGCTGATGGTTCTACGATTATACCTGTTTCGAAAGTTGCATATGGCTTTGCGGCAGGAGGCTCTGATTTTTCTACTCAAAAAGGTAGCGATAAAGATATGTTTGGTGGCGGTAATGGTGCAGGAGTAAGCATAACACCGGTTGCATTTCTTGTAATATCAAAAGATGGGGATGTAAAGCTTTTGCAAATACAATCGTTTGACGGAGCAATCGATAGAATAATTTCAATGGCACCGGATGTGGTGGATAAAATTGGAAATATGATAAAAAATAGAAAAGATAAAAAGAATAAATCGGAAGATGAATAGTTTTTATTTTTAGAAACAAAACTCCCCTTAATTTCTTAATTTAAAGAAGTTAAGGGGATTAATTTTATTTTGAATTTAAATTTTCAGTCAAAAAATCGCATATTTGAAGTACTTTTTTTGCATCTGAAATTTTTGCTAATCTATGATCATCGATATCATACAAAAATGTAGATAGAAGATTTTTAAAGCAACTTCTCCAAAAAGAATACTCATTTTTAGAGAGTAAATACCCGTTATCATATCGATTGTTTTTTGAAGAAACTTGACCATTTTCTATTAAATCAAAAATTTTTGGGGTTCCGTTTTCTGTTTCAAATTTAAACGTAAACTCATCATAGTTTGTTGAAACGTCTGAATCTATTAAAACTGTGGGAATGTTACATTTTGACTCATTAAAACATATATTTATATTTTTTATAGGTATATTTTCTATATCGTTGGTTTTGAACCAAGTCGGTTTGTTTTGAATATCTATATCTAGAAAATTTATAGCATCAAGAATGTGTGGCAAAATAGAAAAAATTATACCTCCACCGGTTTCTATACTTTCTTTCCATGTTTTATCAGGTTTTCCGTTACCGAAGTTTGACTTATATGTAATAACTAAATTTTTAATTTTATTATTTTTTGTAAATTCAGACATTTTTTTAAATATTGGGTGAAATCTGAGCTGATAATTCACACGAATTTGCGAATCTATATTATTTTTTTCTATATAATTTTCTAACTTTGAAATATCTGATAACGAAATTCCTGCTGGCTTTTCGCATAAAATTTTTTTATATCTGCTAACTGCCCAAATAAGACACCCTATATGTTTTTGTGGTGGAGTAGCAATTATTAATGTATAAGAAGGTTTGTTTATAGTGTCGGATGTGTTGATAAATTTAGCTGATATACCAATTTCTTTGGCTATCGGTTGATGTAATCTAGCGCCAATTCCTTTTCCGGCTATATCAATTGATGTAGCTTTTTGTGATTTAGCCAACCCAAATGAATTAACGTTAAAAATAGAGAACAAAAACATTAAGCAAAATATTTTTTTGAAATTCATAGAATAAATTCCCTTGACCTAAGCGGTTAAATTTTTCATCATTATAAATTTTGAAGCGCTATTTCCTGCAATTGCTCCGTCTGAAATGGCTGTTGCGATTTGTCGTAGTGGCTTTGTTCTGCAATCTCCAGCTACAAAAACTCCTTCGACGGATGTTTTGCAATCTTCTCCTGCTACGAAATATCCATAATCGTCGATTTTTATTTTGCCTTGATAAATTTTACTATCGGGTTCATAACCAATTGCTATGAATACGCCGTCAATTTTCATTTCAGATATTTCAGAATTTTTATTTTCTATTGTGATTTTCTGAACGACTTTTTCGCCGATTATTTCTTTTACGTTGCTTTCAAAAATAACAGATATATTTTCAGTATTATTTACCGATTGTACCAAAATATTTTCTGCTCGAAAAGTATTTTTTCTGACAATAATAGCGACGTTTTTGCAAATATTAGAAAGATATAATGCATCTTCAAGCGCTGTATTTCCTCCGCCTACAACTGCTACCGATTTGTCTTTAAAAAATGCTCCATCGCAAGTTGCACAGTACGAAACGCCTTTGCCGAAAAATTCTTTTTCGCCAATGCAACCCAGCGTTCTTCTCTTTAGACCGTTTGAAATTATAACCGATTTTGCGGATATGGTTTTTCCGGATGATGTTTTCAAAATTTTTTCTTCAAAGCTAAAATCGACATCTGTTACTTCCGAAAAAACAAACTTTGCCCCAAAATTTTTTGCTTGTTCATATAAAGCATTAGAAAAGTCAGATCCGGAAATTTTTAAAAATCCCGGATAGTTCTCTATGTTTTCTATAATAGAGGTTTGACCGCCATATATATTTTTTTCGAATATGGTAACATCAAGCCCGGCTCTCAAAGCGTAAATAGCAGCTGTAATTCCCGCCGGCCCGGCGCCTACTATTGCTACATCTGTCGTCATATTATTCCACCTTTCATATTATTTTCGGGTGTTTATATAAAAATCAGATTTGATAAATTCCATGATTTTTTCTTCCGGCATAAACCCGGTTTCTTGTCGAACTATTTCACCGTTTTCAAAAAATATTAAAGTGGGTACAGACATAATGTTATATTTATTAGCTAATTCCGGGAATTTATCTATATCAACTTTCAAGATTTTTAAGTTTTCTCCGAATTTTTCGTCGATTTTTTCAAGTACGGGAGAAAGCATTTTGCAAGGTCCACACCATGAAGCAAAAAAATCTACTATAATCGGTGAAAGAGAATTTGTTATTTCGCTTTCAAAGTTTTGTGAGTCTAAAACAGTTATCATATAAAAACACTCCATTCAATAAAAATATTTTAGGAATTACCCTAATTATTATTCACTAAAAATTTGAATCAATAATGCCTTTGAAGAAATTACCGTTGATTGATTCTAATTTAGTTTCTAATATTTTACCTCTAATGTCATGTTCAGAGCAAGTTTTTACTAAAATATAATTCGGAGTATAGCCTTCATAAAATCCGTTTGAGTCTATTGTTTCATACAAAACAGGCATAGAAATATTTAAAAATTCCGATAAAACTTTTTCTGTAACTTTATTTGATAATTCTATTATCTTTTTTACTCTTTCGGATTTTGTATTTTTAGATATTTGATTTTCCATCTTATCAGCCAAAGTTCCGGGACGTCTTGAATATGGGAAAACATGCACTTTTAAAAATTTTGCTTCTGTTATTAATTTCAATGTATCCTGAAAATCATTTTCCGTTTCTCCCGGAAATCCTACCATTATGTCTGTTGTGAATGTAGCATTTTTAAAATATTTTCTAAGAATATTTACAAGATTTAAATATTCTTCTCTTGTATATCTTCTACGCATAGATTTTAGAATGTTATTTGATCCACTTTGCAATGATAAGTGGAATTGTGGGCATAACTTAGGAATTGTAGAAAGTTTTTTTATTATATCTATCGTCATTAAATCAGGTTCCAGCGAACTTAGTCTTACTTGGTTTATATTTTCTTGATTAGATACGATTTTTACGGCATCATATAAATTTGCATCAAAGTCCATACCATAGGAAGATAGATTAATCCCAACCAAAACTATTTCTTTATAGCCATTTTTGGATAAATTTTCAGCATCATATTTAATTTCTTCCAAAGGTTTAGAGCGTACAGGTCCTCTCGCATAAGGAATAATGCAATAACTGCAAAATCTGTTGCATCCGTCTTCGATTTTCAAAAACGCACGAGAACGTTTTGGTGAATAATTTACAGTCGATTTTTCAAAAACTTTAAGTTTGTTTATAGGTGTTACGTCAATTATTTTTGATTTATTTTTTAAGAAATTTTTTATAGCTTGTGGGATAGAATTTTTTTTCGCATTTCCTATAATTATATCGATGTTTTCTAATTTTTCAGCAGCAGAAGGGTCAGCTTGTGGCATACAACCGGTTAAAAGAATGATAGAGTGTTGGTTTTTACGTTTGATTTTGTGTAATGTTTGTCGCAATTTTCTATCGCTTTTGGCAGTAACGCTACATGAATTAATAATTATTATTTCAGCGGAATTTGTGTTTTTTTCGAATTCAAATCCGTTTTTTATCATTGCTTCTGCAATATTTTCGCTTTCACATTGATTGACTTTACAACCGAATGTTATAGTACAAAAAGTCATTTTTTCTCCTCACAACAAAGATTATAAAAAATATAGCCCCCAAAAATATGGGAGCAAAAACATAAAATGGTGGACGTTAACGGGCTCGAACCGCTGACCTTTCGCACGTCAAGCGAATGCTCTACCAGCTGAGCTAAACGTCCTTACATTTAAAATATATCATAACGCAAAATGATTTGCAAGTAGATTATCAAAATTTAATGTACAAAAAATCAATTATAAACTTTTTGTAAAATAACATAATCCCCTTCAAGAAAAATCTTGGAGGGGATATAATCAATCTTGTAACATATCTTTATAAATTTCCTTAAGCTCATTATAAAGTTCATCTTGAGTTTTTTCAGAATATTCCTTTACATAATTTTCATTAGCTTTGCAGACAATTTTATTTTCTTGTAATTCTACAGAACTGTAAATTTCTTTGTCATCTTTTAATTCTTCATATTCTTTTTTAGCTTCATCGTTCGATTTAAATTCCATAGTCATTATTACCGAATCTATTTTTTGGTTTTTATAGATATACGATGTGCTTGATATTACACCGTCTTTGTTTTCTACAATACCAACAGTGTCGTCCTCATTTGTTATTTTTGCTTTTCCTTCATCAGGATATTCAACCGTTACCATATTAGGAGTATTCATATCGTTGTCGTCATCCATATCTTGTTCGCTTACAGCTTGATTATCATTTGAGTCAAGTGTAACTTTTCCTGTTTCTTGATCGGAATCATTATTTGTAGAGTTATTTCCACATCCTGTCAGGAAGAACATTACCGCACCGGCGATAGATAAAGTTATTATTTTTTTAGCATCGAATTTTTTGGACATGTTTGATTCCCCCATAAATCTAAAATAAATTTTGTAGTGATTGACAAATATTTTCACTACGTATAATATGCAAAGTGATGTACTTTATAAGTATATTATCATATAATTTTATTTATTTCAACCATATACATATGTTTTTTTCAATAAAAATATGTAAAAAAATATAGAAATATGTAAGTAAAAATACAAAATGGAGGTGATTTTGCTTGGCTGTTTTGGAAGTTAATAATCTTACTCATTCTTTCGGAGATAAATTGCTTTATAAAAATGCTTGTTTTGAAATTTTTAAGGGCGAGCATATGGGGATTGTAGGACAAAATGGTACCGGGAAAAGCACACTTTTGAGGTCGTTAATAGGTGAAATAACTCCTGATAGCGGTGATATACGTTGGCAGAAAAATAAAAAAATGGGATATTTGGATCAGTATGCAAAAATAGATGACAACAAAACTGTTTTTGAGTATTTAAAAACCGCTTTTAAAGATTTATACGATATAGAGCATAAGTTAAACGAGATATATTCAAATATGATGGAAAATTTTAGTGACGATGTTTCGCAAAAAGCATCGGATTATCAAAGTTTACTTTTAAACAGAGGGTTTTATGAAATTGAAAGTAATGTTTTAAAAGTTTGCGATGGACTGGGAATAACTTCAATCGGAGTGAATTCAATTTTAAAAAATTTGAGCGGCGGACAAAGAGCAAAGGTTATACTTGCAAAATTATTGCTCGAAAATCCAGATGTTTTGTTATTAGATGAGCCGACGAATTTTTTGGACAAAGAGCATGTAGAGTGGCTTTCGGATTTTTTGAAAAATTTCAAAAATAATTTTATGGTTATTTCTCATGATTTTGAATTTTTAGATAAAATAACAAATTGTATTTTAGACATAGAATTTCAAAAGATAACAAAATATACGGGAAACCTGAGTAATTTTTTGAAAATAAAAGGAATACAAAAAGAAAGTTATATAAAGCAATATGTATCATGGAAAAAAGAAGTTAAAAAGCTCGAAGATTATATTGCGAAAAACAGAGTTCGGGCATCTACGGCAAAGCAAGCACAATCCAGAATGAAAAAGCTTGAAAAAATGGATAAAATGGTAGCACCACAAAACACTGTTAAACCATATTTTAGTTTTAAATGTATCCCGATAAATTCCTCAAAAGCTTTAAAAGTTCATAGTTTAGTTGTTGGTTATGAAAAACCGCTATTACCAAGTTTGAGCTTTGAAGTGAAATCCGGAGAAAAGATTGTTATAACAGGTTTTAATGGAATAGGCAAAACCACCATTTTAAAAACTCTGATGGGTAAGATTAAACCTCTTTCCGGAACCTTCAAGTTTGCAGATTATGTAAAAATTAACTATTTTGAGCAAGATTTAAAATGGGAGAACGATGATTTAACACCTGTTCAAATCGTCAGAGAAAATTTCTCGAATTTTACGGAGCAAGAAATCAGAAAGCAACTTGCAATATGCGCTATTTCATCTAAAAATGCTACGCAAAAATTAAAAACTTTAAGCGGAGGTGAACAATCAAAAGTAAAATTATGTTTGTTTGCAAACAGAAAATCGAATTTTTTAATAATGGACGAGCCTACAAATCATTTAGATGTCGATTCGAAGGAGGTTTTAATGGAACAACTGAAGAAATGGGAAGGTAATTTGATTTTAGTATCTCATGAAGAAAATTTTTACAGTAATTGGATTGATAAAATAATTGATTTGAAAGATTATTTAAATTAAAAAATGTAGGGAGCGTGTTTGTATATGAGTTCAAGATATAATGCTATTTCCAGGAGATTTATGGCATGTGTAAGTGTTTCTTATTATGTTATTTTTATAATATTTACAAGTGTTATAATCGGTTTTGATGAAAAATTTAATGTTGATTCCAAAGGCCCTGCAATGTACTGGATGAAAAGTGTTAAAGACAGTAAAAAAATTTGTGATATGAATATTCCCGGAACTCATGACAGCGGTGCGAGGTATACACAAGGAATTGTCACGGGAGTTGTTGCAAGTTGTCAGAACAGCAGCATATACGCTCAATTAAATTCAGGAATTAGATATCTTGATTTACGAGTAGATTCAAACGGAACAATTTGTCATGGTATATTGAAATGTTATAAATCTATAATTACAAATAAAGAAAATGAATTAAAATTATCCGATGTACTTGATTATGTAAATAAATTTTTAGAGAATAATCCATCAGAATTTGTTATATTGCAGATAAAACGAGAAGGAAAAGATACTAATAAAAATGATTTTAAGAATAATATAGGTAGTCTATTGGAAAGTAAAAGTAAATATTATAGAAAAAAAAGCGGAATGAATTTGTCCGAACTTACAGTTGCTGATGTTAGGGGAAAATTTCTGGTTTTTGCAAGAGATTGTGGAAATATTGACGGCGGAGCATTCGTTTATTCTAACTGGGGTGATAATGCGTCTTATAAATTAGCTAAAATAGATGGTAATGATTGCTTTTTACAAGATGAATATAAAGCAAAAACCAAGAACGAAAAAATGGAGTGTATAAAAAATTTTTATAATAAAATTTGGAAAGAAAATTTAAAAGATAAATTTGTTGTCAATTTTACTAGTTGCGTGGGGTACTATATTTTATGGGCAGTGGCAATACAAATTAACCCGTCTTTTAAAGAATTTTTTGAAAAAAACGGTTCAAATAAAAAATTTGGTATAGTTCTAATGGACTTTCCGGATGGAAATTTGATAGAATCTATATATAAAACAAATTTTTAATAAATATTTAGGTTGAGACATATGACAGATAAAGAAAAAGCACTTGTAGTTATTGAAAAATTAAAAAAAGCATATCCGGACGCAAAATGTTCGCTGAAATACGATACACCTATTCAGTTTTTAATCGCAATAAGATTATCGGCGCAGTGTACAGACAACAGGGTGAATCTTGTTACTCCTTCGCTTTTTTCTCGTTTTAAAAAAATAGAAGATTTTGCAAATGCAAATTCAGAAGAAGTGGCTAAATATGTGCATTCTTGTGGATTTTACAGAACAAAATCTTCCGATATTGTAAATATGTGTAAAATAATTATTGACAAATTCAATGGAAAAATACCGGATAATATGGAAGAGTTAACGTCACTTCCCGGAATTGGCCGAAAAACAGCTAATTTGTTTTTAGGTGAGATTTACGACAAACCCGGAATAGTTGTTGACACTCATTTTATAAGAATTACTTCGAGGCTTGGTTTTCATGATATAAAAGATGCCGAGAAAATTGAAAGAATAATGGAAAAATTAATTCCAAAAGAAGAAATGTTATCATTTTGCCATAGAATAGTAGCACACGGGAGAGCGGTATGCACCGCAAAATCTCCCATGTGCTCTGCTTGTTGTTTAAATTATAACAATTCTATTTGTAGTGGATTTTAGTATTGTTGTTCATTTTGTAAAAAATTTTGATATGTCATATTTTGATTGAAAGTATGGTTTAAAGCAAAATAATCTACCTGATATTTTATATAATTATATTCATTATCAGTGCTTCCATGATAGGTGGGAATTACCATGTCCGAAAATATATAAAAGTCTCTAAGTAAAACTTCCAGATTTCCTTCTTCATGCAAAAACATATTTAGTATAGATTTAGCAAAAACACTTAAACCGTATGTATTTATAACATTGTTTAATTGGTCAAAGTTTCCTGCATTTTGCTGTATCTTTATATTTACGTTATCATAAATTGTGTCTTCTTGTAAATCTTTTTGGCTATTTTTTCTGAAAACGCACTTTCTTCCGACCGGATCTCCTCTGCGCCAAAATACTGTTATATTTCCATGTTTATATCTTATGTATGTATTATTTTCAAGTGGTTCTAAAATAATCGGTTCTTCTACTGGTGACACTTCGCTTTGGAATACTGTTTCATTTTCATTTTCGTGTATTCTTTGTGGAGTATCGCTTGATTGATTAAATTCGTTTTCCGTTGTATCTTCGTTTGTTGTGTTTTCTATTGTTGTACTTTTTTCTGCCGTGATTTTTGATTTAATTAGTTTTTTTGAATTGATTGCATTAGATTCATTGTTTGGTGGGGTAGGTTTTTTTTCTCTTCCCATTGCGCTTGCGCACGGCGATAATGTGGGTAAAATTAATGTCGAGGATAAAATCGCTGATACAATTTTTTTGCTTGGTTTTTTCATAAAATTCTCTCCTTTAAAAATATTTGATTCGCAATATAATATTGCTATAATACACTTTAACACACTTAGTTTTTAAAAGTCAACAGAAATTTGAATAATTTTATAACTTTCTATTTATTTAATAAAAATAAATACTGGAATTGGCAAAATAGTACACAAAATATACAAATTAATTTTATGCAATGTTTTGAAAATGAAAGATAAATACTGTAATTTTCATTTAATGATTATCTATAGAATCATTTTTGAGTGGATTTTTAATACTAAAAATTTGACCGATATCTACTATTTGGATATAATATATTCGAAACAGTGAGTGTCATTAAAATTAGTATATATAAAGTGAATAATTAAATTTTTTTATTGAACGGGAGATATAAAGTTTGGCTGTTAAAAGATATAATAATGAAAGCATATCTTCTTTGAAGGGCGCAGACAGAGTAAGAAAGAGGCCCGGAGTTATATTTGGCTCTGACGGTCTGGAAGGTTGCGAACATTCTGTATTCGAAATACTTTCAAACTCTATTGATGAAGCTCGAGAAGGTTACGGAAATGTTATAAAAATAACCAGATTTAAAGATAATTCAATAGAAATAGAAGATTACGGCAGAGGCATACCGGTTGACTATAACAAGAAAGAAGATAAATATAACTGGGAACTTCTCTTTTGCGAACTTTATGCAGGAGGGAAGTATAATACTTTAAATCAGCAAAGCTATGAGTATTCTTTGGGCTTAAATGGTTTAGGTTTATGCTCAACGCAATATGCTTCTGAATATATGGACGTAGAAATTCGCCGAGATGGATTTATTCATAAATTACATTTCGAAAAAGGTGAAAATATCGGCGGACTTACAAAAGAACCGTTTGGAAGAAAAAATACAGGTACTAAAATAAAGTGGAAACCTGATTTAGAGGTTTTTACTGATATTTCTATTCCTTACGAATATTTTGCCGACGTTTTAAAAAAACAAGCGGTTGTTAATGCCGGAGTGAAATTTATTTTCAAATATCAAAACGCCGACGGTAGTTTTCAAGAATCTGAATTTTTTTATCAAAACGGTATATCAGATTATGCAGCGGAAATTTTGGGAGAAGATTATTTAACACCTGTACAGAGTTGGAGTTTTGAAACAAAAGTCAGAGATAGAGAAGATAAGCCGTTTTATAAATTAAAAGCTACGGTTTCAGTTGCATTTTCAAATAAAGTTTGCGGGGCGGAATATTATCATAACTCAAGTTTCCTGGAACACGGAGGAGCAACAGAAAGAGCTGTAAAAAGTGCTTTTGTTTCGCAAATCGACTCATACCTAAAGCAAAATAATAAATACACAAAAAACGAAAGTAAAATAAATTTCATAGATATAGAAGATTCGCTGGTGGTTATAATATCGTCGTTTTCGACAATGACTTCTTACGAAAACCAAACTAAAAAATCCATAACGAATAAAGGCATACAAGACGCTTTAACTGATATGTTAAAACGAAATTTAGAAGTGTATTTTATAGAAAATCCAAGCGATGCGGAAAAAATAGCAAATCAAATTTTGATTAACAAACATAGTCGTGAAGATGCTGAAAAAACAAGACTTAATTTAAAGAAAAAATTAACCGGGAGCATGGATATGGCCAGCCGAGTTGCTAAGTTTGTTGACTGCAGGAGCAGAGAAGTGGCCGAAAGAGAACTTTTTATAGTGGAAGGTGATTCTGCATTAGGAGCTTGTAAACAAGCAAGAAATCCTGATTTTCAGGCTATAATTCCTATAAGAGGTAAAATACTTAACTGTTTGAAAGCGGACTATAATAGAATTTTCAAAAGTGAAATAATAACGGATTTAATTCGTGTTTTGGGTTGTGGGGTAGAAGTAAAAACTTCTAAAGCCGCAAAAGACTTGTCGTCGTTTAATATTGATTTGCTTAAATGGAATAAAGTAATTTTGTGTACAGACGCTGATGTAGACGGATTTCAGATTAGAACTTTGCTTTTAACAATGCTATATCGCTTAACTCCAAAACTTATAGAGATGGGTAAAGTTTTTATAGCGGAATCTCCGCTTTATGAAATAACGAGTAAGCAAGAAACGTATTTTGCTTATAACGAAGAAGAAAAAGATGAGTTTATAAGAAAAATCGGAAATGAAAAATATATAATTCAGCGTTCAAAAGGTCTGGGCGAAAACGAACCGGATATGATGAGTTTTACTACAATGGACCCAAAGACCAGAAGACTTATAAAAGTAATGCCTGAGAGCGCCGAAGAAACCGCAAAAATGTTCGATGTGCTTTTGGGAGATGACCTTTCCGGCAGAAAAGAATATATTATAGCAAATGGTCATTTGTATACAGATAATTTAGATATAAGTTAATAAAATAGGTGGTGAAAAAATGGCCTTAAAAGGTAGAAAAAAAGAAAAAAATCAAACAAGTTCAAATGTACACGGATTTATATATAATGCGGGCGAGATAGTGGAAGAAAAAATAGTAAATACACTCGAAAAAAACTATATGCCGTATGCTATGAGTGTTATAACTTCTCGTGCAATACCTGAAATAGATGGATTCAAACCATCGCATAGAAAACTTTTGTTTACGATGTATAAAATGGGACTTTTGGGGAATACTCGAACAAAGTCTGCTAATATAGTCGGACAAACGATGAAATTAAATCCGCACGGAGATAGCGCAATTTACGATACGATGGTTCGTATGAGTAGAGGGTACGAAGCGCTTTTGTATCCTTATGTCGATTCAAAAGGAAACTTCGGCAAATTTTATTCGAGAGACATGGCGTGTGCAGCATCAAGATACACAGAAGCTAAACTCGAAAACATATGTAAAGAACTTTTTAGGGATATAGATAAAGACACAGTAAATTTTGTACCGAACTACGATAATACGCTAAAGGAACCGTCTTTACTTCCGTGTACTTTTCCGTCAATTTTGGTTAATTCGAATACCGGAATAGCGGTAGGAATGGCGAGCTCAATTTGTCCTTTTAACTTAAAAGAAGTTTGCGACACAACTATCGAGTATATAAAAAATAATGAGCACGATATTTCTTCTACACTTATTGCTCCTGATTTTCCAGGAGCAGGAGAAATTATTTACGATAAAGAAAAGCTCGACGCTATATATCAAACAGGTCGTGGCGGAATAAAAATTCGTGCCAAATATAGTTACGACAAGAAATACAACTGTATAGACGTTGTAAATATTCCTCCGACAACGACAAGCGAAGCGATAATTGAAAAAATCGCAGAGCTTGTTAAATCCGGAAAAATCAGAGAAATATCCGACGTTCGAGATGAAACAGGTTTAGACGGATTAAAAATAACGATAGACTTAAAACGTGGAACAGACCCTGAAAAATTAATGCGCAAATTGTTTAAGTTAACACCGCTCGAAGATACTTTTTCGTGTAATTTCAATATTCTTGTAAAAGGTACGCCAAAAGTTATGGGTATTCGAGAAATACTTGAAAATTGGATTGCGTTCAGAGTTGAATGTGTACAGCGCAGAACGCAATTTGACCTTAATAAAAAAAGTGATAAATTACATCTTTTAAAAGGTCTTAGTAAAATTTTGTTAGATATAGATAAAGCTATTGCAATAATAAGAAAAACCGAAGAAGAAAGCTATGTCGTTCCGAATCTTATGAAAGGATTTTCAATAGATGAAATCCAAGCGGAATATGTTGCGGAAATTAAGTTAAGAAACTTAAATAAAGAATATATATTAAAGCGTATCGGCGAAATAGAAAGTTTAGAGAAAGAAATAAAAGAATTAGAGGGAATTCTGAGTAATAAAAATAAAGTATATAAAATTATAATCTCAGAACTTTCGAATATTTCAAAAGAATACGGAAAACCAAGAAAAAGCTTGCTTATATATTCAAATGAAACGGAAGAATACGAAGAAACTGAATTTATTCCGGATTATGCGGTAAAATATTTCTTAACAAAGGAAGGATATTTCAAAAAAATAACTTTGCAATCGTTAAAAATGAATTCCGAGCAAAAACTTAAAAACGATGACGAAATATTCTTAGAAGTGCCCGGAATGAACCGTTCGGATATATTGTTTTTTACAGATAAATGTCAAGTTTACAAATCTAAAGGCTATATGTTTTCCGATACAAAATCCAGTTCAATGGGCGAATATATTCCCGCAACTTTGTCGTTTGATAAAGGTGAAAAGGTTGTATATATGGCAATTGCTTCGGATTATAAAGGGTTTATGGTATTTTTCTATAAAGGTGGAAAAGTTTCGAAAGTAGAAATGAATTCTTATTACACAAAAACCAATAGAAAAAAACTCATAAAAGCTTATAGTGATAAAGATGACCTTGTTTCGGCGTTTTATTTACAAGAAGATAGCAATTTTATTATAACATCGTCGTCTTCAAAAATATTAATTTTCAATACGTCTATGGTAAGTTTAAAGCAGAGTAAAAGTACGCAAGGCGTAGCGGTTATGAAGCAAAAAAAAGGGCACAGGGTTATAAAAGTTGAGCCATATGTTTCAGGAACTTTTATTAATGAAAAAAATTACATTCCTAAAACATTGCCGTCTATGGGGAAATTTTTGGAAAAAACAAGTGATTCTTGTGAACAATTAAAACTTAATTGATTTTTGAGAGGTTGATATTGTGAAAAGAGTATTTTTGATAGTTTTAGATAGTGTTGGAATCGGAGAAATGCCGGACGCAAAAACTTATGGCGACGAAGGAAGTAACACTTTAAAAGCTTGCTATAAAAACAAAAATTTTAGAATGCCGAATATGGCTAAAATGGGACTTTTTAATATTGAAGGCATTGATTATTCCGAAAATGAAATTAATCCTACTGCAAGTTTTGCTAGAATGAAAGAAGTTTCGAAAGGCAAAGATACTACAACAGGTCATTGGGAAATGGTGGGAATAAATTCAGAAAAGCCTTTTCCGACATATCCAAATGGATTTCCGAAAGAGGTTATAGATGAGTTTGAAAGATTAACAGGTGTAAAAACGCTTTGCAATAAACCATATTCAGGTACGGAAGTAATAAAAGATTACGGAAGAGAAAGCGTAGAAACAGGAAAATTGATAGTTTATACTTCCGCCGATAGTGTTTTTCAAATTGCGGCACATGAAAGTGTTGTTCCAATAGAAAAACTTTATGAATATTGCAAGATAGCAAGAAAAATTTTAAAAGGAAATCATGCGGTCGGCAGAGTTATAGCAAGACCGTTTGTGGGGGAATATCCAAATTATACAAGAACTAGCAATCGCCACGATTTTTCTCTTGTTCCGACCAAAAAAACTATTCTTGATGTAATAAAAGAAAACGGTATGGACGTTATCGGTGTTGGTAAAATCAATGATATTTTTGCGGGAGTCGGGATTACAGAGGTAATAAAAACTCAAGGTAACGCAGACGGAATAGAAAAAACTTTAAACGTTATGGATAAAGATTTTAACGGCCTTGGCTTTGTTAATTTAGTTGATTTCGATATGCTTTATGGTCACAGAAATGATGTTGACGGCTACGCCACTGCGCTTTCGTATTTTGACGAGAAATTAAAACTCATTACTCAAAAAATGAGAAAAGACGATGTTTTGATAATAACCGCAGATCATGGTTGCGACCCAACAACAAGCTCAACCGACCATTCAAGAGAGTATACGCCGATGATAGTTTTTGGAGAAAATATAAAATCCGGAGTAAATCTAGGAACGAGATGTGGTTTTTATGATATCGGAGCAACAATTTTGGAATATTTAGGATTAGAAAATAACATTGACGGGAAGTCATTTTTAAAGGAGATATTAAAAAGTGGGAAGTAAATTAAAGCGAGATTCGGCAATTTTATGGGCAAAAAAAATATTAATTTGTAGCATTAGCCTCGTAATTTTAGGGTTCGGATGTGGTTTGAATATCGCAACTGCCAAAGGAGCGGACCCGATAACTGTGTTTTATGAGGGATTAAATAAACTTACGGGAATAAGTATTGATTGGGTTACATGGATTTTAAATGGTTCACTTGTTTTACTGGTATTTTTTATCAATAAAAAGTATGTGCATATAGGTACGGTTATTTATGTTTTGGTGCTTGGGTCATCTATAAAGGCAGCATTAGTAATTTATGGATTGCTACATATACCTCATAACTTTTTTATAGAATTAATAGTTTCTATTATCGGTTGCATATTATGTTTTATAGGAATTGGCGGATTTATGAGTATAGATATAGGAATAGACCCTTGGACTGCAGTAGCAATAATAGCTAGCGAAAAAACAAAAAAGCCGTTTAAATTTATAAAAATAGTTTTCGATACAGCTACACTTTTATTAGGATGGGCTATGGGCGGAAAAATAGGAATAATAACAGTTTTATGTGCTGTTATCGGTGGTCCGCTTATACAGAAATCAGCCGAAATCCTTGACAATTTGTTTAGTAAAATGCTAAAATCAAGTAGTGAGTTTTAATTAAAAAATATTGTGAATTTTTGAAAAGATATATTAACGATTCTACAATTGAGGATGGTGAGAAGGGTAATTTGAATTTTTTAAGTTACCCGAGTTTTATGTATACATTACCGACACCGCACAATAGTGCAAAATTAGGCGAAATTTCCGAAACGGTTTTAATGCCCGGAGACCCTCTCAGAGCAAAATTTATAGCCGAAAAATTCCTTACGGATGTAAAATGTTTTACGTCTGTTAGAAATATGTTGGGCTTTACTGGTTTATATAAAAATAAAAGAATATCTATAATGGGTAGCGGTATGGGAATACCGTCAATCGGAATATATTCTTATGAGCTTTATAAATTTTACGGTGTTGAAAATATTATAAGAATAGGTAGTGCCGGAGCTATAAATTCTAATATAAAATTAAGAGATATCGTAATAGCCATGGGCGCTTGTACGGATTCCAATTTTATGTCGCAATATAATCTCGGAGGTACATTTGCACCTATTGCGGATTTTGAACTTTTGAAAAAGGCTTATGATTTCTCAAGTGAATTAAATATAAATACACATGTTGGAAATGTTTGTTCTTCGGATGTATTTTATAGCGAACCTGATTCTTTAAAGAAATGGGATAAAATGGGGGTTTTAGCTGTAGAAATGGAAGCTGCGGGACTTTATGCCAATGCAGCCAGATTAAATAAAAAAGCACTTTGTATCCTAACGATTTCAGATTGTCCGTTAAATGGTCTTTCGCTTACTTCCGATGAACGTCAAACGAGTTTTTGTAATATGGTAGAGATAGCACTGAACACAGGCATAAATATTTAAATTGTCTTTTAGCTAAATGTGGCTTTAATTTTTTGGAGGAAATTATGAAAAAAATAATTTCGAAATTGGGTATTATTCTATTACTTGTTGCGGGATTAGGAACTCTACTTTTTTTTGTTAAAGTTTTTAAGATAGCGTCGGAATTGGAAAATGCAGATGAATTTTCTGTGTCAATGGTAACCGATGGCGGAGGGATAAATGACCAATCTTTTCAGCAGTCCGCTTGGGAGGGATTGCAAAGATTTTCTAAATCCACAGGTACGCATGTAAGTTATATCGAGTGTGCTCAAATTTCGGACGCTTTCAGCAATTTGGATAAACTTTCAGATGTTAATACAAATTTAATTTATGCTGTTGGATTTAAGATGGCAGATGCTTTAAAGTTAGCAGCCAAAGCTAATCCGGAAATAAATTTTTGTATTGCGGATTTTTCATATGGAGATGAAACACCGGAAAATATAACCGGAATTACTTTCAGAGCTGAGGAATCTTCATTTTTAGTCGGATATATTGCCGCATGTACAACAAAAACAAATTGTGTCGGGTTCATCGGCGGAATAAGAGGAATGGTAATAGACCAATTCGAGTATGGTTATAGAGCAGGCGTTGCCTATGGAGCAAAGAAATTAAATAAAGATATAATGGTTAAAGTTCAATACGCAGAAAGCTTTACAGATTCGGCAAAAGGAAAAGCAATAGCGACCAATATGTATGGAACAGGCTCGGAAAAAGATTGCGATATAGTATTTCATGCTGCCGGTGGAGCCGGAATGGGTGTTATTGAATCCGCAAAAGAAACAGGCAATTTTGCAATAGGAGCCGATATGGATCAATCATATTTAGCTCCGAAAAATGTTTTGACATCGTCGATAAAAAATGTAGGTATGGCGCTTGAAATTATTTCTCAAAAGGCTTTAGATGGCGAAAACATAGGCGGCAAAACGTATTCGTTTGGAATACAGGAAGGCTGTGTGGGAATACCTGAAAATAATCCAAACATATCGCAAGATGTCTTAGAAAAAGTAAGAAAAATACAAGAAAAAATTTCAAGTGGCGAAATTGTTCCACCTGGAACGAAAGAAAATTACGATGAATTTGTTAATAAAACAATTAATAATTTAAATATTTAATAGAGAATAGGAGGGAAATAATTAATTGGAAATTAGTAAAAAATACGCAGTTCAGATGCGTGGTATAACTAAATATTTTGGTAATACGAAAGCTTTAGACAGTGTTGATTTGGATATAGAAAAAGGTGAAATCCACGCCATACTTGGTGAAAATGGTGCAGGTAAAAGTACATTGATGAATATTTTATATGGACTTTATAGTGCGGATGGCGGAGAAATTTATTTAAATGGTGAAAAGGTTTACATAAAAAATCCAAATTCTGCAATTTGGAATGGGATTGGAATGGTTCATCAGCATTTTATGTTGATTGAAAAATTTTCCGTTTTACAAAATATAGTTTTGGGAAACGAAACTACGGATAAATTCGGAATAATTAACATGAGAGAAGCCAAGAAAAAAGTATTGGATATAATTGACAAATATGGAATGAAAGTAGATTTAAAAAAGAAAGTAAAAAATATATCAGTAGGTATGCAACAAAAAGTCGAAATTTTAAAAGCGCTATATCGTGGTGCAGATATTTTGATTTTGGACGAACCTACTGCTGTTTTAGTTCCGCAAGAAATTGATGAGCTGATGGATGTAATTGAAAATTTGAAAAAAGACGGAAAAACAATTGTAATAATTACTCATAAATTGAAAGAAATAAAAAAATCGTCGCAAAAATGTACGATAATTCGTAAAGGTAAATTTATTGAATGTATTGACGTTAAATCTGAAAGCGAACAAAGTTTAGCTGAAAAAATGGTCGGAAGAAAAGTTAAACTTTTGGTAGATAAAAGTAAGGCTAATCCGGGCGAAAAAGTTTTTGAAATAAAAAATCTTACTGTTAAGTGTGAAAAAGGTGTAGAGAGAGTAAAAAATCTTTCATTAGAAGTTCATCGAGGAGAAATATATGGATTGGCCGGCGTCGACGGAAATGGTCAAAAAGAACTTTTAGAATGTATTATAAGCAAAAAATATGCTGTCAGCGGTCAAATTCTAATTAATGGCAAAGAAATTCAAAACACGAGTGTTAGAAATGTTCTTAATAACAAAGTTTCTGTCATTCATGAAGATCGTCATAAAGACGGAGCGATTTTAGATATGTCTGTTGCGGACAATGCAATTTTAGAAAAATATCGTGAATATCCGTTTAATCAAAGAGGATTTTTAATTTATGAAGAAAGAGATAAATTCACAAAAAAACTTATAAAAGAATACGATATTCGTCCTGTGGATTGTGAGTACACAAAAATAAGAAATCTTTCCGGCGGAAATCAGCAAAAATTAATTATAGGAAGAGAAATCGCAAACGACCCTGAACTTTTGATTGCTGTTCAGCCGACAAGGGGACTTGATGTTGGAGCCATAGAATATGTACATAAAACATTGATAAATTTGCGAGATAAAGGTAAAGCGATTTTGTTAATATCTTTAGAATTAGATGAAATTTTGAGCGTTTCCGACAAAATCGGTGTTATATATGACGGCTCTATTATAGGAGAATTAGACCAAGAAGAAGCTGATGAAAATAATGTTGGTTTGTTAATGGCAGGGGGTAATAAAAATGACTAAAAGTATAGCCAATTTTTTAAAAAAGCCATTTATTTGTACGTGTATTGCTGTATTTTTTGGATGTTTGGTAGCTTGTTTGATATTACTCATTACCGGTTATAGCCCTGCGATGTCATTGGCGGTTATGTTCAATGCAATTTTTTCAAGACCAAAATTTATAGTTAATATAATACTTAAAAGTACGCCGATAATTTTAACCGGTATCAGTGTTGCATTTGCATTTAAATCCGGTCTTTTTAATATTGGTTCGGAAGGGCAGTATATTTTTTCAACAGTTATTTCCACAATAGTGGGAATAGTTTTTGACTTTCATCCGATTATACAAATTCCGCTTGTTGTTTTTTCAGGAGTTTTTGCGGGTGCTTTACTTGGAGGAATAGTAGGATTTTTAAAAGCTAAATTTGGAATACACGAAGTAATAACAAGTATTATGTTTAACTGGATTGCGCTATATTTTTGCAATTTTATTGCGAATTCTCAAATGTTTCATAAACCCGAAAGCGACGGAACGTATTCAATAAACCCTTCTGGATTTACGCTTTTGATGTACGATTGGAAGTTTTCTGATGACGGAGTAAGATTTTTCAAGCAAAATCCATTTTGGGGAGATATTATATTAAAAACCGATTTTAATGTTAATTTTTTAGTGGCGGTTTTTGCATCAATTTTGATGTGGGTGTTCGTATATAGGACAAGAAAAGGTTACGAATTGCGAGTGACAGGTCTTAATCCGATTGCCGCAGAAAATGCAGGAATAAATGTAAATAAAAATATAATTTACACTATGATAATTGCAGGTGCGTTATCCGGACTTGCCGGTTCTCTTTCTATAACAGGAACATCTTCACATAATGTACATGTTTTGTCCACTTTTGAAAACAATGGTTTTAATGGACTATCCGTAGCGCTTATTGCGGGGAGTTCGCCTATAGGATGTATTTTTGCGGGATTAATGTTTAGTGCTTTTATATATGCCGGTCAAACATTGCAATTTAAAACAGGTGCTCCGTCAGAGATAGTAAACATAATGATAGGCGTAATAGTATTTTTTGTCGCTCTTGTAAAGATAATACCGATTATTGTGAATAGATTTTTAGAAAAGAGGGGAAACGCTTAATGCTTAGTACATTATTAATAGCTTTGTCGATTACATTGATGTATTCCGCACCTCTTACTTTAGCTGCAATTGGAGGAGTAATTTCAGAGCGTTCCGGTGTTGTAAATATAGGTATTGAAGGTATGATGAGCATAGGAGCACTTGCCGGAGCAACCGTCGGATATTTTACGCATAGTGCGTGGTTAGGATTTTTGTGCGCAGGATTAGCGGGTGGCCTTTTAGCACTTTTGCATGCAGTTGCCTCAATTACTTTTAGAGCCGATCAAACTGTTTCGGGAATAGCGATAAATCTAATCGGTCCGGGGCTCTCGATGTTTTTAGCTAGATATTTCTTCAACGGTGCAACAACGACGTTACCGGTTCCAAATAAATTACCAAAAGTTATCGATCAGCAAAATTTAAAAGTTACTATGTTTAGGGGACTAAATATAGACATAACGGTTTTAATAGCGTTTTTAGTGGTATTTGTTACATGGTTTGTGTTTTATCAAACAAAATGGGGACTTAGAATACGTGCAATGGGAGAACATCCTGCGGCGGTAGATACATTAGGCGTATCGGTTTATAAATCAAGATATGCTTGTGTTATAATATCAGGAATTTTAGCAGGACTTGGCGGCGGAACAGTTACGCTTGCAATTATTTCGCAATTTACGCCAACTGCAATAAGCGGTCAAGGATTTATAGCTTTAGCAGCTGTAATATTCGGGAAATGGCGTCCATTTGGAACATATTTTGCATGTTTGCTTTTCGGATTTTCGCAAGCTTTGGTAATAATTCTAGGCGACGGAAATGTTGTAATTCCGTCAACACTTTTGGCAATGATACCGTATATTTTAACAATTATAGTTTTGATAATTTTCGTCGGACGTTCGTCTGCACCAAAAGCGTCAGGCGTTCCGTACGAGAAAGGTATCAGATAATTTGTTAACGAGAGGATAATTGTTTTGGATATAAATGAAATTTTATCGAAAGTAGACCATACGCTTTTAAGTCCTACATCTACTTGGGAAGAAATAAAATTTATTTGTGACGACGGAATGAAGTACAAAACCGCCTCGGTTTGTATTCCTCCTTGCTATGTAAAATCAGCTAAGGAATATGTAAAAGATAGTTTGAAAATTTGTACCGTGATAGGCTTTCCGAATGGATACAGCACACTTGAAACGAAGCTTTTTGAAACTCAAAACGCTTTAAATTCAGGTGCCGATGAGATAGATATGGTTATAAATTTAGGAGACGTAAAGCAGAAAAAATTTGATGTAATTGAAGACGAAATCAGGGAAATAAAATCAGTTTGTAAAGATAAAATTTTAAAAGTTATAATTGAAACTTGCTTGCTTACAGACGAAGAAAAAATAAAAATGTGCGAAATAGTTTCTAAAGCAGGAGCGGATTTTATCAAAACTTCAACGGGATTTTCAAAGTCCGGTGCAACAATTCACGATGTGGAACTTTTTAAAAATAATATAAGCGATAGCGTGAAAATAAAAGCTGCCGGCGGAATAAGTAGTTTGGAAGATGCGGAAAATTTTTTGAAAGCTGGAGCATCAAGATTAGGCACGAGCAGGATTGTGAAATTAGTAAAAAATATTTAAATTTAATATTTTAAAGGGAGAACTTAATTGTGCGGATATACGATATAATTCAGAAAAAAAGAGATAATAAGCAATTAAATATGCAAGAAATAGAATTTGTAATAAATGGATATGTTAATGGCGAAATCGAAGATTATCAGATGTCTGCATTTTTAATGGCGGTATATTTTAATGGCATGCAAGATGAAGAATGTGCTAATTTTACAAAATGTATGCTAAACTCAGGCGAGACGATGGATTTGTCTGAGATAAAAGGAATAAAAGTCGATAAGCATAGTACAGGCGGAGTAGGAGATAAAACTACACTTATAGTAGCTCCGATTGTAGCAGCTTGCGGAGCAAAAGTCGCAAAAATGTCAGGTCGAGGGCTTGGACACACAGGGGGGACGATAGATAAACTAGAATCAATTTCCGGTGTGAAATTAGACCTCCCGAAAGAGCGTTTTTTCGAAATAGTTAATAAAGTTGGCTGTTGCATTGTAAGCCAAAGCGGTAATTTAGTTCCGGCAGATAAAAAAATATACGCTTTAAGGGATGTTACAGCAACAGTTGAAAGTATGCCACTTATAGCTTCCAGTATAATGAGCAAGAAATTAGCTTCGGGCGCAGACTGCATATTGCTCGACGTTAAAGTCGGTAGCGGTGCGTTCATGAAAACGAAAGAAGACGCTATTAATCTTTCGAAAATCATGGTTAATATCGGAGAACATTGCGGCAAAAAAGTTGTTGCGATAATAACCGATATGAACGAACCACTCGGAAATGCTATCGGTAATGCGATAGAGGTTTGGGAAGTATGCAAAGTCTTAAAAGGTGAAGGCCCAAAAGACCTTAACGACATTTGTATATGTTTGGCTTCTAATATGTTGTATCTTGCGAATAAAGGTACTATGGAAGAATGCGAGAAAATGGTACTTGACTCAATAAAATCCGGAAAAGCATTAGAAAAATTCAAAGAAATGATATCGGAGCAAGGCGGAAATTTAGAAAAATTTATTGACGCTGATAATTACAATATTGATTTTAAAGTAAAACACGAAGTCTTCTTAGGTAAAAACGGATATGTTTCATCTATGGACACCGAAAAAATCGGAAAAGCCGCTATGGTTTTAGGTGCGGGAAGAAAGAAAAAAGAAGACAAAATTGATTATAGTGCGGGAATAATGCTTAATAAGAAAATCGGGGATAAAATTTCCGGAAACGAGTGTTTTGCCGAGTTATATTCTTCGAGTTTAGAAAAGTGCTTAGAAGCCGAAAATATTTTAAAAGAAGCTGTAATAACTAGCCAAAATAGCGTTCAAGAGAAAAAATTAATTAAAGCGAAAGTAGTCGCTGATGAAGTTGAAATTTTTTAGCAAGGAAAAAGTTTAATATGAATTTAGAAGAAGCAAGGTTAATTGCGAAAAAATATAGGGAAGAAATAGAGTACCATAATAAGAAATATTACGAAGAAGATGCTCCTGAAATAGACGATTTTGAATACGATAAGCTTGTACGAAATTTGGAAGAGCTGGAAGAAAAATTTCCGGAACTTTCAGAAAAAACTTCACCAACCAAAAAGGTAGGAGGTAGTGTCTCGGAAAAATTTTCGCCGGTTGTTCACGAAGTTAAAATGGAAAGTCTTCATGATTCTTTTTCCATTGAAGAAATAATTTCTTTTGAAAAAAAAGTAAGGAATTCAGTTCAAAATCCGAAATATGTTGTTGAGCCGAAAATAGACGGACTTTCTGTTTCTGTTGAATATCAAAACGGCAAACTTGTTAGAGCTTCAACACGAGGAGATGGATTTGTTGGCGAAGATATAACCGAAAATATTTTGACTATATCTTCACTGCCTAAAAAAATTAGTAGTGGTGTTTCTTATTTAGAAGTGCGTGGCGAAGTTTATATGTCAAAAGAAAACTTTTTAAATCTTATAAGATATCAAGAATCTGAAGGAGTTAAAAGTTTTAAAAATCCAAGAAACGCCGCTGCTGGTTCTTTAAGACAAAAGGATTCAAGGATAACGGCATCCAGAAATTTGGATATTTTCATATTCAATATTCAAAAAATTGACGGCAAGGAATTTAAATCACACAAGGAATCGTTAGAGTTTTTGAAAAACTTATCGTTGCCTGTTGTGCCGATATGTACTGAATGTGAAAATATAGAAGAAATTTTAAAAGAAATAAATCGAATCGGGAACATAAAGTCCGAATTACCTTATCAAACCGATGGAGCAGTGGTTAAGCTTGATTTGTTAAAAGAAAGAGATTTATTGGGAAGTACGTCTAAATTTCCACGTTGGGCAGAAGCTTTTAAATACCCACCCGAAGAGAAAAAAACCGAGCTTTTAGATATCGAAATAAACGTAGGTAGAACGGGTGTTCTTACGCCGGTTGGAATCTTAGCACCAGTTTTTGTTTCGGGAAGTACAATAAGCCGAGTAGTTCTTCATAATCAAGATTTTATATCAGAAAAAGATATAAGAATCGGCGACGAAGTTGTTATTCGAAAAGCAGGCGAGATAATACCCGAAGTAGTTAAAGTGGATTCTCATAAAGAAAATTCAGAGCAATTTGTGTTCCCAAAAGTTTGTCCGTCATGCAAATCGGAAGTTGTAAAAGTCGAAGGGGAAGTTGCGCTTAGGTGCGTTAATATGGATTGTCCTGCTCAGCTTTTAAGAAACTTGATTCATTTTGTGTCAAAAGGCGCAATGGATATAGATGGTCTCGGCGAGACTATTGTAAAAAATATGGTCTCGCAGAATATTATCAAATCTGCGCATGATATATATAATTTAAAACTTGAAGATATATCTTCTATGGAAAGAATGGGAGATAAGTCTGCCGAAAACTTGATAAATTCGATAGAAAAATCGAAATCAAGAGGACTAGATAAATTTATTTTTGCGCTTGGAATACGTCATGTAGGACAAAAAGCGTCAAAGCTTATAGCAAAAACGTTTAAGAGTGTCGATAATCTTATGATTGCCGATGAAGAAGATATAAGTCAAATAGATGGCATAGGTGATATAATTGCGAAGAGTATAGTTTCATATTTTAAAATACCTCAAAATATAGAGTTGATTGAAAATTTGAAGAATTGTGGTATAAATATGGAATTTAAAGACAATGTGATTGATAATAAATTGAGCGGAAAATCGTTTGTTTTAACGGGAACACTTCAAAAATACACTCGCACGGAAGCTTCTAAATTAATAGAATCACTAGGCGGAACAGTTACATCGAGTGTGTCGAAAAAAACAAGTTATGTTTTAGCCGGTAGTGAGCCTGGAAGTAAAGTTGATAAGGCGAAAAAATTAGGCGTAGATATAATTTCCGAAGAAGAATTTGAAAATATAATAAGCTAGAAAAACCACTACCGTTTTGGTAGTGGTTCTTAATTAACTTTTGTGTATTATGTTTTTAGCTGTTTCGGTTTTAGGTTTAATGTATTTGTTATACAAGCATTTTCCGCCTTTATATATTCCGTAGCAAGTGGTAGCGACTATTGCAAATTCTCCACACAAAACAGCACCATTTTCAAAGATTTCATCAGATCGGGAATATGAGTTTGTTTGATTAGTTATGGCGGAATTTGATGTTTGCTTTTCTTTTTTATCTTGCTCTTTTTCTTTTTCATGAAAATCATCCAAATAAATTGTTTGAATATCATAAAAAATAATTTCAGGGTCAATAAATCTATACTCTTGAACATTGTATACTTCTGTATTAATTTTTTTAACTATATCTTCAAAATATATGCTACTCGTGGTGCCCTTTGAAAATATAATGATTTTTGCGTTTTTATCTTTCTTTTCACTAATCGTTGAATTTATACTATTAATATGTTCATCTAAATTATCGTCAGTTTTAATATCATTCGCTATACTAATTATAAAATTATATGGTTTTAATTTTTCTGGATTTTCATCGTTTATATCAAGCGTGCTAACATCAAGTCTTGCACGAATGTGAGTTGATATGTGCTGTTCAAGTATATTAAAAGGTTCACCATTATTAGTATATAAAGCATTTTTAAAATTTTCTGATTTGGCTTCTAATTTTTTTAAGTATGATTTTTTAGAATATATACTCTTAGATAACTCTTCGGGAG
>JAUNCP010000004.1:8306-31729 GCA_030526535.1 Clostridia bacterium | reverse complement strand
TTATTGCTATTCCAAAAGTTTAAGCATGATCGAAGATTCTGTCCTTTTATTTTCACATCGTGATTCTATTCCTTCTATTCGTTTTTAGCTATGCCTGAAATATTATTAAAGTAAGGATGATTTGGATAAATTGTAAAGGTAAGCTCATCCACCATATTTAATTCTTGCATTAAAACAGGGTTTCCAAGCTGAAACTCATTTAAATCTGAATCATATAAAACATAATCATCACAGAATATCCTATACTGCATTAAATCTCACCTCCAAATTTTTCTCATAAAAAATGCACCCGAAGGTGCAAATTTATTGTTCGTAATGTGTCCACATACTTATAACATAGATTGTGTTTGTTTTTTCGTCTATATCATAAACCAATCTGTGTTTTATGTTTATTCTTCTTGAATACAAATTGTTCAAATCGCCACATAACTTTTCATATGGCGGTGGTGTTTGATATGGGTTCTCTTTGATTATAGATATAAGCCTTATAACTTTTTTATCAAGACCGGAAGCTTTCAAATTCGGTATTTGTTTAATTGCAGATTTAGAATATTTTATTTTATACATCCCAATTTACCTCAGACTCATCTACCCAATAATTTTCATTATCAGAATTTTCTTTTGCCTCTTTTATAGCTTCCATTGTTTTTTTATCCTGCATAATGTATACAGTTTCTAACAAGGAGTTATAATCATCTTCGCTAATTAGTAGAGCATTACCATTTCTAGTATTTATATTTACTATTTCACTATTATCGATTGCCATATTTACTAAATTGTAGAGATTTGCTCTCGCGTTTGTAACATTTGTATTGTACATAATCATCACCTCTCTAACATTATATCATACGCGTTAGCGTACGTCAATGTTATTATTTCCAGAATATTTTTAAATCTCACCTTCTTGAAAAATCAGGGTGGCAGAACCGCTTGAATTTAAGGTATTTGCACCACATAGAGAAGCGACCATTTCTTAAATGTAAAACGGCCGACTTCTTTTTCTGTAAATCCAAGCATTTTTGTTCCCACAAATAATATCCATGAAAAATCGACCGGCGAAACGCCGGAGCAATTTTGCGCATTATTACTTCTACTTAGCTTTGTATTTTCGCCCGAATTTAATTCTTTGGCATTGCAAAAAGCAAATAGATAGTATAAAATGAAGAACATGGAAGATAAAAAGATATGTCCGAAATGCGGACGAGAGGAAAAAGTAAAAAACGGATTTAATAGAGGGAAACAAAGGTATTTGTGCAAAAATTGTGGATGCAACTATACGGGAACAAAAAATGGTTATTCAGAAGCTGTGAAACAAAAAGCCATAAAGTACTATATGGAAGGAATGGGATTTAGAAGAATAGAAAGATTACTGCACGTAAGTCATGTGTCAGTAATAAATTGGGTGAAAAAAGCAGCTAAAAAAATACGTGAAAATGAATGTAAAAAAGAGACAAAAGCAGATATTATAGAACTTGACGAAATGTGTATAAGTTTTAAAAAAACATCTGGCTATGGACAGCAGTAGAACGCAAAAGACTGATTGGTTTCGAAGTAGGTACGCGTGAAACAAAATATTTTAAAAAATTGCTTAAAAATATCTCTCATATAAATATGCTTCCGATTATTGGAAAGCATATGATTTGATTGATGGAGAAAAAAGATTAATAGGTAAATCTCATACTTATAATGTTGAAAGAATGAATAGGTTGTTACGTCACTATTTGGCCAGATTTAATCGCAAAACTTACTGCTATTCTAAAAGTTTAAGCATGATCGAAGATTCTGTCCTTTTATTTTCACATCGTGATTCCATTTCTTCTATTCGTTTTTAGCTATGCCCAACTACTATATCGAACAATTATATATAAACCATCGGAAATTGCCAAAATATAAATTATGAAAAATATATAAGAAATCAAATATCAAAACATATAACTCTAAAAAAAATATATCTTTTAAGCAAATCCGAAAAAGCCACCAGATTTTGCAGATAGATATTTTTTATACTATGCTCCGAAAAATAGCAATCACAAAATTAATTTATTTGCATAATTTATTTATAAATAAATATAAGGGGTAAATTTTCTATGAGTATAACTATGATACCACTTAACAAATCACCAAAAAATCAGAAGTCAAAAGTTTTATCTATAATGCTAAAAGGACCTCAACGACGACGAATTTTCGACCTCGGAATTATAAATGGTACAACATTAACAACTATTGGCGAAAGCCCTTGCGGTGGACTTAAATCTTATGAAGTAAGAGGTGCCGTTATAGCTCTTCGGGATGAAGATGCAGAAAAGATTATAGTTAAAAAATGAAATATTTTTTTGGAGGATAAACCTTACTTATGAATTTAATAAAAATACCACATTTAAAAGTAAGGACAACAAAAAGCAAAACTTCGCCAAAACCTAGTAACAAAAAAATCGAAAAAACAATAGCTATTGCCGGAAACCCAAATGTTGGTAAAAGTACAGTGTTTAACGCTCTTACCGGACTTAACCAACATACGGGAAACTGGCCAGGAAAAACAGTTGCTTGCGCCTGTGGAAAATATACATATCAAAACATTAATTTTAATGTTATCGACATTCCGGGTACATATTCTTTACTTTCGAATTCTTCAGAAGAAGAAATTGCAAGGGACTTTATATGTTTTGGAAAACCTGACGCTGTAATAGTTGTGCTCGATGCAACATGCATAGAAAGAAATTTAAATCTTGCCCTACAAATTTTAGAACTTACTCCAAAAGTTATAATATGTTTAAATTTGATAGATGAAGCTTATCGAAAAAAAATACATATAGATGTTGATGAATTATCTTTGCAGCTAGGTGTACCTATTGTTACAACTAACGCCAGGTCAAAAAAGGGTTTAAATGAATTGATGGAGTATACAAAAAAAGTTTGTCTTAATGAAGCTAAAGTATATCAAATACATACCGATTATGGTGAAAATTTGGAATCGGCCATATCTAAAATAAAATCAAGCTTGGATAAATCAAAAAAATTAGACATTGACCACAGATGGTTAAGCATAAAACTTTTAGAAAATAATAAAAAGATAATCTCTTCAACCGAAAAATTTTTAAATAATAACTTTTCTAAAAACTCAAAAATTCAAAAAACGGTAAATAAAGAACGTAAAAAATTAAAAAATAAAAATATTCAAGATACAATAGTGGAATCCATTATAAAGCGTGCAGAAAAAATATATCAATTATGTGTAAAAATCAAAACAAAAAAATACAATCATTTTGATAGAACTGTTGACAATATTTTAACCTCTAAAATAACAGGAATTCCTATTATGGTGCTCCTTTTATTGGGGATATTTTGGATTACAATAACCGGAGCAAATTATCCGTCGGAAATAATCGCTTCCGGGCTGTTTTGGTTACAAGACAGATTACTTGAATTTTTTATATCTATAAATTCTCCCGAATGGCTATATAGCATAATAGTTTTGGGAATATACAGAACACTTGCATGGGTAGTTTCGGTAATGTTACCGCCTATGGCGATATTTTTTCCGCTATTCACGATTTTGGAAGATATAGGATACTTACCTCGAGTGGCATTTAATCTAGACAACATATTCAAAAAATCCGGAGCTCACGGTAAGCAAGCTCTTACAATGTGTATGGGATTCGGATGCAATGCATGTGGGGCTATAGGATGCAGAATAGTTGACTCGCCAAGAGAACAACTGATTGCACTGATAACCAATAATTTCGTACCATGCAATGGAAGATTTCCGCTATTGATATCCATAATAACAATGTTTTTTATAACCGAAAAATTAGGAATATTTCAATCATTTTTTAAATCTTTAATCTTGACTTTGATAATAGTTTTAGGAATATTAGTAACTTTTATAATTTCCAAAATTTTATCAAAAACAATATTAAAGGGAGTTACCTCATCGTTTATACTGGAACTTCCGCCGTATCGAAAACCACAAATAGGAAAAATTTTAGTACGTTCCGTACTGGACAGAACAATTTTTGTTCTCGGAAGAGCGATAGCTATTGCCGCTCCTGCCGGACTTATAATATGGCTTACAGCAAATATAAAAATAAATGATATAAGCATTTTTTCATACTGTTCCGATTTTCTAAACCCCTTTGCAAAATTAATAGGACTTGACGGAGTAATATTAATGGCATTTATATTAGGATTCCCTGCAAATGAAATTGTATTTCCGATAATAATAATGAGCTACATGTGTACAGGTAGCATACTTGAAATCGAAAATCATATGGCTCTACGAGAACTGTTAATATCACACGGTTGGACATACAGAACAGCTATATGTACAATGTTATTCTCACTAATGCATTTCCCATGCGGAACGACTTGTTGGACAATTAAAAATGAAACTAAAAGCGTAAAATGGACTGCATTGGCTTTCTTAATACCTACCATAACCGGAATAATAGTATGTTTTATAGCAAATTCTGTAATGAAAATAATTTAAAACTATATTTAAAAATTATTTTTTATTTGATTTATCATCTTTATCCGCATTCGTTTTTTTGCGGACTTTTTTATGTTTTTTGATTTTGCGTATTGGTTTATCTATTTGTGGTTTTTTATTTTTTGGTAAAATTTCAAAAAGATTCATCATGTTGTTTTCTCGAGCTATATCTAAAACATTTAAACCTTTATGATTTCTAATTTCTAAATTTGCTCTTTTTTCCATAAGAATTTTAATCACATCGATTTTTTTATATTTAAAAGCTAACATCAAAGCACTATCACCATCATTATTCTGAGCATCAATATCAGCCTTTTTGCTAATAAGAAAATTAACTATATCTGATTTTCCATTCTTGGAAGCTAACATCAAAGCATTATAGCCCTTCTTGTTTTTTGCGTTAATATTGATTTTATTTTTAACTACAGATTTATTCATTGGGATTCCTACATTTTTAATTTTTGTATTATCTATATCATCGAAAAAAAGTTTAACCATATCCAAACCGCTAAATATAACAGCTAACATCAAAGCATTATTACCATTACAATTTTTAGCATTAATATTAACGTTCTTGTTTTTTATTAAAAATCTAGCAATAAATCCATAATTGAGTGAGATAGCTATCATTAGCGATGTCCATCCACAGTAATTACGGTCATTAATATTTGCTCCCCAATCTTTCAGCAATAATTCAATAACAGACATATTTCCATGCATGGCAGCGTAAATTAGAGCCGTCGAACCATCATAATCTCTAATATTTATATTGGCACCCATTCTAATCAAATAATCGACTAAATTAACTTTATCATATTCATTGTATCGATAATTATAAGTAATTTGCATTAAAACTGTTCTTCCATTATCATATCTGGCATTTATATCTGCACCGTTATCAATTAAAAAAATAAGCATTGGTAAATTGTCAATTTCAATAGCTTTCATTACAGCTGTAGAAGCATAACTATCCATATCATCAACGCTTTTCGGATCACTATATACGGTATTTATTAAATCATCCCAATTATTTGATAACACTGCATTATAAACTTTTCCGGCATAAGCAGTAGTTATAAAATTTAAACATAATTCACATATAAAAACATATATAAAAAATTTTTTTATAATTTTCAACAATATATTTACCTCCAAGAAACTTGTGATTTAAATAAAATTTACTTATAATTGTAACTATATCATTTTTGTAACATAAATTCAATCAAAAACTCTAATCATAAGAGTAGAAATTTAATTTTAAATTTTGTATATTTTGTCGAAATATATATATATATAATGTCATTTTACATATAATAAAGCGCAGTAAAAGTATCATAAAACAAAAACGTCGGTCAACCTAACAAAGTAACCGACTTTTCTCAATTTATACTTACAATATTTATTTTTTGATTAGTATATTGTTTAATTTAAAGTTCACCGTAATAACAATTTAAATATAACTGTCTTATTTCAGAAATAAGAGGACTTTTTGGATTTGTGCCCGTACATTGATCATTATAAGCAAGTTCTGAAATGTAACTGACTTTTTCTAAAAATTCATTTTCAGATATTCCATAATCTTTAAGGCAACAAGGTATATCTAAGTCTTTATTTAAATTAAATATTTCATTTATAAATTTACTCAGTATATCTTTATCACTATTTCCGAAAATACCTATAGATTTTGCAAGCTCTATATATTTTTTATCGGCAACAAACTCACTATATTTCGGAAATGAAACAAATTTTTCTGAAATCGAAGAATTATATTTAATAACATAAGGTAAAATTATTGCATTTGCACGACCATGCGAAATATGAAATTCTGCTCCTAATTTATGCGCCATTGAATGATTTAACCCCAAAAAAGCATTTGTAAAAGCCATTCCCGCCATGCACGAAGCATTATGCATTTTTTCTCTTGACTCAAAATCATTTTTCCCATTTTTATAAGCTCTACGTATATATTTGAAAACTAATTTAAAAGCTGAAATTGCCAATGCGTCTGTGAAATCACTTGCCATAGTCGAAATATATGCCTCAATCGCATGAGTTAAAACATCCATTCCGGTATCAGCTGTCGGAATTTTGGGTAAGTTAACTGTAAATTGTGGGTCTATTATGGATATAGTCGGTGTTAAATAATAATCCGCCAATGGATATTTTACATTTTTATTTTTATCGGTAATTACTGAAAAAGATGTAACCTCTGATCCTGTTCCAGATGTTGTCGGAATTGCTATCAACTTAATGGTATGATTAACCGGATATTTACAAATTCTCTTTCTTATATCCATAAAATTAAGCCTTAAATCATCAAAATTTAAATTTTCATTCTCATAAAATGCCCATATTGCTTTTGCTGCATCTATTACCGAACCTCCACCTATAGCAATAATTGTATCCGGAGCAAAATTTTTCACTAATTTTAAACCTTCAAAAACTATTTCCGTATTTGGATCCGGCAAAACATTCGAAAATATTTCTATTTTGCATTTTTGAGAACGATTTTTTAAATAATAAATAATTTTTTCTACATTACCCGTATCTACCATAGTTTTATCAGTAATTATAAAAACTTTATCTATATTTTCAATTGTTTCCAAACATGCAATTGAATTTTTTTCAAAATATATTTCCGAAGGAATTCTAAACCATTGCATATTATTTCTCCTTTCGAAAACTTTTTTTACGTTAACAAGATTTTTCACGGAAATGTTTGAACTTACAGAATTTTTGCCTTTTGAACCACAACCAAGCGTCAAAGATGGAGTGTTTGAATTATAAATTCCACCTATTGCACCCTGTGATGACGGACTATTAACAATTATTCTACACGCATCCATTTCTATTCCGAATTTTTCGATAAGTTCTGAATTTTCGCTATGAATTACCGCTGTATGTCCTTCGCCGTTAAATTTCAAAACTTTTTTGCATACATCAAAACCCTCGCTCGAATTTTTGACTTTATAATAAGACAAAACGGGAGATAATTTTTCGGCAGAAAGCGGAAACTCTCTCCCTACACCGTCTAATTTTACAATCAAAATTTTAGTATTCTCAGGAACGCCTATTTCAGAATTTTTTGCAATTTCAAATGCACTTTTCCCTGCAACGATTCCATCAAGCGTTCCGTTTTCTGTAATCATATACTTTTCTAATTTCGATGTTTCTTCATCATTTAAAAAATAGCAGTTATTTTCTAGCATTATTTTTTCAAAATCTGAAGATATTTCTTCATCTACCACGACAGATTGCTCCGAAGCACATATCATACCGTTATCGAAAGTTTTAGATAAAATAATATCATGGCAAGCACGTTTTAAATTCGCAGTTTTTTCGATATAACAAGGCACATTTCCAGGTCCTACTCCTAATGCCGGTTTTCCTGTTGAATAAGCCGATTTAACCATTGCTGAGCCGCCTGTAGCCAAAACAACATCAACTCCGCTATGATTCATAAGCATTGATGTTGCTTCTATCGACGGATATTCTATCCATTGTATAAAGTTTTCCGGTGCACCTGCTTTAATTGATGCATCTCTTAAAATTTTAGCCGTTTCCACAGAACACTTTTGAGCTCCCGGGTGAAATCCAAAAATTATGGGGTTTCTCGTTTTAGCACAAATTATAGCTTTAAAAATCGTAGTAGATGTAGGATTTGTTACAGGCGTAACTCCTGCTATAACTCCAAGCGGGTCAGCAATTTCAAAAAATCCTTCTTGTAAATTTTCTGATATTTTTCCAACTGTTTTTTCGTTTTCGATTGAATTCAAAATGAATTCTGAAGCAAACATATTTTTTATTACCTTATCTTCTACTATTCCTCTACTGGTTTCTTCTACGGCTAATTTTGCAAGCGAAAGACGATGCTCCATCGCTGAGATAGCCATCGCCTTTGCTATTTTATCTACTTCTTCTTGATTAAACTTCTTAAACTCTTCAAGAGCTGTTTTAGCGTTATTTACGAGAGTATCTATCATTTTGCCGATATTCACATTATTTTGACCCATTTGAAAGTTTAAGCCCCTTTATTAATTAATTTTTTATTTAGCAACTACATTTAAAAGTCTATCTTGTACGTAAATAGTTTTTATTACAGTTTTATCGGCTATTGCACGCTGAAAAGCTTCGCTTTCTTTTGCTAACTCAAAAATTTCTTCTTTCGAAAGTCCTGTCGGAGTGTTAATTATTGCTCTTAGCTTACCGTTAACCTGTAAAACCATTTCTATTTCACTATCTACGCATTTATTTTTATCATATTCAGGCCATTTATAAAGCGAAGCAAGTCCTTCTCCGAGTTTACACTTTTGCCAAATTTCTTCAGAAACATGTGGCGCAAAAGGACTTAAAAGCAAAGTGAAAATTTTCAACTGTTCCTTTGAAATTTCATTTACGTCGTAAATTTCATTTAGCAAACTCATAAGCGAAGCAATTGCTGTGTTAAACTTCATGCTTTCTATATCTTCGCTAACTTTTTTTATGGTTTTATGGAAAAGCGTTTCTAATTTTTTATTTTCGTGCGAAACTTCTTCTTTTAATATTGATTGCAAAGTCCAAACTCTTTCTACAAATCGCTTGCAACCCTTTATGCCTTTTGTGTTCCACGGAGCAGCTTTTTCGAAATCGCCGATAAACATTTCGTAAAGACGCATTGTATCTGCGCCGTATTCATTAACTATATCATCAGGATTAACAACGTTTCCACGAGATTTACTCATTTTTTCGTTATTTTCTCCGAGAATCATTCCATGACTTGTTCTTTTTTTATATGGTTCAGGACTTGGAGCAATTCCTATATCATAAAGAAATTTATACCAAAATCTACTATAAAGTAAATGAAGTGTGGTATGCTCCATTCCGCCGTTATACCAATCAATCGGCATCCAATAATCTATATTTTCTTTATTCGCTAAAAATTCATTGTTTTTTGGATCGATATACCTCAGGAAATACCATGAAGACCCCGCCCATTGTGGCATTGTATCTGTTTCTCTTTTGGCTTTTTTCCCACATTTGGGGCATGTTGTATTAACCCAACTTTCGATGTTTTCGAGCGGAGATTCTCCGCCTTCTAAGCACCTGAAATCATCAACCTCAGGTAAAGTCAGTGGAAGTTCCGATTCATCAATAGGAACAAATCCACAATCATCACAATGAACAATCGGAATAGGTTCACCCCAATAACGTTGACGAGAAAATACCCAATCTCTTAATTTATAGTTTACTTTCTTTTCGCCTATTCCGTTATTTTCTAACCAATTTATCACTTCTTTTTTTGCGGTTTCTGAATCCATTCCATTTAAAAATTCGGAATTAACAACGATATTTTTGCCGTTTTGTTCTTCAATTACATTTATTTTCGGCAAATTATATTTTTCGGCAAAATCTTTATCTCTATCGTCGTGCGCCGGAACTGCCATAATTGCACCAGTTCCGTAACTCATTAAAACATAATCCGATACAAAAACAGGAATTTCTTTACCGTTGAGCGGATTAACAGCTTTAATTCCTTTTAATTCTATACCTGTTTTATCTTTATTTAATTCTGTTCTTTGAAAGTCGGATTTTTTATTAGCAGCTATTTTATATTCTTCGACTTCGCTTATATTTGAAATTTTATCTTTATTTTCTTCGATAAATTGATGTTCAGGAGAAATTACGACGTATGTAACACCAAAAATCGTATCAGGGCGTGTCGTATAAACTTTTATTTTTTTATCAATAGTAGTTTTAAAATTAATTTCTGCGCCCTCTGAACGTCCAATCCAATTTATTTGCTGAGATTTTACTCTTTCAGGGTAATCTACAAGTTCCAAATCGTCGATTAAACGCTGTGCATATTTAGTAATTTTAAGCATCCATTGTGATTTAACTTTATGAATTACTTCGTTTCCGCATCGCTCGCAAGTTCCTTGTACAACTTCTTCGTTTGCCAAAACACATTTACAAGACGTACACCAATTTACCGCCGCTTTACTTTTATACGCTAGACCTGCTTTGAACATTTTTAAAAATATCCATTGCGTCCATTTATAAAAATTCGGGTCAGTCGTGTTTATTTCTTTACTCCAGTCGAAAGATATGCCCAAAGACTTAAGCTGATTTTTAAATCTTTCAACATTTTTTTCGGTTACAATACTTGGGTGAATATTATTTTTTATAGCATAATTTTCCGTAGGAAGGCCAAATGCATCCCAACCGATTGGATACAAAACATTATAGCCTTGCATACGTCTTTTTCTGGAAATAATATCAAGTGCTGTATAACTACGAGGATGTCCGACGTGGAGTCCTTGTCCTGACGGATACGGGAATTCTACGAGCGCATAAAATTTTTCTTTTGTTAAATCGCTTGACGTTTTATAAGATTCATTTTCTTCCCAAATTTTTTGCCACTTTTTTTCTATAAGCTTATGATTATATTTTTCTAAATTCATTCAAAATTTCACCCCTACTTTTTATTTTTTCTCGCTCCAAAGATTATCAAGTTTATAAAAATCTCTTGATTCCGCCGAGAAAACGTGTACTATTACATCGTCGTAGTCCAAAAGTACCCAGGAATTAGAAATTCTCCCTTCGCAACCTTTTGGAGAAATTCCAAAAAGTTCTTCCATTTTAACTTCTACTTCTTCCGCAAGCGATTTTACATGCACACTACTTGTTCCTGTTGCAACAACAAAATAATCCGCTAAAACTGTTTTTTCTTTTACTTTCAAAATATTTATGTCTACAGCTTTTTTGTTATCTAAAATTTCTTTTATTTTATCTGCAATTTCAATTGATGTCATTAAAATTCCTCTTTCTTTTCATTTGTTAATTGGTTATACGCCGAAAATGTATCTATATGAATACATTGATGTCTCATTACGCAATTAGATATAGCCTTACAGAGTTTGTGTAATACCGCCTTGTTTATATCTTCTTTTGCTAGATTTCTAACGTATTCAACGCCGTTCCAATCTCTTTCTTCGGAAATATAATCCGCCACAAATATTATTTTTTCAAATAGTGTCATATCTTTTCGGCCAGTCGTATGATACCTTATCCCGTTTAATATTTCCTCGTCAGATATATTAAAATTTTTCTTTACGAATTCTTTTCCCGCAGGGCCGTGCAAAACTTTATACGAAACGTCTTTAAATTCGTCAAAAGAAAAAAATGTTTCTTCTAAAATCTTTTTATGTTCCTCGAAACTTTTTTCTTTTACTACATCGTGAAGCAAACCTGCAACTTCGGCTTTTTCTTCGTCTTTGCCATAAAATTCAGCTAATTCTTTTGCTTTCTTTGCTACATTCAAGCAGTGAATATAACGCTTTTCTGATAAATTATTTTTTATAAATTCTCGGTAAAAATCGCAATCATAATTACTCATTTATATCACCATCTTTACCGAGTATGGCATTGGCAAATTCTCTCGCATTAAAAGGACGTAAGTCTTCTTCCCCTTCTCCTATTCCTATATATTTTATCGGTAAATCCAATTCTTGCTTTATAGATACAGCCACCCCACCTTTTGCGGTACCGTCAAGTTTAGTAAGAATTATTCCCGTTAAATTTAAGATTTTTTTGAACTCCAAAGCCTGATTTATTCCGTTTTGCCCGGTGGTAGAATCAAGTACTAAAAGAATTTCTTTTGAAGCATTTGGAAGCTCTCTATCAATTATTCTGTTTATTTTTTCAAGCTCACTCATTAAATTCTTCTTATTATGAAGTCTTCCGGCAGTATCGCAAATTATAACATCGATATTTTTAGCTTTTGCCGAAGAAATAGCGTCGAAAACTACAGCGGCAGGGTCTGAACCCTCAGGTTGCTTTACTATCGCACAATTGGCTCTATTTGCCCAAATTTCTAGTTGTTCAACAGCAGCTGCTCTAAATGTATCTGCCGCCGCAAGCAAAACTTTTTTGCCGGATTTTTCAAAATCATAAGCAATTTTACCAATCGATGTTGTTTTGCCTACCCCATTTACGCCTAAAACCAAAATAACGCTCGGCTTAGTAGAAAGCGAAATATCATTATTTCCCGACATTATTTCTTCGACCATATCTCTAAGTGCGATTTTTATGTCTTTTGGGTCTTTGTAGCCATGTTTTTTTACTTCCGAACGCAAATCCTCACAAATTTTTTGAGAAGTTTGAAAACTTATATCCGACGCTATCAGAATTTCTTCAAGCTCTTCAAAAAATTCTTCGTCTATCTTTGTAAACGAATTAATAACCAAATCAATTTTATGAGAAATATTTTCTCGTGTTTTCTTTAGCCCTTGCTTTATTTTCTCGAAAAATCCCATAAACTATACGCCTCCTGTTCACCTAGTATCCCATAAGCTCCAAAGCTTTTTTTGCGGCATGCTGTTGTGCTTCTTTTTTGCTACGCCCTACTCCTACTCCGACTGTGTTGCTGTTTATTCTCGCTTCAACTGTAAAACGCTTGTCATGGTCCGGACCGGTTTCTTTTACGAGAGCATATTTTATAGTTTCTTCCGGGTTTTTTTGAACAATCTCTTGTAAATCTGTTTTATAATCGTGTATATCTTCTAACATTGGCGATTTAATAGCTTTAACGATAAATCTCAAAATGAATTTTGAAGCAACTTCTATTCCTGCGTCTAAATAAATCGCAGCACAAATCGCCTCAAAAATATCCGCCAAAATCGAAGTTCTGTTTGCTCCGCCGGAATGTCTCTCTCCCCTACTTAATCTAACAAAATCCCCTATTCCTAATTCATGAGAAAAAACGCAAAGCTGTTTTTCGCAAACTAGTGACGCTCTTAATTTTGTCAAATCACCTTCCGGTGAATTGGGACAATTTTTAAAAATATAGTCAGATGTTACTAATCCTAAAATGGAATCACCCAAAAACTCTAATCGCTCATAGCTTTCAAGTTTTCCTCCGGATTCATTTGCATATGAAGAATGAGTTATTGCTACGCTTAAAAGTTTTTTGTTTTTAAATTTATGCCCAATTCTATTTTCAAGCTCTTGCATTACACAACCCCCAAACACTAAATTTATTTTTCTTCTGCATTTTCTTCTTTATTAACTTCATTTTCTTTGATGGATTCAGATATTAACTTGACAATATTTCTTTTTGTATATTCTCCGGCTAAACGAATTGCATTTTTAAATGTTTTTGCGTCAGAATTTCCGTGCGCTTTGAAAACAGATTTCGATATTCCGATAAGCGGCGCTCCGCCGTACTCTTTATAATCTATATGCTTTTTCATTTCTTGGATATCAGGCATTAAAACCGCAGAAGCTAATTTGTTTTTGAAGCTCTTTACGAATATATTCTTAAATTTACTAAACATTTCTTTTGCCATTCCTTCGTAAAATTTAAGAATAATATTTCCTGTAAATCCATCTGCAACCACAACATCAGCACAATCTGCCGGAATTTCTCTTGCCTCTATATTTCCTATAAAATTAATATTACTGTCTTTTAGTAAATTAAATGCCTCAAAACGAAGTTCGTCGCCTTTTGTACTCTCAGTTCCGACATTTACAAGTCCTACTCTTGGATTTGCAACCGTCATGACATTTTTCATATATATAGAACCCATTATTCCGAATTGTTTGAGCATTTCAGGACGGCATTCTACATTTGCACCGCTATCGATTAACATGAAAAATCCATTACTTTTTGGAATAACAGGAGCAAATGCACAACGCTTTACGCCTTTTATCCTTTTTACTATTAGCGTTGCTCCAACGCAAAGAGCACCGCTGTTTCCTGCCGATACAAATGCATCGCCTTCGCCTTGTGCAAGAAGTCTTAGTCCAACCGCCATAGAAGAATTATTTTTAGATTTTAAAATATCCGTAGGAGCATCTTCCATAGAAATCACGTCAGGCGCATGAACTATTTGCATATTTTCTATCGAAACATTATTTTTTATAGCTTCGCCTTTTATTTTTTCTTCATCGCCAACCAAAACAATATCGTAACCTAATTCATCGGCTGCTAATTTCGCTCCCTTAATTATTTCCTGAGGAGCATTATCTCCACCAAAAGCATCTACTATTACTTTCATTGACTTATTTCCTCCTTGAATATTTTAAACTTCCAAATTTTTTAAATAATTTATAGAACGCTCTGCAATTTCATTATACCTCATTTTTTTATCTTTGATAACCTCATTGAGCGGTTCTATTATACCGAAATTAGCTCCCATAGGCTGAAAGTCGGATACGGACTCATCACTTTTATAAGCTGACAAAGCTCCTATCATCGTACTTTGCGGTAATATAAACGGATGTTTATTTAGAATTTTATTAGCTACATTTATTCCGGCGACAAGTCCGGATGAAACAGATTCCATATAACCTTCTACTCCGGTAATTTGACCGGCAAAAAATAAGTTTGAATTTTTTATCGTACTATAATCTAAATTCAAAAGTCTCGGCGAATCTATAAATGTATTTCTATGCATTACGCCATACCTTACAATATCAAGATTTTTAAGTGCAGGTATCATTCCGAAAACTCTTTTTTGTTCCGGAAATTTCAAATTTGTCTGAAATCCTACAATATTATAAAGTGTTGCGTCTAAATTTTCTTTTCTCAATTGAACAACAGCATACGGACGTTTATTTGTTTTTGGGTCATAAAGCCCAACGGGTTTCATTGGCCCAAAACGAAGCGTATCTTCTCCACGCTTGGCCATCACTTCGACCGGCATACAACCCTCGTAAACTTTCATATCTCGTGTATCAACGTCATGAAGCGGAGCCCTTTCGGCTGAAATTAAAGCTTGATAAAAATCTTTATATTCTTGTTCGTTCAAAGGACAATTTATATAATCCGTATCGTCGCCACGATTATACCTGGATGCGTAAAAGCATTTACTCATGTCTATACTTTCGGCGGTTATTATCGGAGCGGCGGCATCGAAAAAATTTAGTAATCCGTAGCAAAGTTTAAAAATATCGTTCGAAAGCGTTTTCGAAGTTAGAGGCCCCGTTGCTATAACATTAATTCCCGTTTTCGGAACAGATTCTATTTCTTCCGAGATAAAATTTATCAATGGATTACTTTTTATCTTTTCGGTAACCATGCTTGAAAATTTTTCTCTATCAACTGCAAGTGCTCCTCCTGCCGGTACAGAACATTTATCCGCACAGTTTATTATCAAAGAATCTAGAATTCTAAGTTCCTCTTTTAAAAGTCCTGCTGCACTATCAATTCTTTTAGCTTTCAAAGAATTTGAACAAACAAGTTCGCACAAATTTTCATTTGTATGAGCAGGAGAAAATTTTTTAGGTTTCATATCGTAAAGATTGACTTTTATTCCTCTTTTAGCAATTTGCCACGCCGCCTCACATCCTGCAAGTCCAGCACCTATCACATTAACTTCTTTGTTTTTTATATTCATTAGTTTTCAGCCTTTTCGTAACCGCACTCTTTATTTTGACAATAAATTTTAGGTTTTTTAGTATTTTTTTTGTAAAGTATTTCGCCGCAATTTGGACATTTATCATTCATCGGTTCGTCCCACGACACAAAATCGCACGAAGGATAATTTTTGCAACCGTAAAATACCCGTCCGCGTTTACTTTTTCGGCGAATTACATCTCCGCTACATTTAGGACATTTAACGCCTATTTCATCAACTATATTTTTAATATTTTTACAGTCGGGATATCCGGAACAAGCAATAAATTTCCCAAACCTACCATGTTTAACAACCATCGGTTTACCGCATTTATCGCAAATTTCGTCCGTTTTATCCTCTTCGAGTGTTATTTTTACATCTTTCATATTTTCTTTTGCTTTTTCGAGAGTTTCAGAAAAATCAGAATAAAAAACTCTTAGAGTATCTTTCCAGTCGTTTTTTCCACCTTCAATAGAATCTAAATCATTTTCCATTTGTGCAGTGAATTTAAGGTTTACTATTTTCGAAAATTGTTTTTTCATTAAATTCGTAACAACTTCGCCAAGTTCGGTAGGTTTTAAAGATTTTGCCTCTCTGACAATATATTCTCTTGAAAGTATTGTTGAAATTATCGACGCATAAGTCGAAGGTCTGCCTATACCGTATTCTTCTAAAGCTTTTATCAATGAGGCTTCGGTATATCTTGCGGGAGGTTCTGTAAAATGTTGACTTGGCTCTAATTTTTTAAGATTCAAAACCATTTTTTCTTTTAAATCCGGAAGTGCTTTGGCGTCCTCTTGCTCCGAATCTTTTCCTTCTGTATAAAGGACTGTAAATCCGTCAAAATCAACTGTATAGCCGGAGGCTTTAAAAAGATATTTTTTATTATTTTTTGTTAAAGCGTCAATATCCGCCTGAGTTGTACTTTGAACACAGTTTGACATTTGGCTCGCTGTAAAACGCTCCCAAATTAATTTATATATTTTAAATTGGTCACTTGAAAGACTTGCTTTAACTTTATCAGGGTTCATTTCTGGCATGGTTGGACGAATTGCTTCATGACCGTCTTGTGCGCTTGCTTTTGTTTTAAAAACTCTTGGATTTTCCGGCAAATAATCTTTTCCGTAAGTCTTTAAAATGTACTCTCTTGTGCCATTTATAGCGTCTTCGGAAATTCTTAAAGAATCTGTTCTCATATATGTTATTAAACCGACCGCTCCGAGATTTTCAAGTTCTATACCTTCATAAAGTTCCTGTGCTGCTCTCATTGTACGTTTTGCTTGAAATCCAAGTTTGCGTGAAGCTTCTTGTTGTAAAGTCGAAGTTATAAATGGCGGAGCCGGTGATTTTCTACGTTTACCTTTTTTTATCTTAGAAATTTCATAGTTTGCATTTTCTAAATCATTAAAAATTTCTGTAGCGGTTTTTTCATCATTTATTTCCATTTTGCCATTTTCATCGCCGTAAAAAGAAGAGTCAAAAGCCTTTCTCTGACCTTTCGGAACAAAAGAAGCATCAATTGACCAATATTCTTTCGGAACAAACTTTCTTATTTCTTCTTCTCTGTCGACTATTATTCTAACAGCAACGGATTGAACTCTTCCTGCCGACAATCCTTTATGAATTTTTTGAGATAAAAACGGACTTAATTTATATCCGACAACTCTATCAAGTATTCTCCTCGCTTGTTGCGCATTAACAAGGTCCATATCTACATTTCTCGGAGAGTTTATGCCTATGTTTACACCGCTTTTCGTTATTTCATTAAAAGTAATGCGATTTTTCTCGGATAAATCCAAGCCTAAAATATAGGCTAAATGCCAAGAAATTGCTTCTCCTTCTCTATCAGGGTCGGTTGCGAGAAAAATATTATCAAATTTCTTAGCTTTTTCTTTTAAATCATTTACTAAATCTTCTTTACCCTTTATAATAGCGTATTTTGGTTCAAAATCTTTCTTTATATCTACACTAAGTCTTTTTTCGGGCAAATCACGAACATGACCCATCGATGCAACAACATCGTAGCCTTTTCCGAGATATTTTTTTATAGTCTTAGCTTTCGCCGGAGACTCAACAATTACTAAATTTTTCATAATTTATACACATCCAACTGCAATATAGTAAAACAATTATATACTATAATCTAAACAACAAATAAAATCAAAATCTAAATTATTTCGTACATTCTTCCCGAAAGTGCTTTTACCATACCCATTAACTCCAATTCCGTGAGAATAGGTAATAAATCTTTCATTTTTATATTAACTTCACTACTGATATCATCTATATGTTTTTTACCGTTCTTGAGTGAATGATAAACAAGTTTTAAATTTTCATTTAAATCAGTCTCTATACATTTTGAATATTCTCTAATTTCATTTGAATCATTATTTTTAGACTTTTTATTTATATACTCATTAATTCTATTATTTTTTTCAAAATTGATTTTATATTTATATTGTGAAATTATATCATCAGCAGATGTAATAATACTTGCACCGTCACGAATTAATAAATTCGAACCGACTGAACGAGGATTATTTTCATCAATAGGTAAAACAAAAACATCTCTGTTTTGCTCATTAGCTAAATTTGCGGTTATAAGCGACCCACTTTTTTCTCCTGCTTCTATTATAACCGTACCTAACGTAAGACCAGATATAATTCTATTTCTTATCGGAAAAGTGTGCGGGCCACAAGGCGTATCGGGAGGATATTCAGAAATTACTGCTCCGCTTAAAGCGATTTTATTTCGCAAAGAATAGTTTTGCATAAGATACGGATAATTTATTCCGCACCCAAGAACAGCTATTGTTTTTCCATTTGAATCCAAGGCTCCTTTATGAGCAAAAAAATCAATTCCAATTGCTCCTCCACTAACTATAACGGCATTTGATTTACAAAGACCGGAAGAAATATCATATGCCATATTTGCGCCTAATTGAGTAGCTTTACGAGTTCCGACAATCGCTATTGAAAATTTTGAATTTAAACAACTTTCATCTCCGTTAACATACAGAATACCAGGGGGATTTGAAATTTGTTCTAAAAGTTTAGGATATTTATCGTCATATAACGAAATTATTTTATATCCTAATTTAATTGATTTTTCAAAAATTCTTTTTGCATTTTCCAAAGAAGTTTTTTCTAAAGTTAACAAATCACTGTTCGTAAAAAATCCTAATATACGTTTTTCATACTCATTTGAAAAATAAAATTCGGAAACTTTTTTATAAATAGACTTAACCATTTTTATTTTTCTATTTCCGGGTTTTAGCGCCAAACTTAGCCATATATCATAAATTATTTCATCGTTCATTTAACAATTCCTTTTTCATCATTTCCCAAATTAATATTCCGCAAGCAACTGATACATTTAACGATTCCGCATTTGAATTCATAGGTATTTTAATTTTTTCGTCGCAAATATCAATTAATTCTTGCGTTAAACCATTGCCTTCGTTTCCAAGAACTATTCCGGATTTTTCGCTAAAATCCATATCACTGACAAATTTTGCATCATTTTGTGGAGTTGTAGCGTATATTTTAAACCCAAAATTTTTCAATTTATTCACTGTTTCCAAAGAGTTCACAAACTCAAAAATATTAAGCCTAAAAACTGCGCCCATGCTTCCTCTTAAAACTTTTGGGTTATATACATCGCAACCGTTGCCTAAAATTATAACATTTTCTATTTTAAGAGCATCGCATGTACGAAAAATCGTCCCTAAATTGGAAGGATTTTGAACGTTTTCCAGCAAAACTATTTTATCTTCATTTTTTAATTTATCCTCAAAATTAACGTTCAATTTATTTTTTTCGCATATACAAACTATTCCTTGCGGAGCATCTGTATCGGAAATTATATTCATTAAACTTTCGCTGACCATAAAACTTTTTTGAGACTTTGAAATAATCTTTTCTAAAATGTTTTTAGATTTTTCGAAACATTTTTTCGTATAAAAAGTTTCTTTCAAAACCACAGAATTATTTAAAGCATCCTCGCAAAGACGAATTCCTTCTATCAAAAAACAATTTTCTTGATTTCTGAATTTAGAAGACGTCATAACCTTTTTTGCGTACTTTATATGTACATTTTCTTTGCTTGATATCAAGTTATCCATCGTTTTCCTCTTTAAACTCGTTTTCTAAAATTGAATATATAGCAACATCGCACCATTTGTTTGAATTTGTTTTTTCGCTATTCCTTAATATACCTTCTTTTTTCATTCCGCACTTAGCCATTACTTTTCCGGAAGCCGGATTGTTTATATTATGTTTTGCTTGAATGCGATGAAAACCTACTTTTTGAAACAAATATTCTAAAACGCTGTTCAAAGCTTCTGTCATAATACCCTTATTCCAAAATTTTTTCGATAAAACATATCCAATTTCGCAGCAATCAGTTTTTTCAATCAAGTCCACTACGTCTATTCCGCCTATTACTTCGCCACTATCTTTTAATGTTATACACCATCTATAAACTTTTTTATTGTTATATCCATTCACCCATTTTGCAACAATTTCTTTCGTTTCGTCTATTGTTTCGTGAGCTTTCCAGCCAAGATATTTAACGTTTTCAGGATTTTTAGCCCAGTTTTCGAACACTTCTTTACTATCTTCTTTTTTAAATTTTCTAAGTAAAAGACGAGAAGTTGTAATATTATTTGTACCAATATGGTTAAGCATTTAAATACCTCCAATTAATAAAAAATTTACGCCCGAAAATACAAATATCACGGACGTAATAAGTATAAAATTAAATTACTTAACTTTGCTGACGAGATTTGAAAAACTTTCAGGGTCAGCAATTGCTATTTCGGAAAGCATTTTTCTGTTTAAAATTATTCCTGATTTTTTCAAACCATTCATAAATTTAGAATATGTTGTTCCGTTTGAACGGCATGCTGCTGAAATACGAGTAATCCAAAGTTTTCTGAAATCTCTCTTTTTTTGACGTCTGCCGATATAAGCATAGTTTCCTGATTTCATTACGGCTTGTTTAGCCATTTTAAAATGTTTGCTCTTTGCTCCCCAATAACCTTTTGCTAATTTAAGTACTTTTTTTCTTCTGTTTCTTGTTGTAACTGCGCATTTTATACGTGCCATTTAAATTTACCTCCATTATATTTCTTAATTAAAATTTGTACGGAATTAAGCTTTCGATTTGCATAGCGTTTGTTTTATCAACCACTGCAATACTTCTCAAATTTCTTTTTCTCTTTCTTGTTTTTTTGTTGAGTATGTGGCTCTTGTTTGCATGAGCTCTCAAAATTTTTCCTGAACCTGTTACTTTAAAGCGCTTTTTTGCACCACTATGTGTTTTTATTTTGTACATAAATCTTCGGGAAACTCAGTTTGAATTCAAACCGGATTTATCCCTTTCACTACCTTTCTAAAAAATTTTAATTGTGTCAATTTTTTCTTAACATTGATTAATGAATTTTACCGGAATTGTCTATTTTCAGGATTTTTCCGGCTTGTTTTTTGCAGCCTTCGGAGCTAAAAACATTAGCATACTTCTTCCATCTAATTTAGCCGGTCTTTCTACGCTTGCAAATTCTGAACAAGCTTCTGCAAATTTGGACATAATATCATATCCTATTTCAGGATGACCCGCTTCTCTTCCTCTGAATCTTATTGAAACTTTTATTTTATCGCCACTTTTTGCGAATCTTTCAACATGACCAACCTTAGTTTCGAAATCATGCTTATCAATATTCAAAGAAAGTCTAACTTCTTTTACGTCAAAAGTACGTTGATTCTTCCTAGATTCTTTTTCTCTCTTGGACACTTCAAATTTATACTTTCCATAGTCCATAATTTTACAAACCGGCGGAACAGCTTTTGCGGCTATTTTAACTAAATCCAAACCCGCTTGCTCAGCCATTGACTTTGCTTTTGAATTTGAAACCAATCCTATCTGAGAACCATCAACACCGACAAGTCTTACCTCTGCATCTCTGATTTCATCATTGATTTGAAGTTCTTTATTGCTAATATTCAAGCACCTCCACGAAATTTTAAAAAGCAATAGCTTTTTAAACAAAAAATTGTACGAGCAAAAATTTGCTCATACAATAAATATCCATTATAACTTACAGTCATAAAATTTATTGACCCTAACGATATATTCATTAAAGGTGAAAGCAAATCAGCTCTACTTCATTTTCATTTACAATTTTATAACATATAAATTTTTTTGTCAAGCGTTTTTACGAAATTTAATCTTTAAATAACGGGATATTTAGTTTTTATCTCTTCGAAATAATCTGTTTTCTTTGCATATTCCCACCATACTTCCGCAAATGGTACCTCAAGGTCTTTCCATGGCTTTCTAACGCAATGCAAAACTTCAACATTATTAAAACCATATTCCATATCTTCTTTACTATATGAATCTTTTGCTATTAGACATTCGGTGTAATTTTTCGCCTCTTTTGCTGTACTATAATAGTTTATAAACCCAAAAACTGTCGGTAATTTTTGAATTTTTTTATAGCATAAAATGTTTATTACAGTTTGATCGTGTTGCTCAAGTCTGTCGTTATTTTTTTCTATAAAATCGTTGAATTTTTCAACCATGTTATCATTTCTTAATTCTTTTAAATTTACAACCATTACGCCATCACAAATATAGTGATCATTATCATATATACCGAATTTTTCCGGAAATTTACAACTATTGTCTAAAAAACCTCTATAATAAAGCCCTGTCATATATAAATTGTACATCGCTCTCAAATCTTTAAATACAAGAGTGTCACCGTCTAACCAAATTCTCTTATCTAAATCCGGGAACAAATCAGATAAAGAAAGTCTGTAATACGCTGGCGTTGTTATATGGCCTTTATCATAAGCATTTTTATACTTATCCGACATATCTATAAGATTTATATTACAGCCACTATACTTATTCTCTAACGATTTTAATTTAACTTTACTTTCATCGCTAAATTCACCAGGATGCATTATATAAAATTTATAATATGAATTTCTGTTTTTATTTTCCATCATCGACGTTATAGACACTATTGTTGGATATAAATATCCATCATCTAATGCCATAGCTATTGGAATATTTATTTTTTTGTAATATTCATAATAATAGTGTTTTAAACCAAAAAAACTTAAAATTCCCAATAAAAATACCATCAAAAAAGCCAAAAAATTTTTCTTGGACTTTCTGTCAAATATAGCATTTATCAAAAAGTTTCCTCCTCTTGCTTATAAAAAAAAGCAAAACCATACTTATTTTTGTATATAATATCAAAATGATAAACTTTGTGTCAATTGAATTTTTATAAAATATTTTATATATTCAGATATTACGACATTTTTAGACATAATTAAAATAATAAAAAATCCCCAACCAATTATACTTAAATAAATAGTTGGAGATAACAAAAACAATTTTATCATTCAACTGAATTACACTTACGAATTATAGCAGCTTTTTTTCTCGCAGCCGTATTCTTATGTATAATACCTTTTGATACAGCCATATCAAGTTTTTTTAATGCGATTTTCACTGCCTCTCCGCTTATTCCGGCTTTCTC
>JAUNCP010000004.1:0-8296 GCA_030526535.1 Clostridia bacterium | reverse complement strand
CTGAAAGAGCGGCTTTTACAGCCGTTCTAAGCATTGATTTATATGCTTTATTTCTTGAAGCTTTTGTAAGAGTTACTTTTACTCTCTTCTTAGCTGATTTAATATTTGGCATTTTCTATAAACCCCTTTCTGTAAACTTATCTTTCTTTACCTAAGAATATTAGCGCCAATGCGCCTGTTCCAAGATGCGAACTTATTGTAGCACCAATTGGAACTATAACTGTATTCTTTATACTAAATTCGTTAAATAATCTTTCAGACAATTTTTCGGCTTCTTCTTCACAGCCCGTATGACATATATATATTGTTTGATATTCTAAATTTTCACCAAACTCGACTAATTTAGAAACTATAACATCAATTGCTTTTTGTCTACCTCTTGACTTTCCAAAAAGAATCAATTTTCCGTTACTATCCATTTTTATGATAGGCTTAATATTCATCATACTTCCGACAACGGCGGCGGTCTTACCTATTCTACCGCCTCTCTGCAGGTGATAGAGGTCATCAACAACCACCCAATGACAAATTTTCATTTTAATGTCATTTGCAAAATCTTCAACTTCTTCTATACTATATCCTGATAATTTTTTCTTGATAAGCATATCTATAAGTATAGTTTCGCCACATGCTGCCGAAAGAGAATCGACAACTATTATTTTTCTGTCTGTATATTTCTGCATCAAGCTTTTTGCAGCAATACAAGCAGAATTATAAGTTCCGCTCAAACCGGATGAAAAACACACATAGAGTATATCTTTTCCGTCTTGAAGATATTTTTCAAAATAATCTTCGAACTCCCCCGGATTTATTTGTGAAGTAGATGTTGAAACTCTATTTTTGATTTTCTTATAAAAATCATCTAGATTTATTTCGTCATCATTATAATTTTTGCCGTCTATTGTTATTTTCATGGGCAAAACTTCTACACAAAATTTTTTAACAATTTCTAAAGGCAAATCCGATGTTGAATCTGCAAGTATTATATAATCATTCATATCGCTTCAGCTTTTAGCTAACTCATCACCTTTTTTGAAAAATTGTTTAAAAAGATATATAAAACTAAATATAAATATACAGATAAAATTATCTCTTTGAGAATTGAGGAGCTTTTCTTGCTTTTTTAAGACCGTATTTTTTACGCTCTTTCATTCTCGGGTCACGTGTTAAGAAACCTGCTTTTTTAAGGCTTAATTTGTACTTTTCAGAATCAAATTCAAGAAGCGCTCTTGAAATCCCGTGTCTTATTGCTCCTGCTTGACCCGCTACACCACCACCATTTACATTACAGATTATATCGAATTTACCTTCGTTTTCTGTAAGTACCAATGGCTGACGAACTATGACTTTTAATGTTTCGAGGCCAAAATAATCGTCGATTTCTCTGCCGTTAACAATTATTTTTCCTTTACCTTTATAAAGTCTTACTCTTGCAACGGAGTTTTTTCTTCTTCCGGTTCCGTAAAAGAATGGCTCTTTTTCGTACATTATTTACTTCCCTCCGCATCTTTCCACATTTCTGGTTTTTGTGCTTCGTGATTATGTGACGAACCTACAATAGCACGTAATCTTGTTATTTGTTTTCTGCCTAAGGAATTGCTTTGAAGCATTCCTTTTACTGCCAAGTGCATTGCTTTTTCGGGATGTTCTTTCATAAGTTTATCGTATCTCGTACTTTTAAGATGACCGATATATCCCGTGTGGTGATAATGATACTTTTGAGTAAGCTTCTTTCCTGTAAGAATAGCTTTCTCACAATTGATAATGATTACATGGTCTCCGCAATCAACATGAGGCGTAAAAGTTGGTTTATTTTTTCCACGGAGCAAATTTGCTGCTTTAACTGCCGTTCTTCCGAGTGGTTTTCCGGCTGCGTCTATAATATACCATTTACGTTCAACATTATTGCTTTTTGGCATGTATGTAGACATTGTTCATCCTCCTATAAAAATATTATTAATATCTAACGATATAAATCATATCATTTTACTATTTAAGCTGTCAACACTAAATTTAATTACAAAACATAAAATCTTTATTTTACTCGTTTATTTATATAATTTTCTCTCTTAAAATCATTTTTAAATTTTAAAAACTATAATTTGCTCAAATACTTTAAAAACATAATGACATTGGTGTATAATTATGATTATAAAATTAAGGGAGCGAATATTTTATGTCTAAAACAAAAAAACAAGTCGAAGAAATAACAGCTATGGAAGATGATTTTGCTAAATGGTATACCGACATCGTAAGAAAAGCGCAGCTAATGGATTATTCTAGTGTAAAAGGTTGTATGATTATAGAGCCTTATGGTTATGCTATTTGGGAAAACATGGTGTCTATCCTTGATAAAAAATTCAAAGAACTTGGTCATGAAAATGTTTCTATGCCAATGTTTATTCCTGAAAGTTTACTTCAAAAAGAAAAAGACCATATAGAAGGTTTTGCGCCGGAAGTTGCTTGGGTAACTCATGGCGGAAATGAAAAATTACAAGAAAGACTTTGCGTAAGACCCACATCCGAAACGCTTTTTTGCGAACACTATGCGAAAGTCGTACATTCTTGGAGAGATTTACCAAAACTTTATAATCAATGGTGCAATGTGGTGCGTTGGGAAAAAACAACTCGTCCATTTTTGCGTTCTTCGGAATTTCAATGGCAAGAAGGTCATACTATCCATGAAACTGCGGAAGAAGCTAAGAATGAAACCATGCAAATGCTTGATGTTTACCACAATTTTTTCGAAAAATATTTAGCTATTCCTGCAATAAAAGGTCAAAAAACCGAAAGCGAAAAATTTGCCGGTGCGGAATCTACATATACAATAGAAGCATTAATGCATGATGGAAAAGCTCTTCAGTCCGCAACAAGTCATTATTTTGGAAATCATTTTGCAAAAGCATTTAATATAGAATTTCAAAACCGAGACAATAAACCACAAAATCCATATCAAACATCTTGGGGTTGTACGACAAGAATGATTGGCGCTGTCATTATGGTTCACGGGGATAACAGAGGTCTTGTGCTTCCTCCTGCAATCGCTCCTGTTCAAGTTATGATTATTCCTATTGCAATGCAAAAAGAAGGTGTACTCGAAAAAGCCAAAGAACTTGAAGGTAGATTAAGAAAAATCTGCAGAGTAAAAACTGATATATCGGATAAATCTCCGGGTTGGAAATTTTCTGAACACGAAATGCGTGGTGTACCATTAAGAATTGAAATCGGCCCTAAAGACATCGAAAAAAATCAGTGCGTTGTCGTAAGACGTGATAATTTAGAAAAAACATTCGTGGATTTAAACGATATAGAAGTTGCCATTCCTGAGCTTTTAGAAAAATTGCGTAAAGGAATATATAAAAAAGCATTAGAGCGCAGAAATCAAATGACCTATGAAGCGCATAATTTTGAAGAATTTGAAAATATTGCAAAATCAAAACCGGGATTTATAAAAGCAATGTGGTGCGGAGATGAAAACTGCGAGAAAAAATCAAAGGAAATTACCGCTTTCACTTCGAGATGCATTCGTGACAACGAAGAAAAAATAGATACTAAATGTGCATTCTGCGGAAAAGAAGCTAAACACTTAGTTTATTGGGCAAAAGCATACTGATAATAAAAAATAAAATGAGCAAAATATACGACTTTTTAAAAGAATGCGACCATTTTATAGTTGTCTCAAAAAACGGAGATTTCCCCGCCGCAAGACCTTTTGGTGCGATAATGGAGAAAAATGAATATTTGTATATATCCACAAGCATTTTCAACGATGCCCACAAACAAATAAAAAATGACGGAAATATACAAATTGTGGCAGTAAAACCACGAACAAGACAGTTGCTGAGAATAATCGGTCAAGCTACTGAATGTACAGATTTGAAAATTAAATTCGAAATGTTCGAAGCGTGTCCAAAATTAAAAAAACACTTTGATTCGGCAAAATCGTCATCTTTTATACTGTTTAAAATTAAAGTGCTAAAATCTGAATTTAAGTGACAAAATCGAAAGGATAAAAATTATGAATAAACCAGTATATTTCAATAAATTAGTCAGAGATAAAATCCCGGAGATTATAATTAAAAACGGAGGTCATCCCGACATTAAAATTTTAAATAACGAAGAATATAGAATCGCTCTTTTTGAAAAATTAACGGAAGAATGCGCCGAAGTTATTTCTGCTGAAAACAAAGAACATTTAACGGAAGAACTTGCGGATTTATTCGAAGTTATACACAGCATCGTAAAAAATCAAGATATAACATTTGAAGAAATCGAAAAAGTAAGACTTAGCAAAAAGGAAAAACGTGGCGGATTTGACGAAAAAATATTTTTAATCAGTTCAGAAAAAGTAAATCTTGGAGGGACTATCAGTTGAATAAAAAAATAACTAAAACCACAATGGATGGAAATACCGCATGTGCTCATGCGGCATACGCACTTAGCGAAGTTGCGGCAATTTATCCCATTACGCCGTCTTCTGTAATGGCAGATGTTACGGATAAATACTCTTGCCAAAACAAAAAAAACATTTTCGGTTCGCCTGTAGAAGTTTTTGAAATGCAATCAGAAGCGGGAGCTGCCGGAACTGTCCATGGTGCATTAGCCGCCGGAACTTTAGCTACAACGTTTACGTCTTCGCAAGGGCTATTATTAATGATTCCGAATATGTACAAAATGGCAGGAGAACTTTTGCCGAATGTTATACACGTAGCGGCAAGAACAGTCGCAACTCATGCGCTTTCTATTTTTGGCGACCATTCCGACGTATACGCTTGCAGACAAACAGGGTACGCCATGCTATCTTCTAATAATCCGCAAGAAGCTTTTCACATGGCTTTAATAGCTCATTTAAGCGCAATAAAAAGTCACGTTCCATTTTTGCATTTCTTCGATGGATTTAGAACTTCTCACGAAATTCAAAAAATCGAACTTTTGGATTACGACGACATAAAAAATTTAGTCGACTACAAAGAATTAGAAAAATTCAGAAAAAACGCATTAAATCCGGAAACTCCTGTAATGCGTGGAACAGCGCAAAATGATGATGTATATTTTCAAAATCGTGAGGCTTGCAACAAGTATTACGATAATGTGCCTGATATTGTTAGCTCTTATATGGAAAAAATAAATAGCTTAGCGAACACGAGCTATAAACCATTTGAATATTACGGAGCCAATGATGCTGAAAAAATAATAGTTGCCATGGGTTCGGTTTGTGAAACGATAGAAGAAACTATTGATTATATGCTATCAAATGGCGAAAAAGTCGGTCTTGTAAAAGTAAGATTATATAGGCCTTTTTCTGCGGAATATTTATTAAAAATTTTGCCCGAAACCGTAAAGAAAATTTCTGTTTTAGACCGCACAAAAGAATCGGGCTCTATTGGTGAACCGCTATATTTAGATGTTTTGGCTGCGCTTCAAAAATCGAATAGAAAAATCGAATTATTTTCCGGCAGATATGGTTTAAGTTCTAAAAACACTACCCCATCTCAAATTCTTGCTGTATATAGAAATATGGATTCCGAAAAACCGAAAAAAAGATTTACTATAGGAATTAAAGATGATGTCACTAATCTTTCTTTGACAATTTCCGAAAAAATAACAACTTCCCCGAAAGATAATTTTTCGTGTAAATTTTGGGGAATTGGTTCCGATGGAACTGTCGGAGCAGCTAAAAATACTATAAAAATAATCGGCGATAATACCGAAAAATATGTACAAGGATTTTTTCAGTATGATTCAAAAAAATCCGGCGGTGTAACTATATCTCATTTAAGATTTGCGAGTTCTCCAATAAAATCGACCTACTATGTAGATAAAGCAAATTTTGTTTCTTGTCACACACCCGAATATATTTATAAATATGATATGGTTAACGAAATAAAACCGAACGGGAGCTTCCTTTTAAATTGCAGTTGGAATGAAAATGAAATTGAAAAACTTCTTCCAAATAAAATAAAAAAATATATTGCAAAAAATAATATAAATTTTTATACAGTTAATGCTACCGATATAAGTGAAAAAATAGGTTTAGGCGGAAGAATAAATATCGTTTTGCAAGCTGCATTTTTCAAAATTTCCAAGATAATTAACGAAAAAAAAGCTTTAGATTTAATAAAAGACGCAGTAACTAAAACATACTCAAAAAAAGGTGAACAAGTAGTAAAATTAAATCATATTGCCGCCGAAGAAGGTATGGAATCCATTAAAAAAATTAATGTACATGAATCTTGGAAAAACATTTCTGAAAATGATGATTTAAACACCAACGAGAATTTTTCCGAAAACAATACTCTTCAAAATTTCATGAAAAATATCGTAACGCCTATAAACATTAAGCATGGCGACGATTTACCTGTATCAGCATTTTTGAATTATGTAGACGGAACAATTCCTTTAGGAACATCTGCTTTCGAAAAACGTAGTACTGCAAGTTTTGTTCCAAAATGGATACCGGAAAACTGCATACAATGTGGCTTTTGTTCGCTAGTTTGTCCGCACGCTTGCATACGAATTAACGCTATAAATAATGATGAGTTATTAAAAGCGCCCGAAAATTTTAAGCATAAGAAAATGATAGGCGTAAATGATTTGAAATTTTCCGTCACCATATCGCCAAAAGATTGTACCGGTTGTGAAAATTGCGTTAAAGCTTGTCCCGGTTTAAAACAGCAAAAAGCACTTGAAATGTCGCCAATCGAAGATGAATTAAGCGAGCAAGCTACATTTGATTACTCACAAAAACTAAGCGAAAAAGCTACTGTTCTTGAAAAATTCAAAGAAACAACAGTAAAAGGAAGTCAGTTTAAAAAACCATTGTTGGAATTTTCAGGAGCATGTGCAGGTTGCGGAGAAACTCCGTACGCAAAATTAGCAACGCAATTATTCGGAGATAAAATGATAACTGCAAACGCAACAGGTTGTTCGTCAATCTGGGGAGGCTCTTTCCCATCTTCTCCGTACACAACGGACAATAATGGAAAAGGTCCGGCGTGGCAAAACTCTTTATTTGAAGACAACGCTGAATTCGGATTCGGAATAGTTCTGGCACAAAAATTCAAGAGAAATAAAATCAAAAACGCTATTTGTAAATTGAAAGAAATTTCAAATTCGGAACTATTAAACTCAATTTGCGATGAATACTTAAATACTTTTAGTAATACAAAATTAAACGATATTGCGTCTAAAAAATTAATAAATTATCTTGAAAATGAATTTAATCAAAAAAATGGTGAACAAAAAGAAATATCTAAATTTTTGTTGAAAAATAAAAACGATATTTCTAAAAAATCAGTATGGTTATTCGGCGGAGACGGTTGGGCATATGACATAGGATTCGGAGGACTCGACCATGTAATTGCATCCGGCGAAAATGTTAATATTTTGGTTTTTGATACGGAAGTATATTCTAATACCGGAGGGCAAGCATCAAAAGCAACCCCAAAGGGAGCTATAGCGCAATTTGCTTCAACAGGCAAAAAAACACCTAAAAAAGATTTATCGGCAATTGCTATGAGTTACAAAAACGTATACGTTGCAAAAGTTGCACTCGGAGCAGATTATAATCAATGCTTAAAAGCCTTTAATGAAGCTGAAAATTATGACGGCCCGTCAATAATAATCGCTTATTCTCCTTGTATTAATCACGGAATAAAAGGCGGAATGAAAAATTCCATGCTTTCAGCAAAACAAGCAGTCGAATCGGGCTACTGGAATTTATTGAGATATAACCCAAATAATCCTGAGCCATTATCAATAGACAGCAAAGTATCAAATTTATCATTAAATAGTTTTTTTGAATCCGAATTACGATTCAAGCTGTTAAAAGATAAAAATGAATTATAAAAAGTTAATATATCATAAAATTATAGTTTGATTTTAATATTTTTTATTAAATAAAATCTAATATATTTTCGAATTTGATTTTTAATGCATAGAATTCTTGAAAATTTATATATTTTATTAATAAAACACTACTTTTTGAATTTTTATAAATTCAGCTATTACTCATATTTTTTATAATAAATTTAATTTTGGTATTAGTCAATCTATCCATAAATTATCGCAAAAAATATATTTAGACTGGTTTCGACTTAAAATTTCGAAAATATTTTTTATAAATAAAATACATTTTATAATAATAAAATCAAAGAGTATATTGCAAATAAATACAAAGTAGTATAAAATTATAACTGTAAAATTATTTTTTATTGAGGTTGATTACGATGAAAAAATTTATTTTTAAATTTATGTTTTTTACATTTTTATTTTTTCCCCTACCTTCTTATCTTTT
>JAUNCP010000054.1 GCA_030526535.1 Clostridia bacterium | reverse complement strand
CCATATCCTTCAATGGTATAAGGAATGCCAAAACTATCTACTGTGTTAGAGCTTAACTTTAGCTCTTCCGGTATAGAGTTAACAATTTCTTTAAACGAATCTTCTGTAGCATTGTTAAAATCCCAAATTTGAGAATTTTCTTTTAATTTATTTAATTCATAAATGCTACTTACGGAAAATACTGTCGGAGGATTATTTCCTGACAAATAATTTTGTAAATTATCAAAAGTATTTTCTTCGTCAGAAGGCGTAACGGTTCTTATGGTTACTCCGCTACGACTTGTGTAGTCATCGCACATTTTTCTGAATGATTCGCCAATATTTCCATCTGAGTTATAAACGAATATATCATAGTTTCTTTCTTTCTGAATGGGATTATTTTCCTGTTCATTATTTTTGCCACATCCCGTTAGTAGTAAGGAAAGGCTTAATGTTATAAGAAGTGAAGTTGTTTTTAGGAATTTTTTCAAAATATCATCTCCAAAAAATTGATGTATAAGAGTAAAGTACACAAAAAGCATTTTATATCATTAAATAATATATCATTTATGTATATTTTTCAACCAATAAGGATAATTTTTTTATAATTGTTCTAAATTAATAATCTTGTCCATATTTATTTATGGGACGGTGAGACAAAAATGTTTTGCAAAAAAAATCAAGAAACAGCTTTAGAAAAATTCAATTCATTAATTGAATTAATGCCTGTAAGAATAAAAAAATCATTGAATTATTTGCAGGATAACATAAAAAGTCGTGTTACGGAAATTAGAATTAAATCGGATAAATGTACGGCTTTAATAATTGAAAATAATATTTATTTTTTAAACGAAAACGGAAATATTTCACAAAAATTCGATACATTTAAAGCATTGGTTTTGACGTTTTCGGAATTAAATGATTTTTTCTGGAAATTATGCGGATATTCTGTTTACAGCTTTCAAAGTCAAATAAAAAATGGATATATAACTATAAGCGGTGGAAATAGAGTTGGAATTTGTGGAGAAATAGTTTACGAAAAAGGCGAGATATCAAATATAAAAAATATAACTTCATTGAATTTTAGAATCGCAAAAGAAATAAAAGATTGTTCAGAAAAAATCTACGAGAAAATCAAGTATGATTGTGCTGGTGTATTAATAGTAGGAGCGCCATGTACCGGTAAAACCACAATTTTAAGAGATTTAGCTAGGATTTTTTCAACGCAAAATCCTATGAAAAAAGTTGTAATTATAGATGAAAAAAATGAAATGTCAGCTTCTAATGGGGGGGAAATGGGATTTGATATCGGTTTTAGTGACGTTTTGACGGGAGTTTCAAAGCATGAAGGGGCAATGATGGCTTTAAAACATCTTTCGCCTGATATAATAATTTGCGATGAAATCGGAGATAACCATGACGCTGAATATATTATTCAATGTTTTAATTCAGGGGTTAGATTTATCGTTAGCGCTCACGCAAATAATGTAAAAGAAATTAAATTGCGCCCTCAATTGAAATTTATATTTGATTCTCAAGCTTTTGAATGGATAGTGTTTTTAGATAAATCTTCAAAAATCGGCGAAATACAGTCGATCCATAAGTTGAGTGAGATATTATGATTAAGTTTGTAGGTTCTGTAATTTTAATTTTGTGCGGAATAATATGCGGGGTTGAAAAATCTCTTAAGTATATTAAGCATGTTGAATTTTTAAAAGATTATTTCGAATTTTTAATGGATTTGAAGAATCAAATAAATTATTCTCAGTGTTCGATTTTTAATGTAATAAATAAATTTAAAACCAGAAAATTTCTTGGAAAATATTTTGAAAAATTTGAGAAGATTGTAAAAGTAAAATCATTCGAATTTGCTTGGGAATTATCTTTTGAAAATATCAGAAAAACTTTTGATTTATCTGGAGAAGAGGAATTATTTATATTGAGTTTTGCGAAAAATTTCGGCAAGACGGACGTAAAGGGTCAAATAAATTATATTGACTATAATTTAGATACCATAAAGTTTTATATAAATTCAGCTTTGGAAACAAAAAAGAAAAAGCAAAAACTTCCTGTGATTTTGGGAGTATGTTTGAGTTTACTAATAGTAACTTTTTTAGTTTAAAAAACAGGAGAATAAACTGATGAATATAGATTTAATTTTTAAAATTGCAGCAGTAGGGATAATAGTTGCGATTTTGAATCAAATTCTTATAAAATCCGGCAGAGAAGAACAGGCAATTATGACAACTCTTGCAGGTCTTATTATTGTTTTGATGATGATAATCCATGAAATAGATGTTCTTTTTAAGACGATTAAATCTGTATTCGGAGTTTAAAAATAAGGTGAAAATATGAATATTATATCAGTAAGTATTTTAGCTGTATTTGTTTCTTTCGTATCCTTATATCTGAAGAAATATTTGCCTGAATACGCATATGCTTTGAATATTATTACAGTAATAATTATCATTTTGATGATTTTAAATAAAATTTTACCTATTGCAGAAAAGTTGAAAAGTTTAATTACATATTCCAAAATTTCAAATGAATATTTTTTTTGTGTAATTAAATCAATAGGAATATGTTTTATTTCTCAGTTTGCGTCAAATTGTTGTAGCGATGCAGGAGAGAAAAATCTTGCTTTGCAAGTGGAATTTGTAGGAAAAGTGTCTGTTTTAGTGATTTCAATGCCTTTGTTTGAAAAAATAATGCAAACTGCTATTGGAATTATAGGAGCTAAATGAAGATATGAAACGAATATTTGTAATTTTAGCTTTAATAATTTCCTTCGTATTTTTTTTTACGAATGTTCGAGGAAAATCGCAAATAAATTTTGACGATATATATAATTCCCAACTAGAATCAAGCGGAGCGAAAAAAATAGCCGAAAGTTTACTGAAAGAAACATTGGGGTCTTTAAATAAACTAGGTATTGATAAATTTGATTTCAAAAAAGTTTCTAAGTTTTCTATTATTGATTTTTTCAAAGAAGCGCTGGACATTTCAAAAGAATCTTTTTTTCTGCCGTTTAATTCTTTAATTTCCGTTTTTGCGATTGTTTTTCTAGCTTTTTTCTCAAGATTTTTGAATACGCAAAATAAAGAACTTTCTAAAACATCAATAGCGGTTTGTACGCTTTCGCTCTGTTTTTCCGTTATCATTCCAATTTCAAAATGCATAAATAGCGCGCTACTTATAATAAAAACCGCTTCTAGTTTTGTACTGTGTTTAGCTCCTGTTATGGCAACGATTACTATTGCATCAGGAAAACCTCTAATGGCGTCAGTTTATCAGACAAGTATTTTGATTTTCGGTCAAGTTATATCGTTTATCGCGGTAAATTTTTTAGCGCCACTTTTAAATATAATTTTAGGAATTGCGATTATATCTACGATTTCTCAGCAAATCGATTTAAGAAAACTATGTAAAGAAATTTGTGGTGGAATAAAATTCATTTTGAAAACATTATCGTCTGTGTTTGTCGGCTTAGTTACAATTCAAAACGTAATAGCAGTTTCGTCAGATAATGCAGTAACTAATATCGCCAAATTTACAGTAGATAGTTGTGTACCAATAGTAGGTACTACGTTAAGTGAAGCTGTTTTAGCGGTTCAAAGTTGTGTAAGGCTTCTAAAATCCAGTGTCGGAACATTCGGAATAATAGCAGGTGTTTTTATATTTCTGCCGATTTTAATTAAATGTGTATCTTGGATATTATTTTTAAAACTCGGAGTAGGAATAAGTAAGATGTTCGGGATTAATAAGATAGTTTCGCTTTTGGAAATAGCGATAAATGTTGTATCTATATTATTGGCGTTTTTGGTTTGTAGCATAGTGGTTTTAATAATTTCGATTGGAATTTTGATTTTAATTGGAGGATGAAAAATTGGAGCATATTTTGAATTGGAGTTCAGTTTTATGTGTATTATCATTTGTTTGCGTAATATCTGAATTTTTTATTTTACCCGGAAATTTAGAAAAATTCATGCGCTCAATTTTATATATTTTTTTTACATGTGTATTAATTACATTTTTTTCATTTAAGAATATGAATTTTAATTTTTGTAATTTGAAAAAAAATTTTGATGAAAATAAAAAAAGTAAGATAAATACAGAAAAATTAAACATGGATATTTGCATGGTTTTTAAAGATAAAATCGAGAATATAGTTTCAAGTAATTTAAGAAGCGTTGGAATTAATTTGAAAAAAATTGATGTGATTATGAATTTAAATGACAACAATTGCATATCAATTAATAAATGTAAGGTGTATATAGACAAGGGTGATATAAATAAGAAAGAAAAAATATTAGATGAGGTACAAAAAATTTTAAATTTAAAACCTGAAATAGAAGTTTATTGAATGCGGAAGAATAAAAATAAAAAGGGAGTAAAATATGATGGCAAATTTTAATTTTTCAAAAATAAGTGAATTAATTGAAAAGTTTTTTGTCACCGATAAAGAAGATAAAAAAATAAAAATAGTGATAACTTTAGGGTTAGTTGGAATATTTTTAATATTTATATCAAACTTTTTGAATTTCGAAGGCAAAAAAAATTCTAATTTAAAGTCTTGCGAGAAAGTGTCGGACGAAATAAAGCAAGAAAAATTACAAAAAAATTTAGAAAATATAGTTTCCGCAATACACGGAGCAGGGAAAGCAAAAGTTTTAGTTACATTTGAAAACTCTTCTCAAACTGTTTATGCAGTTGAAGAAAAGAAAAATAAAGAAACGTCTGAAGATAAATCTGATGGCGAAATTACAAGAAAAAAGGAAAGTGATGATTGTGAAAAGAAATACATAACAGTAAAGGATAGTGATGGGGTGGAAAGAGCGTTAGCAGTAACGGAAATTGAACCGAAAGTAAAAGGAGTGATAATTATTTGTCCCGGAGGAGATGATATGTTGGTAAAATCAAGGATTATTAGTGCGATAACAACATCGCTTAACATATCCAAAAAGCAAGTTTGTGTAACTAAATCAAGGTAAATTTTTGAAGATTTTTGAATAATTTAGATTTTTGGAGGAATAAAAAATGAAATTTCATAAGC
>JAUNCP010000053.1 GCA_030526535.1 Clostridia bacterium | reverse complement strand
AAAATATAAATAAACAATTGTGGTTCAATAAGTAACACGATATGAAAAATAATTTTTTGTCATACGCCTGTTTTTGACATAATAATCACTATTTCAAAATGCATAATATTATTTGGAAACATATCATTTTATTCAGAAATAGTTGGTGATAGATGAAACAAGTAATTTATATAGATGTTTTGATAATAGTAAACTTATTTGTAAATTATTTTATTTTACTTACAACATCCAAATTTCTAAATTTAAAACTAAAATTATCAAGACTTATCTTAGGTGAAATATTAGGAGCTATATATTCTTTATACATATTTATTCCCGAACCAAATTTATTTATTTCGATTTTAATAAAATTATTCATGTCGGTTATAATGGTTGCAGTATCGTTTGAGTTTAGAAAAATAAAACAATTTTTAAAAATTATTGTCTGTTTTTATGCTGTGAATTTTGCTTTTTCTGGAACAATGTTTACACTGTGGTGTTTTTTAAAACCAAACGGAATGATTATAAATAACGACATTGTTTATTTTAATATTTCTCCGTTAACTTTAATAATCTCAACCGTTATTTCTTACACGATAATAGAAATCATAAATCGTGTAATCGAAAAAAAACAGTTAAAAAGCTCTAAATATGAAATAGGAATAAAATTTAAAGATAAATATATTGTTTTGAATGCAAAAATCGATACGGGAAATTTATTGAAAGAACCATTTTCAAATTTACCTGTTATAGTTGTAAAGAAAAGTGAAATAAATTTACTGATTCCTGAGTTTAATATTTTTGAAAGTATTGAAAATCAAAATGAAATAAAAAAATTAAAAATAAGGATGATTCCGTTTAAAACAATATCCGGAACCGGAATCTTACCAGCATTCAAACCGGAATATGTAGTTTTAAAAGGGAATTTAAAAAAACAAGCATATGTTGCTGTTTGCTCTGATGAATATTTTTCAGAAGGCATATCTTGCCTTGTAAATCCGGAAATTTTAGATTAATTCATATCAAGGAGAAATAAAAAATGAAGAATTTTTATTTTAATTTACTTATAAAAATAAATAATATTTGGAAAATCATAAAATCAAAAATATTTTTTATAAAGAAAGGAATTTATTATGTAAATGGTCCGGAATTTCTTCCTCCGCCGCTAAGCAAAAAAGAAGAAAAAATAATAATGGATAAGATATTAAACGGCGCTTCCAATAGCGAACGAGAACCTTTAATTACCCATAATCTAAGACTTGTTGTTTATATAGCAAAAAAGTTTGATTCAACCGGAATATTTTTGGAAGATTTAATATCTATCGGAACAATTGGTTTAATAAAAGCGGTTAATACATTCAGACCTGATAAAAATATTAAACTCGCAACATATGCTTCAAGATGCATAGAAAATGAAATATTAATGTTCCTTCGAAAAAGTTCTCAATTAAAAAATGAAACTTCTATAGATGAGCCACTTAATGTAGACGGTGACGGAAATGAATTATTGCTTTCCGATATTTTAGGCAGTGACGAAGACATTGTTATTGGAAATTTGGAACAAGAGGTTGAATATAGCTTAGTTTTAAATTTTGTAAAAAGCCTAAATAAAAGAGAACGAGAAATAATGGAACTGAGATTTGGTTTAAACGGGAAACAAGAACATACACAAAAACAAGTTGCGGATATAATGGGGATTTCTCAGTCATACATTTCAAGGCTTGAAAAAAGAATAATAAAACAACTTAAAATCGATATTGAAAAAGTTTCATAACCAAAAAACCTATCTGAAAAATTATTTTTCAGATAGGTTTTGTTTTTAATCCAAAACTTCTGCACAGCGACTACAAATTGTAGGATGATTTTCGTTTTTGCCGACGGATTCGTGATATGTCCAGCAACGTTCACATTTTCCGTATGAAGAGTGGTCTATATTTATCGAAAGTCCTTCCACATCTTCTATTAAATATTCTCCCGCACCGTCAGAACACACTTTCATATTTGAAACTATAAGAACATCTTGCAATTCTTTTTCGTTTTCTTTTATAAAATTATACAATTCTCCTTTACAAAAGACTTTTATATCAGCCTCCAAAGATGATCCTATAATTTTATTCTTTCTTTGAATCTCTAAGACTTTTTTTATCCCATCTCGAATTTTTTGAATTTTATCCCAACAATTTATAAATTCATTTGAAATTTTTATATCTAAAGATTTTTGCATATCGTTTAAGAATACACTTTCTAAATTATCAGAAGATTTATGTGGTATATATTTCCAAATTTCTTCTGATGTATACGAAAGTATAGGTGCAATCATTTTTACTAAGGTGTTCAAAACGATATAAATAACGGTTTGCGCGGTACGACGTTTTATCCCGTCTTTTTTCTCGACATACAAACGATCTTTCAAAATATCTAAATAAAAGTTAGACATATCCACTATACAGAACTTTTGAATTGCATGATAGACATTATAAAATTCAAATGTTTCATACCCGATTTTTACTTTTTTTATTAACTCATTTAGTTTGGCAATTGCCCATTTATCTATATTTAACAATTCATCTAAATTTTGAACCATATCTTTATCGGGATTAAAATCATATAGATTTCCCATTATAAATCTCGCTGTATTTCTTATTTTGCGATATGATTCACTTAGTTGTTTTAATATATTGGCAGACATTTTTACATCTGAATGATAATCGGCAGATGAAACCCAAAGTCTTAAAATATCTGCGCCGTATTTTTTTACAACTTCTTCAGGACTTACGCCATTATTTTGCGATTTAGACTGTTTCTTTCCGTCTTCATCTACTACCCATCCGTGAGTTACGATGTTTTTATAAGGCGCACAGCCTTTTGAAGCAACGCTTGTGAGTAATGAGGATTGGAACCAACCTCTGTATTGATCCGCTCCTTCTAAATATAAATCCGCAGGGAAATCGAGTTCATCTCTTTTGTCACAAACCGCCGCATGAGATGTTCCGGAATCAAACCAAACGTCCATTATATCTTGTTCTTTTTCGAAATTTTTCGATCCACAATGCTTGCATGAAGTATCGTTTGATAAGAAATATTCTGCGTTATGATTATACCAAGCGTTTGAGCCTTCTTTTTCGAAGATATCTGCTATATTCATCATTGTATCTTTATCAATCAATTCTTCGCCACAATCTTTGCAGAAGAAAATAGGAATAGGTACGCCCCATTTTCTTTGGCGTGAAATGCACCAATCTTTGCGTTCTGTCACCATAGAAATCATTCTGTCTTTTCCCCATTTTGGGTTCCAATTTACTGTTTCTATGGCTTTTAATGCTTCTTCCTTAAAGTTTTCTACGGAGCAGAACCATTGTTTTGTTGCTCTGAAAATTATTTCTGATTTGCAACGCCAGCAATGAGGATATTGGTGGTCAATAACTTTTACTGCAAACAGTAAATTATCTTCTTTTAATTTATCGCAAATTTTCTTTCCGGCTTCTCTGAATTTAAGTCCAGAAAATTCTCCCGCTTCTTCGGTTAAAATTCCTTCTCCGTTTACAGGAACTATAACTGGTAAATCTTTGTAATTTTTACACACTTCGAAGTCTTCCATTCCGTGTCCCGGAGCAGTGTGTACGCACCCTGTACCACTTTCTGTTGTAACATGGTCGCCAACTATCACAAGCGATTTTCTGTTCAAAAACGGATGATTTGCTTCCATATATTCTAAATCGGAGCCGTTAATTGTTCCCAAAACTTCATAATTTTCAATTTTACCTGTAGCCATAACTTTGTCTTTTAATTCATCAGAAACTATATAAAATTCATCGTTTGCTTTTATAACTGCGTATTTAAAGTTTGGCCCAACGCAAATCGCTACGTTGCCCGGCAATGTCCATGAAGTTGTAGTCCAAATTATGAAATATGTTTTCGAAATATCAACGCCAAAAGATTTAAGTTTATCTTTGTCGTCTGAAACCGCAAATTTTACATAAACTGAGTAACATTTATCGTTTTGATACTCTATTTCTGCTTCTGCTAACGCAGTTTCACAACACGGGCACCAATAAACAGGTCGCATTCCTCTGTAAATAGTACCTTCCCTTTCGGCCATTTTTGCAAATATCCTTATTTGCTCAGCTTCGTATTCGGGCAAAAGAGTGATATATGGCTCATCCCAGTTCCCAATAACTCCGAGTCTTTTGAATTCTCTTTTTTGTTTTTCTACATAATCGCTAGCGAACTCTTTGCATAAATTTCTGAGTTCTATATCGGACATTAATTTTGATTTTTCGGCGCCAAATTTAGTTCTGGCTTTTATTTCAGTCGGAAGTCCATGTGTATCCCAACCGGGAACAAACGGAGCTTTAAAGCCGTTCATGTTTTTAAATTTTACAATAATGTCTTTCAAAACTTTGTTCAAAGCATGGCCTAAATGTATATCTCCGTTTGCATATGGAGGACCGTCGTGAACAATATAGTGCTGTTTTTCTTTATTATTTTTCATTATTTTTTCATAAATTCTGCTTTCTTCCCAATATTCAAGTGTACCGGGTTCGTTTTCCGGCAAACTTGCCCTCATAGGAAAATCAGTTTTGGGTAAATTCAAAGTGCTGTTATAATCAGTTGACATAAAATACTTTCCTTTCTAAAACTTTTCGAAGCTTAGCTTATATATATTATAGTTTTAGAAAACAATCATTTCAAGAATTTAGAAAAACATTTTTGCGATAAAGAGCAATATTATCGGTATTTTCTAGAAGTATAGTCCAAGCTTTCATAATGAAAAGTAAAATCTTCAACACTAATAGCAATATGTCCTCCTTCTTTACTTTTTAGGTTATTTTCTGGTTTTCTTCCGTCGTCTTTATAAGGGTTAATAAGCCTAATATATTTTTTTGAATTTTTTTCACCAATTCCAACAATTGCATATGCATGTCCCCTATATATTGTAATTTTTTCTCTAGTTTTCATATCTTTTATTTCAAAATTTTCCTTAAAACCACACCCTAGTGCTCTCGAACTTTCTAAAATTGAGTTTATTTTAGATACGATTTTATCGACATCTTTTTCATTGTCAAACACTTTTGGACTTTTCCCGGTTATTGCAAACAAAACAATTTCAAAAAAACCACCATCTAGTTTTTTTCCTTCATACTTAAGTATACGTTCGTATTCTCTTTTTCTATATACTGCGTAAGCTTTTTCAATTAATTTTGGCCACAAAGCATTGTTTTTCATACCAGTTGGATCAATAATCTTTCTTTTATTTACTGTTATTACTATTGGAACCGCTTTATTTTCTTTTAGATGAAAAAATCTTATATCTATATCATCTTCATTTTCTACATTTTTAACTCCTTGAGTGAAACAGTTTACTATTGCTTGTGGATTTTTTTTAGCTAATGATATTAATGCTGCCATTAAATAGCAATCTCCTACT
>JAUNCP010000052.1:3749-5607 GCA_030526535.1 Clostridia bacterium | reverse complement strand
ATGCAGTATATAAAAATGAGTCCGATTCGTCCTGGGGTGTATATGTTAAGCGAGGAAATTATTTGAAATTCAAAAAAATAAATCCAATTTATTGGGATGAAAAAGAGATTATATGTTCATATACGTCTGAAGAATCATTTAATGAAAATTATGTTCAAGCGGGAGATTTAGTGGTAATAAGTGGTAAAAATTTATATGATGGGAAAATAATTAGGTGAAATATTCACAAAATACAGCACGCTTTTATGTGAATAAATTTTATAAAAAATATTTTTTTAATTATAAATTAAATTAAATTCTTGACAATGATTTTTTTATGTGTAATAATAGATTCAGTGGTCATTTATTTTTAAAAATCAATTTATGAAAGGAAAGTAGAAATATATGTCAGGTATTATTGAAAAATTCAAAGAAATGTGGTCTCCGGCAGACGAGGAATATGATGAAGAGTACGATGAACAAATCATTGAGGAAGGTAAAGATTCTTGTTCTTCAAATCATAAAAATAATAGAGTTGTAAGCATACGTTCATCATCAAAAATGAAAGTTGTTTTGACAAAACCTGAATGTTTCGGAGATGAAATAAGAAATATAGCAGATGAATATTTAAAAGTCAGAATAATTGTTTTAAATTTAGAGGATGTTGTAAAAGCGGAATCTCGCCGTATAATAGACTTTTTGAGCGGTGTTGCATATGCTCACGGCGGAAAAATAAAAAGAGTTGCAACAGATACGTTTGTTATGACGCCAAAAAATGTAGAGCTTGAGGGAGAGGCAATAATAAATGATTTAGAAAATCAGGGTGTGCATTTTTAGTTAAAACCGATTATATACATATTTAATTTTAATATTTTTTTGGAGTGAGCGTATTGATAACTGTTGAAGAGTTGAAAAACATAAGCTTTAGAAGAGCAAATTTCGGAGGCTATAGGCCTGAAGATGTTGACACTTTTATTGATGATATGTTAATTTCTTATGATAATGTAATAGAAGAAAATAAAAAGTTAAAAGAAAAAGTCGCAGAACTTCAATCCAGAATAGAAAAGTTTCACGAGGAAGATAATTCGATAAGAAGTATAATTCTTAACGCTCAGAAAATTGCCGAAAATTCTTTGGATGAGGCTAAAATAAAGACTACCGAAATGATAAATGAAGCGGTTGAAAAATCTTCCGATATAGTCAAAAAAGCAAAAGAGGAGGCCTCGTCACAATTTCAAATTTCAGAAAGGCTAAAAGCTGAATGTAGTAAGTTAAAGAAGCATGTCGAAGAAGTTTACAGAAAACATATGGAGCTCATAAATAGTATTCCGTCAGATGCTAAAGAGATGAATAAATCTGATTCTTGCAATGAAATTTCTTCAGGAAAAACGTATGAAGAGCAGGATGCTCTGGGTCAAACCAAGGTTTATGACGAAGAAGAGGATATATCTGATAAGATGAGAAATGAAAATATGGCTAATGCTAAAGATACTTTTTCATCTTTAAAATCCGGACAAACTGTAAATGAAAAATTCAAAAATTTAAAATTTGGTAAAAATGTCGGAGATGAAACCGGTAGTTATTTTGGAATTTTTCGTAAGAAATAATTTTTTATCGCCAACCCTGAGAAGTCGACTCAGGGTTTTATTGTTCAAAATTGAAATTTTTGTTGCGTAAATAATTTAAATGGTGTACATTATAGTCAGAAAGGATGTTGATATGAAAAAGATTTTTAAATTTTGCAAAAATATACTTATGATATCCGTACTTTTGGTAACTACATTTTTTATGTTTCACGAATGTCGCCAATTATTTAAAGAAGAAAAAAATGAAAATGTGTTCAAAGTAGGTATGGAATGTTCATACGCTCCATTTAACT
>JAUNCP010000052.1:0-3739 GCA_030526535.1 Clostridia bacterium | reverse complement strand
AAAAAATGATGCCGTTAAAATTTCAGATGGTTGGTATGCGTGCGGATATGATGTTTATATGGCACGTGAAATATCTAAAAAGATGGGCAAAAAATTAAAAGTTGTAAAAGTCGATTGGGATGGCTTGTTGCCGGCACTTACTTCCGGAAAAATTGATGCTATTATTGCCGGAATGTCGGCTACATCTGAAAGAAAACAGGCTATAGATTTTACAGATAATTATTATACTTCAAATATCGTTATAGTAACCAAGAAAAACGGAAAATACTCAGAGGCCTCTAAATTGGAAGACTTTTCGGAAGCTAAAATAACAGGTCAATTAAGTACGATTCACTATGATTTAATAGATCAGATTCCAAAAGTAAAAAAAGAAACAGCGCTTGAAGACTTTTCGTCTATGGTTTCAGCTTTAAATGCCGGGAAAATCGATGGATATGTAAGTGAAAAGCCATCTGCAATGGCGGTTGTTTCTACAAATCCTAGTTTGAAATATATAGAATTTGAAAATGATAAAGGATTTAAATTTTCTCAAGAAGAAATTGCAATATCAATTGGTGTAAAAAAAGGAAGTTCTCTTAAAGATGAAATAAATGAAGCTTTATCTACGATAAGTGAAGAGACAAGAAATAAAATTATGGATAAGGCTGTAAAAAACCAGTTAGCGATAAATAATTAATTTTGGAGGGAGTTATAAACGTGGAAAAGACATTTTACGAATGGCTTTTGTACATAATACAAAATTATGGTATATGGTTTTTAAAAGGTACGGGAATAACTTTATTAATAGCAATAACAGGTACAGCGATAGGTTTTTTAATTGGAATTTGCTTAGGGTCGGTAAAAACTATTCCGTTACCTCATAATGAGGTGAAAAGAGTATTAATGAAAATCATAAATGCAATCATTACTTGTTATGTGGAAATTTTTCGAGGAACACCAATGATGGTTCAGGCAATTGTGATGTATTTTGGTATGCAGGAATTTGTAGGGATAAATTTCAGTCCTACAATTGCCGGAATAGTTATAGTTTCAATTAATACAGGTGCGTATATGGTGGAAGTTGTTCGTGGAGGAATTGAAAGCGTAGACCCGGGGCAAATGGAAGCCGCAAGATCTATCGGAATGTCATACGGACAAGCTATGATATCTGTAATTTTGCCACAGACTATAAAAAATATATTGCCTGCAACAGGAAACGAATTTATAATAAATATAAAAGATACTTCGGTTTTAAATGTTATTTCAGTGACAGAATTGTTTTTCGTAACAAAATCAATAAAAGGTGCTATTTTCAGAACATATGAAACATTTTTAATTTCAGCGGCAATTTATTTTATTTTAACTTTGACAGTAACAAGAATATTGAAATACTTTGAAAAACGAATGGATAGACCTCGTGAATTTATACATGCATCCTCTACAATGCCGATACTTTTTGTAAAGAAGCCGGGTGATAAAAACAATGGAAAATAGTATAATACAAATCAAAAAATTATATAAATCGTTCGATAGAACTGAAATTTTAAAAGGAATAGATTTTAATATAAACAAAGGAGATGTTTCATGTATAATCGGACCTTCAGGGTCAGGTAAGTCTACATTTTTAAGATGTATAAATTTGTTGGAAAGACCAACATCCGGAAAAATAATTTATAACGGTGACAATGTTTTAAAAAGTGAATATAACATTGATAAATACAGATCTAAAGTAGGAATGGTTTTTCAGCAGTTTAATTTGTTTAATAATTTGAGTATTATCGAAAACTGTACAATTGGTCAGATAAAGGTTTTGAAAAAAAATAAAGCCAATGCAAGAAAACATGCGATTAAATTTTTAGAAAAAGTACAAATGTCTAAATTTTGTGATGCTAAACCCAGTCAGCTTTCCGGTGGTCAAAAGCAACGTGTGGCAATAGCAAGGGCTCTTGCTATGGATCCTGAAGTTTTGCTGTTTGATGAACCGACATCCGCACTTGATCCGGAAACAGTCGGTGAAGTACTAAAAGTAATGAAAGACCTTGCAAATTCGAACACTACAATGCTTATTGTTACTCACGAAATGGCATTCGCAAAAGAAGTTTCAAATAAAATTATTTTTATGGATGATGGAAAAATATGTGAACAAGGAACACCGGAGCAAATTCTTGTAAATCCACAAAATGAACGTACAAAAAGCTTCTTGCATAGATTCATCGTTGGCGAGTCAAGCTAGGAAAAACAAAATAATTCAAAAAAACAATTCTATAGCATTTTGTTATAGAATTGTTTTTTGATTTGGAAAACATATATTAAAAATATTTCAATTAAAAAATTGCTACAATTTTAATCTTAAGTGATTGCTTTTTAAATAAATTAATGATATAATATAGTAAATTTATAAAATTGGAGAATAAAAGATGTCGAATGTCAAAAGTAAAAAAGTATTATCGTTGTTATTATCTTTAATATCAATTTTCAATGTATCAGCTTCAGCTTCAGTTACAGAACAAGTGACATCAGTAGAAAATCAAGAATTAAACGAAAACGTTTTAAAAGAGTCAAAACCCGAAAATGTAGAAGATATAATACGTAGAGAAGATGGAAGTATACAAGTATTGTCTGGATACAATACACTTTCAGATGAAGAAAAAGTACTGTATATCACATATTTAACATGTGATGATAAGAATTTTAACGAAGAAAAAAGCGAAAATGGACTTTATATACACACAGCTTGGTTTAAAGATAATAATGTGTATAATTTTATAAAAAATCATTCGGTTCCTATAAATGACGATAAAGAATCCTATCGCTTGCTTGATGATGATAAGAGATTTAAAATTGTTGATGCAATGAAATCTGACTTTCCTTCGTTAACTGGTATATTAGATATACAAGAATATATTCCAACGACACGACCTGATTACAAAGATTATTTTATGATAGTTTCGGTTTCAGTTTTTTCTAAGGATGAGTTATTAAAGAAATCCGAAGAATTAAATAAAAAAGTTGATAATATTTTAAAAAACATGAATGAAACACTTAAAGAAAACGCAACTAATTTAGAAAAAGCTAAATTCATTCATGATTATATTTGTAAAAATTGTAAATATTTTAAATACCCAAAGGAAGAATCTGAAGCAGTAAAAGAAAAAGTATACACTGCATACGGATGTTTATGCGAAGGAAAGGCGGTTTGTGAAGGAATAGCTAAAGCTTATCAGCTTTTAATGAATAGAATTGGGATTGATTGTAGAACGATTCACGGAATGGCGAAAGATAATGAAAATGGGTACCATTCTTGGAATATTGTTAAAATAGGTAATACTTGGAAACATACTGATGTGACTTGGGATTTAAATATAACGTGCGATGCTGAGCGGAAAGATAAAATATCTTATGATTATTTCAATATATCAAATAAAGAAATACAAAAAGATCATTGCATTGGTACCCCATATGAAAATGAAAATGATGAAATAAAAACCAAAAATGGTTATAGAAATTTCAAATTACCCCCTGGCATAGAACAGATTGAAATCCCTAAAAAAGAGACAAACAATAATAAAAGTAATCCACCGATTAAAAAACGTCCTATAAATAAAAAGAAAAAAATAGTTAGTAAAAAGAAAGTAATAAAGAAGAAATCGGTTTCGAAAAACAAACGGATTATAAATAAAAATAAAACAAAAACCAGGAAAAAAGTTTGCAAAAGAAAAAAATAAATGGCAGTGCCCAAAAGATACATTTAAATAAAATA
>JAUNCP010000051.1:871-5828 GCA_030526535.1 Clostridia bacterium | reverse complement strand
GCACTTTTTTTTCATAAGTTTTCTAGTGTGGGCACTACAGTAGGGGCAGGACTATTAATTACATATGTGCTTGGTTTAGAAACGAAGGGTATGCATTCGAATTATATGAAAATAATTACATCTTTGTTAGCTGTTATTTTGGAAGTATTCAATGGAATATCGTCTAGTTTTGGAAGCTATTTAAGTACGAATAGTTTAGATAAAGTTTTTAAAAAATACAACACAATATATTTTCTAAACTTTTTAATATACTCATTTGCCGCTACATCATTTTTGTGTTTGGCAACTCCTTTTATAAATTTATGGACAGGCGTAGGTTCTGCGTTTAATTTGAGTATTACGATTTCAATAGCGGCATATCTTTACATTTTTGGAATGAGACAGTCAATAGGTATGGCAAAAGTTAGCGCCGGAATATACGACCAAGATAAATATTTAGTAATGATAGGCGTAATTATAACTTTCGTTTCTTCGTGGATTTTAGCACGTCCATTCGGAATATTGGGAATTATGCTCGGAAATATTATCGGCGTAATGACAACATCATATTGGGGACAACCTTATATCGTTTACAGAGATGTTTTTAATCAAAAAGTAAAATCGTATCACTATCGATTCGCTTTATATTTCGTTTTAACTACGATATATTGTGCTTCGGCGTACTTTATTTGCGATATGTTAAGCGAAAAAATATCGATTGTAAATTCGATTGCTTATTTGGTTTCCTCATATATTGGTGTTTCGGAAGTAGTAGCAGTTTTAATTTCAAAAATAATTGTGAACTTCTCAATATGTTTGCTATTTCCTAATATTTTGAACGTTGTGATATTCTGTAAAACAGAAGAATTTAAAGATTTATATGGTTCTGCAAAATCGTTTTTATTTAGAAAGCAAAAATAAAAGACTTTAAGGAGAAATTTAATTTGAGTATGATATTTTCGGTATTGCTGTATTCAATACAGCTTATTTTACCGTTTATGGGAATTTTGATAATATACTGTTGCTTTAAATCTCTTTTTGAAAGTATAAGCCCTATGAGGGCTTTGATTGCTTTAAAAAGCAAAAGTACGGGAGAGAAAATACCGATAACATATTGGGAAAATTCTTTCGGTAGGGATAAACATTGTGATATAGTTGTCGACAGTCCGACTGCTTCAAGAAGTCATGCGGTTTTATATAGGCGAGAAGAAGGCTGGATAATTGCCGATACAAATTCAAAAGCCGGTGTATATTTAAATGGTAAATTAGTAAAATGCCAAGAAAAAGTACTTTTGGGCGATGTAATTGAAATAGGTAATATGGAATATGAGCTTATAAGAGCTGACGATTTAAATACGCCTAGTCTAAAAAATAAAATTAAAAAACAAGTACATAAATCATATTCGTCATTTTCACTTTTAATATTTATAACAATTTTTCAGTTTTTGGCTGCTCTTAGTGCGTGTTTTGCAAAAGAAACATTTAATAATCTCCCTATGCTTACTTTTTTATTTATTTCCGGAATTTCATGGCTGAGTTTTTTAATCACAAATTTTGGATTTAGACGAGTTAATTTTGAGCTCGAAACGCTTGGAATTTTTTTAAGCGGAATAGGAATTATGACGGCGTGCTGTTCGGATATAAAAGAAGTTTATACGCAAGTTATAGCATTCAGTGCGGGAATAGTTTTGTTTAATATAATGATTTTTGTTTTGAAAGACCCGGATTTTTGTATGAAATTAAGACCATATTTAGGTGTGCTTGCTTTAATTTTATTTGCGGTAAATTTAATTTTCGGGAAAGTAAAAAATGGTTCTCAAAACTGGATTATGCTTGGCAAATTTTCATTTCAGCCGTCTGAATTTATAAAAATTATATTTATATTTTTCGGAGCATCTACTTTGAGAGGAATACAGACAACGAAAAATTTAACGTGGTTTATACTTTTTTCAGCAGCATGTATGGGTTCGCTATTCTTAATGGGAGATTTCGGAACAGCCGGTATATTTTTTGTGACTTTTATTTTGATAGCTTTTATGCGTTCCGGAAGTTTCAGAACTGTATTTTTAACAATTTCATCTGCAATATTCGGATTTCTGTTTATTTTGAAATTTAAACCATATATAGTAACTCGTTTTTCGGCGTGGCGACATGTTTGGGAGCATATAAACGACACAGGTTATCAGCAAACAAGAGTTTTAACTTATTCCGCAAGCGGTGGACTTTTGGGTTTAGGACTAGGAAAAGGATGTTTAAAATATGTTTTTGCTGCAACAAGTGATTTGGTTTTCGGAATGCTTTGCGAAGAATGGGGATTTTTGCTCGCACTTACTATTTTGCTGAGTATAGCCGGACTCGGAATTTACTCTCGAAAAGCAAGTCTTAGAAGTAGGTCTGCGTTCTACTCTATATGCTCTTGTTGTGCGGCAGGAATGCTGGTATTTCAGATGATGATGAATGTTTTCGGCGTAGTCGATTTGTTTCCGCTTACGGGAGTGACACTTCCGTTTATAAGCTTAGGCGGTTCGAGCATGATATCAGTTTGGGGAATGCTTGCGTTTATAAAATCATCGGACGAAAGAACATATGCGGTAAAAAAATAAATAATTACGGAGATTTATAAAATTTATGAGGAATATAAAATATAGGTCGATAATTTTATACCTGTTAGTTTTAGCTTTTTTTGTCGGTATAGGATTTTATATATATGAATTCGTAACAAAATCTAATATATGGGCATTTTCTCCTGTGAACAGACATCTCTCTGAAGGCGCAATGTCCGGTGGGAAAATTTTAGACGCTAACGATGTAATTTTAGCTCAAACCGTAGACGGAAAAAGAAGATATTGTGATGACGAGGGAATACGTAAAGCACTTTTGCATACAGTTGGAGATGGCTCGGTGCTAATTCCGACTTCTGTTCAAAGTAGATACAGTACAGAACTTTTCGGCTACAATTTTATAACGGGTTTTGGCGCTCCAAAAATTCTAAATATAAGCCAAAATATAAAATTAACGCTAGACGGTAGTTTGTGTAGTAGTATTTCAAAAAGTTTTAAAGGAAAAAAAGGTACGGCACTTGCTTATAATTACTTAACCGGCGATATACTTTGCATGGTAAGTTTACCAACGTATGATGTTTATAATCGTCCTGATTTGTCGAAAGATAATTCAGAATACGAAGGCGTTTATTTAAATCGTGCAATTTCATCAGCGTTTACTCCTGGTTCAATATTCAAAATTTTCACAGCTATGGCAGGATTTGATTCAATGCCTTCGGTAGAATCAAAAACTTTTGAATGTAATAAAGAAAAGCTTGTTAATGGCGAAAAAGTTGTTTGTATGGAAAAGCACGGAAAAATAAACCTAAAAAATGGTTTTTCTAAATCTTGCGATATAGTTTTTGGTGATATAGGATACGAACTCGGAAAATCCGTTATGAAATCTAAAATGGAGGAGTACGGATTTAATAAACCTGAACATTTTGACGGAATGGAAATCGCTAAGAGTGAGTATAAAGTCGAAAATGCTTCGGACGCGGATTTGTGTTGGTCTGCAATAGGGCAGTATACGAATAGAGTCTGTCCAATGTACATGTTAAAAATTATGGGTGCGATAGCAAACGGCGGGATTTGTGTTGAACCGAAGATTATAAAAGCAATGTCGTCTAATAGTTCGGCGTTTAACTCGGCAGGATTAAAAACATCTTCTAAAAAAATTTTTAATAGTGAATCTTCGCAGAAAGTTAGAGAATTAATGCGATATGCTGTTAAAAGTCATTATGGTGACGCAAATTTCGGAAAAGCGGTGATGTGTGCTAAAACAGGTACGGCAGAAGTAGGAGAAGAAAAAGAGCCGCACAGTTGGATGGTTGGATTTTCGTACGATAAAACTTTTCCTATAGCATTCGTTGTAATGGTAGAAAACGGTGGATTTGGCATAAAAACTGCCGGCCCGATTGCATTTAAGATGATTAAAACACTTCATTCTAATTTTTTTAATAAATAGATATTAATGTTTTTTATTTATACTTTTTAGAATACGGTCCGAGATATAACGAGATTATGGCTATAAATGGTTTGCCAACCGATATAATTTACCCCGGGCAAATACTGAAAATACCCAAAAAATAGTTTGTATATAAAACACGCAAATCGCTCTGATTTCTCAGAATGATTTTTATATGCCCGAAACCACGCAATAGCATGTAGTTCAGCGATATCCAAAAAAGGTGTAACTGCCTAACAATAAAAGCGCTAATTTATTTTATGCAGAATTAATAAATTTTCTGTAAATCACATTGATATATATATATATATATATTATGTTAAAAAAGCTTGACTTTTTAATTACAGTGTGATACAATCGAATTATAATAAATATATAAAACCTAAAAATTTTTTACGAAAGTTGAGTGAGTTTATGTTTAATTTTAAAAAAATCGGGAAAAAGGTATTGTCATCTGTTCTCGGAGCGACATTGGCAATGGGAAGTTTCCTAAACACCCAAATTGTAAAAGCCTGGGAACTGGAACTGGATAGAAAAGAATACTGGGACCCATACACTATGCTTTCCAACGCTGAATTTATTCTTGGAGATGGGAAGAAAAAAGAAATTGAAAAATTAAAGGAAGAGTTTGAAGAAAACCGTAAAAATGAGTTTATGAAAAAATGTTGTAATTTATGTAATTTTTTAGTAGACCGAGTGGAAATATTTGGTGATGTAACAAATGAATGTAAATATAAATTAGAAAAAGAGTTATATGAATCGCTAAACGAAAGTGAAAAAAAAATATACAATGTAGTAAAAAAATTTATAACAGATAAAATAGATGATTGGAAAAAATTAAGAAATTCGGTTACTAATATTGTTAATTTTGAAGAAGTAAATTTGAATAATAATAATAAATGCGATATATTAAAATTTAATGATGGTAGTAACAAGGAAAAAGCCATTATATTTTTTTTACTGAATGATG
>JAUNCP010000051.1:0-861 GCA_030526535.1 Clostridia bacterium | reverse complement strand
CTTTGAAGAGCATCATATTAATTCAATAATCAGTAAACTCGAAGAATTAGAAATAATAGAAGTGAATGGAAATGAAAAAAATTTTAATAATGTGAATTTAATAGTAAGAAAACATAAAGATAAAAGATTTAATGTTAATTTTGACATAAAAGAAAATTTTAAAAATTTAATACTAAACTTACAAGGAGCAGACTTCTATAATAGAGAAATTATTTTGTCAAATTGTACATTAAATACTCCAGATGCATCTTTTAATAATAGTAAGTCTTCTTTTTTTATAAAAAATAATAGTAAATTAAATGCTGAGGGATCGTCATTCTTTTTTACTGACGAAGGAAAATTATCTGTAGAAGAAGGCGGTATATTAAATGCCGGTGGATCAGCAATTCATGGAAATGTTAATGTGTCAGGTGGTATGTTAAACGCAGATGGATCAGATATTCTTGAAAATGTTACTATAGAAAATAATGGTACAGTAAATGCCAATGATTCAGGTATTAGTGGAGAGGTTACTGTTTCAAATGGCACATTAAATGCTGATATATCAGAATTTTATAAAAATGTTATTTTGTTAGATGGTATAATAAATGCTGAAAATTCAACATTTGGTAATCCTTGTTATGTATCTACAGTTACTGCAGTTAGTGTAGAAAACAATGGCATATTAAATGCTGATAGATCAAATTTTTATGGTGTGGTTTTTAATATAAAAGGAAGTGGTATATTAAACGCATATAAATCATTTTTTATCGGGAATATTACTGTGTCAAGTGGTAAATTAAATGCTGAAAATTCAACATTTGGTGATCCTTGTTATGTATCTACAGTTACTGCAGTTAGTGTAGAAAACAATGGCATATT
>JAUNCP010000050.1 GCA_030526535.1 Clostridia bacterium | reverse complement strand
AGACACTCGTCCAAATATTTCTCGGTATTATAAACAGGTACTATAACAGAAATTTTTGGCTTTTTAGATTCTGTAATAAATATAAATCCGCCAATCAAGGTCAACAAAAAAATAATTACCAAAAAAATATACATCATTTTCAACTGATTTTTTAAACTTCCCGAACTATTCAAAATCTTTCTCTCCTCAAATATTACTCTCAGCATGTTTGGCAATGTTTCGCAAAAAATTTATTTCATTTAAATATGTACCGGAAATATTGACATCATAGTCACTTATAAACTTATCAATTATTTTAACAGATTTGTTCGCATAATATGATTTCATCGGATTTGTATCTTCTAAATTTTCAGTCAGCTGTTTATAAATTACCACTAACATACTAGAAACTATCCACTCATCGCTATTATCAAAATTAAATCTATCTCTATTATCGCTAAGCCATTGTATAACGTCAATATAAACATCAAATCTTTTTTTCAAATCATGATAATCGGTTGACATCAATGAACCTGTACGATTTTTTCTATAAAAATATAAAATATTGTGTGTCATAACATGTTTCTCAGCATATGCTCCGCAAAGCCAATTAAATACAGTATCTTCCGCAAGGGAAAGCCCGTCTTTAAACCATATATCGTTATCCGACAAAAATTTTCTATTATAAATCCTGTTCCAAACTACTCCGCAATAATAATTAAGCTCTTTATACGGATTTCCGTTAGTTTTTCTTTCGAAAACTTCCAATTTTGAACTATCATAAACTTTTAATCCGATTTTTAATGGGTCGCCTTGAAAAAAATCCATTGAATCACATTTTACAGCGTCGGCTTTATGTTTCTCCGCTAAATCGTACATTTTTTCGTATGCCCACGGAACCAAAACATCGTCGGAGTCCAAAAGCGCTATATATTTACCTTTTGCACTACGCATACCGACATTTCTTGCCGATGAAAGACCTTTATTTTCCTGACTTATAACTTTAATTCTGGAATCTTTATTTGCGTGTTCTTTCAAAATTTCAAGTGATCTATCCGTCGAGCCGTCGTTTATACACACAATTTCTATATTTTTCAGAGTTTGATTTTCAGCACTGTTCAGACATTCGTCTAAATATTTCTCAGTATTATAAACAGGTACTATAACAGAAATTTTAGGAGTTTTATCAAAAAAATCTTTATTCCTATCATATATTGAAAAACCAACAGAAAATATCAAAATAAAGCCACATAAAATTTTTGAAACATACCTATTCATATTTATCCCTCCGCCACTAATTTTTGAAAATATTTTGATCAAGATCTTTCATCGAAAGGTTTATTCTGCCCTTGTTATCAATCTCAATTATCTTTACATTTACTTCTTGCCCTTCGGACAATACGTCGGTTACCTTGTTTATTCTTCGTTTATCTATTTGAGAAATATGGCAAAGTCCTTCTTTTCCGGGTGAAAATTCAATAAATGCTCCGAAATCCATTATTCTTACGACTTTTCCGATATAAGTATTTCCAACCTGTGGGTCCGTAACAATAGTTTTTATTACTTCCAACGCTCTTCTACATTTATTTACGTCTACACCCATTACAAATATCTTTCCGTCTTCTTCTATATCAATTTTAACATCATAATCCGCACAGAGCTTTTGTACTACTTTTCCGCCTGCACCTATAACATCTCGTATCTTATCAACCGCCACGGACATAGTAAACACTTTAGGAGCATATTCGGAAAGATTTTCTCTCGGCTCTTTAATTGCTTTTGCCATTACTTCGTCTAAAATATAAATTCTGGCTTTATGAGTTTTTTCAAGCGCTTCTTTTATCATTTCTTTTGTAAGACCATGTATTTTTAAATCCATTTGTATTGCAGTTATACCTTTATGAGTTCCCGCAACTTTAAAGTCCATATCGCCGAAAAAGTCTTCAAGTCCTTGTATATCAACCATCGTTTTCCATCTATCGCCATCGGTTATAAGTCCGCAAGAAATTCCTGCAACAGGCGATTTTATCGGAACACCGCCGTCCATAAGCGCAAGCGTTGAACCACAAACAGAACCTTGCGACGTCGAACCGTTTGACGAAAGAACTTCGGAAACTAATCTTATTGCATAAGGAAATTCTTCGACAGGCGGAATTACGGGCACCAAAGCTTTTTCGGCTAATGCTCCGTGACCGATTTCTCTACGACCGGGCCCACGACTCGGTCTTGTTTCTCCGACTGAATACGACGGGAAATTGTAGTGGTGCATATAACGTTTATATTCTTCAGAGTCGATTCCGTCAAGCAGTTGCCTGTCGCTTACAGGCCCTAATGTGAGGGTTGTTAAAACTTGAGTTTGCCCTCTTGTAAACATTCCCGAACCATGTACTCTCGGCAAAAGTCCAACTTCTGCGTTTAAAGGACGGATTTCATCCATTTTTCGCCCGTCAACACGTTTTTCTTCGTCAATAAGCCAACGACGAACTATTTTCTTTTGCAGCATATACATACAATCGTCCAGAAGCTTTGTTTCTTCGGGATATATTTCGTCAAATTTAGCATGAACTTTTTCGTAAATTGGCAATAAATTCTCGTCTCTGACGGTTTTATCATTTGTAAATAAAGCCACTTTGACGTCTTCTTCGACATAATTTTTAACAGCTTCGAACATTTCTTCGGTAGGATTTGAACTTTCGTAAGAAAATTTAGGTTTTCCGATTTCCGATTTTATCTCGTTAATAAATTTGATTACTTCTTTGTTCGTTTCGTGAGCTTTTAAAATAGCGTTGTACATAGTTTCGTCAGAAATTTCGTAAGCTCCTGCTTCAATCATTGGAATAAGATCTTCTGTTGATGCAACTGTAAGAGATAATTTTGAATTTTCTCTTTGCTCTTTTGTTGGGTTTATCACGATTTCTCCGTCAACAAGTCCTACGAAAACTCCGCTTATAGGCCCGTCCCAAGGTATATCGGATATACTCAATGCTATTGACGTACCTATCATTGCTGTAATTTCCGGCGAACAATCTTCGTCTACAGACATTACCGTACAAACAACCGCTACGTCGTTTCTCATATCTTTTGGAAATAGCGGGCGAATAGGCCTGTCTATAACTCTTGATGCTAAAATTGCTTTTTCCGATGGTTTACCTTCTCTTTTCGAAAAAGAACCGGGGATTTTTCCGACAGCATAAAGTCTTTCTTCAAAATCCACCGAAAGCGGGAAGAAATCGACTCCTTCTCTTGGCGATTTTGATGCTGTTACAGCAACATTGACAACTGTATCGCCGTATCTTACCATACACGAACCGTTTGCAAGTCCGGCGAATTTTCCGGTTTCTACGATTAAATTTCTTTCTGCGAGTTTTGTTTTAAAAATTCTGTGATTTTCGAACATCTTTTGCCTCCAAATAAAAAATCAAGTAAAAATATAAACACACAAAGACCAATCGTGTTCGATTGGTCTTTGTAAAAAACGAACTATTTGCGAATACCAAGCTCTGCGATAATCGCTCTGTATCTTTCGATATCTTTCTTTGTAAGGTAGTTAAGTAAATTCCTACGTCTACCGACCATTTTTAAAAGTCCTCTTCTTGAGTGAAAATCTTTTTTATGAATTTTCAAATGTTCCGTCAAATCGTTAATTCTCTTTGTAAGTAACGCAATTTGAACTTCCGGAGAACCTGTGTCTTTTTCGCCACGAGCATGCTTGGATATAACCAAAGCTTTTTCTTCTTTTAATAACATAAATATCAAATCACCTTTCTAAATTTTACCCAATTTGCATTTTCTAAAATTTATGCAACAACCTCAGATTTTTCCGAAGTCGGGGGTAGTTAGGTTTTCATTATACCACATAGCTGTATCGTTGTAAAGTACAAACCAAAAATTCATTTTAAATTTTCACACAAACTCAAAATCATTTTTGTTAATTTTTGTATTTTTGGAAAGTACTATATTATCTGGATTTTTTCTTAATTTTTCGCAACCCACAAAAGCCCTTTTATCAACATACATAGCCTTAGAAAGATTTACTTTTTCTAAGTTTTTACAACCATGGAAAGCTTCGCGGCCAACATGATTAACTTCAGGAAGTTTTATTGTTTTTAAGTTTTGACAATAATAAAAGGCATTACTACGAACTTCTTTAACCTTTGGGAAACTTAACTTTTTCAACTTATTAAGTTGTGCAAAAGCGTAGTGATTTATAGTTGTTGCTTTTTCAAATTCAAACATGCCTATTTCTAAATCTTCGAAAAATGGATTGCCAGCATAAATAATCTCAACATTTTCACAATAATAATCAAACCAAAATTCTTTTAATTTTTTACCAATTTTTTCACAATCTTCGGAAGTTATTGTGGCTGTTAAACTTGGCTTTTCTCCATTAATCATTTTACCGCTCATTAAATTTTTAATTGCATTAAAAACTTCTTCAGCGTTATTTAATTCATTTATTTTGTTTTTGAAATGTAACAATTTATTAAGAACACAAACTGTACTTGATTTATTCAGATCTTTTCCAAAATAAGATATAGCTGATGTTATTTTATCCGTAAAATCTTCAAAATTATTAGTATTAATTATGTTCTGTATTGCTTCTCTGCGCTCACTTTTTGATTCTTTGTCTTTATTAACGGTGCTCATAAAAAAATCCCCTTTCATATATTTAGACTATTGTCATTTGTAATTATATCATAAATACAAATATAAATGTCAATTATTTTTGTGTATAAAAGTTAGTTTAAATTTTATCACTTGAAAAGCATTAAACCATATGATAAAATTGAATTTGAAAGCTGTAAATGTTATAATTCAGTGGGGGTATTATATGGGCGAAACAATTGATAAATCAAAAGAAATTACAAAACCAAAAAGACGAAAATCAAAAAAAACCAAAAAATTTTTTGAATATAAAGGTCTACCAATTGTAAGGTGCAGAAATACTATTTACTACGGTAAAATGAGTGACAAATTTATTACTAAAATAGAAATAAAAGAAACTAAAGACATAAGCAACTTAAAAATAGGGAGTTCTTTGTCGGTTGAGCTTTTGAGTACAAATGCGGACGATTTAACTTCCAAAAAAATATTGAAAATCGTTAAAAAAGATGGTCTTTATAACGCAATAGATATAGCAAACACATGGCTTGAAAGGGCCTTGGAAAAATAAAAAATTCAAAAGTGTTTAGGAGTGTTATTTTATGAGCATGATAGAAATTATTTTAGGCATTTGTTTGGTATTTTTAGCTGTAGCGGTCGTAACTGTGGTACTTTTTCAAGAAGGGCAAGAAAGAAGCACCGGCGCTATAACCGGTGCGGGTTCAGATACGTTTTTAAGCAATCATAAATCACGTTCGATAGATGCTTTTTTAAAACGCTGGACAGCAATAATTTCAATTTGCTTTTTTATAGCGGTTATTGCAGTTAATATGTTAAATTATTTTCATGTGGTGTAAATAATTTGAGTTACAAAGTAAAATACAGTGTATTGTGATTCAATACACTGTATTTTTTATACCAAAAATACATTCATTAACAAATAGTGTTTATAATTTTTTTGAAAAGTTTTAATGCCAAACTTCCGGATACAACAACAATCCCAAAACCGGTAGCAGAACCTGCACGTTGAGTACTTGAAATATTAGAATCAAAAATATCAGAAAAATTCAACAAATTTTTACCCGAAAATTTCCAATTATTTTGATTGTTATTTTGTTCTTGGGGTTTCACATATTCATACCCATAAGTTTTAAAAATTCCATTAAAGAAGCCATTGTTTCCTTCCTTAATATTTTGATAAGCTGTATCCACATAGCCCACCGAGTGTTTAGCTAAATCAATAGCATCCTTAATAATATCCGCACTACCACCTGAAATTTTC
>JAUNCP010000049.1 GCA_030526535.1 Clostridia bacterium | reverse complement strand
ATTTACTGACCCTAGAATGAATACTATTAGAAGCTTATATCTTCATCATCGTTAATCGAGATAGTATTTGTATTTGATTTATCACTTTCAATGTCTAAGTTGTTAATATTATTAGTAGTCATTCCCAAGCTACTTGAATTGAAAGCTAAATCAAAATTGTTAATATTTTCATTATCATCTTTATTTAGATTATCTTCTATTTCTGTTGCAATTTTTTTAAGTTTATCAACTGTTTCATTTAAATTTTTTAGTGATGTTACTGCTTCTTTGATTTCATTAAAGTTATTATTTAAACTTTTAACTTGTTCTTTTAATTCTTTGTTAAGCTCATCTATTTTTGCTATGATATCGGTTTTTGAACTTTCATTAGAATTTTTGAACTCTGTAATATTTTCTTGCAACTTACTATTACAGTTTTCAAGACTATTTATTTTTTCATTTAAATTTTTTAGTGATGCTACTGTTTCTTTGACTTCATTAAAGTTATTGTTTAAAATTTCGACTTTTTCGATATTTTCTTGCAGTTGTTTACTAAGAGTTTCGAAACTACCAACTTTTTCTTTCAATACTTTGTTAGAGTTTTTAAGATCTGAAATATCGTTTTTTAGTGCTGTATTGTCATCTCGAATTGATTTTATTTCTTTTGTAGTATCGCATAACTTGCTCTGTAGAGTCATATTAAAGACGCACATAGGAACTGTTGTGACAAAAAAAGTACCTATAATAACTATCATGTTCTCTTTCAATTTTTCGAACATTGTCATATTTTCACCACCTTTTGTTAAATCTCAAAATAATTGTATTTAAAACAAAAGTTATATTCAATAGCTAATCGATAAAATCAGCATATATATTAAAAAAATTGAGTTCAAAACAATAAATTTATACAATATGGTTTTGGGATTTTATGAAATTAAATTTTATTCCAAATTTTCTTCCTCAAACTCAAATTCACGCTGATATTCTTTTGTTTCAGGATTGCGTATAACAGCAGATTTGTTTTTCTCTAAAAGTTTTGTGATAGCGTAAAGGTCTATCCAAATCTCGTTATCACATTCTTTTTGCGATTCGTCGAAAATAAGCTCCATTCCCCAATGCAAATGACTTTTATCTATATTATTCACATTTTCTTTCGTGCTGTATCCTGTACGCCCTACATAACCGATTACATCGCCAGCTTTTACTGTATCGCCTTCTTTCAAATTGCAATGAAACGGCTTATTTTGTCTTAAATGCGCATAGTAATAGTATCTTTTTTTATCAAAACTTCTAATACCGATTCGCCAGCCTCCGTATTGGTTCCAGCCCATTATTTCTATAATTCCTGATTCAACCGCTACAACAGGAGTTCCTGTAGCACACATCATATCGTGACCTAAATGTGGTCTTGAATATCCATAGCTTCGTGATGCTCCGAAATCATCATAATGCGAAAACGGAAAAGTCTTGGCTATCGGAGAAAAAGCTTTTAGACCATAGACTTCCTCCCAAACATATTCTTCGGAATTTTTTTGTTTTCGTTTGACTTTATATTTTCCTAGAAAATTTTTCAAAACCGTTTCATAAACTTTTTTGTAATAATTATAATTTTTCATATTTTTGGTTATATCTTCGATTTTGGTTCCGGATTTTAATTTTTTGGCGAGTTCGTATATATCTTTTTCTTTGTATTTTTTGAAGTTTCCGCCATATTTCGCTCCTAAATATGCTAAAATTTCAATCCAGTTTATTTTTATTTCTTCATTTTGCGATTTTATATCCATTTTCATGGATTTTTCCAAAGCTTCATAAGGCGGGTTAAACTCGGCATACTTTATAAATCCTTTGTTTTCGTGAGCATTTACTGGTAAAAAATAAAATATCGAAATAAACGCTATTATTGTTGCTAAAAACGATGAGCAAACTATTAATGTGCTTTTTTTTAATTTTATTACAAACAAAATTTCAACCTCGATTCAAAAATAATGTTTTTTAATTATATGATGTGAATTTAAATTAAAATACAAAAATCTCGGAAACATATTTTTCCGAGACAAAATTTTTTATTATTTTTAAATTAGTCGATGCTTATAGCGCTTACAGGACAAACATCTGCAGATTCATTAACTTTTTCCGATAAATCATCAGGAATTTCTTCTAACTTACATACAGATTTGCCTTCATCGTCATATTCAAAAACCTTTGGACATATATCAATGCACATTCCGCATCCGATACATGCTTCTTTGTCGACTTTAACTTTCATTGTAAACCTCACCCTTTCAAAATCATTATATATGAATTGATTTGCATTCACAATAGATTATCAAAAAATTATTCGTATAAAATCGAATATTGTTACTAAGAATAATATTAGAAATTAATAATTATATATTTACTATTATCGTGAACATTTTAGGGGGATTTTATGACGATAAAATTAAAGCCATTGCTCATCAGTTTTTTAGTAGCACTTGGTGGAGGAGGAATAGTCGCTTTTTTAACCAGAAATTCTATGAGTATTTATGACGAAATAAATACGCCTTCTTTTGCTCCACCGGCCATATTATTTCCGATAGTTTGGACGATACTTTACTCGCTAATGGCAATTTCCGCTTACATGATTTATGAATCGTCATCAATTATAAAAAATAAAGCGTTAAAAGTTTATGGCGTACAACTTTTTATTAATTTTTTATGGCCGATATTATTTTTTAATGCTAAAGAGTTTTTTGTTTCATTTTTATTCTTAGTTGTTTTATGGTGCATGGTGTTTTGGATGATAACATTATTTTTAAAGATAAAACCGATATCGGGGTACCTGCAAATACCATATCTTTTATGGCTTACATTCGCAGCTTATCTGAATTTCCAAATTTATATTTTGAATTAGTTTTTCTGCCGAAAATTTATTAATAAATGTGTATTGACTTATTTATTCAGTAGTGGTACAATGAATGAGCCGCATGCTGTAGGCCAATAAAAGATTAGATTTTTAATCTGCCTAGTTCAGCAGCGAGATAAGTAAAAGGTAGGTGCGTAAAAACTATGTACGCAATTATTGAAACAGGTGGTAAACAGTACAAAGTTTCTCAAGGCGATTGTATTTACACCGAAAAATTAAACTTGGAAGAAGGAGCCTCTGTTGACTTTAAAGTTGTTGCGGGACACGATGGGAATAAGTTATGTTTACGCGACAGCGAATTAAAATCAGCTAAAGTTTCGGGAAAAGTTTTAAAGAACGGAAAAGGCAAAAAAATTACTGTGTTTACCTATAAACCTAAGAAAAGTTGTAAACGTAAGTTGGGACACAGACAACTTTATACAAAAGTCGAAATCGAAACAATTAGTTTTTAATGGATAATTTTTAGTATGATAAAAGCAAAATTTTTAGTATTAGACTCAGGGAAAAATATTGGATTTGAAATTGCAGGTCATTCGGGATATTCCGAAAGCGGCACAGATATTGTTTGTGCGGCAGTTTCGTCGGCTATATATATGGCAGTTAATACGATTACAGATATAAAGCAAGTTGAAGCCAATATAAATATCGATGAAAAATCCGGATATATGCGAGCTGTTTTTGATGAGAATCAATATTTTAAGTATGAGGATATACTTTTAGGCTTGAAAAAACATTTGTTGTTATTGGAAGAAAGTTATCCGAAAAATTTAAAAGTTAGCTATTTGGAGGTGTAATTAAATGTTAAATATTAATATTCAGCTTTTTGCACACAAAAAAGGTCAAGGTTCTACAAGTAACGGACGTGATTCCGAATCGAAACGTTTAGGCGCTAAACGTGCAGACGGACAATATGTTTTAGCCGGAAATATTTTGTATAAACAACGTGGAACAAAAATTCATCCGGGCGAAAATGTAGGACGTGGAAAAGACGATACGCTTTATGCCAAAATTGATGGAACAGTTAAATTTGAGCGTATGGGAAAAGATCGCAAAAAAGTTAGCGTTTACGCATAGTGTTAGTTGTATTCAATTTTTTGAATATTTTTTACTAATTAGAGCGAGCTTGAATTTGGCTTGCTCTTTGATGTTTATTATTGTAATAGTAAATTTAAGGAGAAAAATATGTTTGTAGACGTAGCTACAATAAATATTAAAGCAGGTAATGGCGGCGATGGTGCTGTTTCATTTCACAGAGACGTTTTTACAGCCAATGGTGGTCCTGACGGAGGTAATGGTGGCAGGGGCGGTTCTGTAATATTTGTTGCCGATAGTAATTTATCTACATTGTCGAATTTTAGATATAAAAAGAAATTTCATGCACAAAATGGGCAAAACGGTTCTTCGGGAAGAAAAGCGGGTAAAAGCGGAGAAGACTTGGTTATAAAAGTCCCGTTTGGCACAATTGTAAAAGATTTAGAGACAGATAAAATAATCGCTGATATTTCTACAAATAAAGCATGCGTTATTTCAAAAGGCGGAAAAGGCGGAGCAGGAAATATGAACTTTGCGACCGCAGCAAAGCAGACCCCTCGTTTTTCTAAGCCCGGAGAAAAAATTTTAGCAATGGATATAAAATTAGAGCTAAAATTACTGGCAGATGTTGGATTGATTGGATTCCCTAATGTAGGAAAATCTACGATTATTTCTTCTGTCAGTGAGGCTAAACCGCAAATTGCAAATTATCATTTTACAACACTTTCACCGATTTTGGGAGTAGTTAAATATACGGACGAAAAATCATTTGTTATGGCAGATATTCCCGGACTTATAGAAGGAGCGTGGAAAGGGATAGGGCTTGGCCATAAATTTTTAAGGCATGTAGAAAGGTGTCGTTTGCTTGTTCATGTTGTGGATGTATCCGGTTCAGAAGATAGAGACCCGTGCAAAGATTTTGAAATTATAAATAATGAACTTTTCAAATTCAGTGCAAATCTTTCCAAAAGGCCAATGATTGTCGTCGGAAATAAATGTGATATAGCCGACAGCGAAAAAATTTCTAAATTTAGAGAATATGTAACAAGTAAAGGCTTTGAATTTATAGAAATTTCGGCAGCATCACAAAAAGGTATCAAAGATATGCTGAATTTAATCGCCGAAAAATTAGACGAATTGCCGCCGGCAAAACTTTTTGAACCTGAATATTTCAAAAATCAATATGATAAGTCAGATGATAAATTAGAAATCAAGAAAGTAGATGGAGTTTATGAAGTTAAATCTCGCTGGCTCGAGAAATTAATAGATTCTGTTAATTTTGAGGATTATGATTCGATGTGTTATTTCCAAAACAGTATAAATAAATATGGTCTTACGGACGAATTAAAGAAAGCGGGAGCAAAAGAAGGCGATACCGTAAGAGTAAATGAAATAGAATTTGATTTTGTTGATTAGGTGTAGTTTTATTTATGAACGAGATTATAAATGATGCAAGTTCGCTAGATATTCACAAATTAGCTTTTGTGGGCGATGCGGTATACGAGTTAGTTGTTCGAGAAAAAATTGCGTGTAAATTTAATTATAATATAGGCGAACTAAACAAAGTAAAAGTAAATAATGTATGTTGTAAGGCACAATCAGATTTTTTTGAAACTATAAAAGATATTCTTACACCCGAAGAATTGGAAATTTATAAACGAGGCAGAAATTTTAGGGTAAAAACAGTTCCAAAAAGCGCTTCAGCTTGTGAATATCATCGAGCGACAGGTGTGGAATCTTTATTTGGATATTGGTTCTTAAATAAAGATTTTGAGCGTATTATAGAAATATCAAGCAAAATAAATTTGTGAATTTATATAAATATAAAGCAAAATTTATATTAATTTTCAGCGCAATTTTATTATAAAATGTATTGACTTTTATAATTTAATTTGATATAATATATTTGTAGTCAAGAAATAATAAATTTAAAGATAGGGGATAGTTTTATGTTAAAAGCATTAATGGCATTGATTTGCTCTATTAATTTTATAACCGGACCATTTCAAAAGTTAAAAACGGATACGAATAAATTAAGTAAAGAGGTTGTAACTGTATACAAAGATATTTCTAAACAAATTATAAGCAAGAAAGATGACTTGAAGTTA
>JAUNCP010000003.1:24962-37692 GCA_030526535.1 Clostridia bacterium | reverse complement strand
GGATTCTTAAATAAGTAGTTCCCACAACGTCATCTTGATTTGTAATATTTGCATCTTCTGCAACATTATAATCACCTTTGGTTTTAAAACAATATTTTTCTTTAATTTGCAGAACTTTTACAATTCTATGCACAATTGTTTTACCTGAATTTTTAAACACAAGAACATCACCGACATTTAATTCTTTGATTTCTTCTTCATCAAGTTTTTTTACTATAATCGCATCACCTTTACATATTGTGGGCGTCATAGAACCGGAACCTATTGTAACTAAATAATATTTAAAATATCCACTGACAAGTGCAACACCCGACAACAGTATAATCAAAAGCAATGTCGGTAAAATATAACTTAAATATCTATGCTTATCATTTACTTTTGCTCGTTTGAATTTTCGGAATGAAACAAAGAAATACAAAAATAGCATAACAGGTAATACTATATTAATTACGGATTGAAGATAAAGCCCTGTGTTCGGTATAAACGGTAAAAAGTATATTGGCAATTCAAGCAATAGTCTATAAATAATTGTCGGCTTATATCCGACTTTAAATGAAGCATAAGTAAGTGCAACGTTTTTTAAGATACTTGGTAAAACGTAATATCCTACCAATTCTACCGTATCGCTAATATCTTTTAAATTACATTTATATATCAAATCAGATGTATCACTAAGGCTTAAAACTATTACGAGTAAAACATAAATTGTTCGAGCTTTATATCGTTTTGAAGCAACAACATATCTAAACATTTCACAAGCAATAATATAAGAACCGAATTTTAATAAATTTTTGGATATTCCCAAAAAAGAAACATCATTCGTATTCCAATGAAACCCTGAAATAAGTCCGAATAAATAAATTGATATATAGTATGACGCTACAACTATTGTAACTATAGAGATTGCGTCTTCGTTATAACGTCTATCGTCTTTTTCAAATCCGGCGAGTGCTACCAGCCATAACAGTAGCACTGCCATTGAAACTGTCAAAAAATTTATAGACACAACGTCATATATGAAACTGTCAACAACTAAAGCAACTGTAAGTAAGAATTCCGCAATTAATAAAATTATTGTATTCTTTTTCAATTTCCACAACCTACTTACATAATTCTTCACCATAAACTTCCTATCATTTTTAAATTAAAAATTAAAATATATTTTTTCTATATTTTCTTTATTAAACGTTTTCCCAAACCGGTGTAATTGTAAATCCGAATTCGCCGGATGTAATATCGTGTGTAGTTCCACTACTGTCTGTAACATCAACATTAGCCGTCGGGTTACTTCCATTATATTCTTCTTCACCATGAACTCTGTGAGCAACTTTGACATACCATGTTGTTGAACCGTTACCAGAATCACTTTTTGCTGGAATATAGTTTCCTTTTAATTTATCTGTTGATGTTCCTGTATTGTTCATTAATACTTTTTCTGTACAGTCAGCATCAGAATATACACCTATGGTTATATTGTTCTTAATCGCTGAATCTGTTGTAATTGTAAAATCTGTAACACTTTTAGAATTTGGATCGTTCATTAATTTTACAGCAGTACTACCTTCATTCTCGATTGTCAATTGATATACTGCAAATGCACCATAATCTCTTAGAACTGTTCCATTGATTGTTACAGTATCAGCTTCTTTATTTGTTCCTGAAATTTTTAAATAATATTCACCATCAGCACATGTTGCTGCATCGTTACTTGTTTCTTTTCCCTCTTCAGTTTCATAACCAGCTGTTACTTTACCGTTTTCAACTTTTGAAACACCATAAGCTACTACATTTGTAAACTTAACGTCCGCTGCTGCTTCAACTTTCTCTGTTTTTTCTCCAGTTTGAATATTGAGCTGTGTTGAAATTGCCGCATATGCAATTGAAAGCGCCGCCAAACCTCCAATCATAGCCAATGCCATAGTAACTTTACCGTGTTTTTTTGTATTCATCAAAAAAACCACCTTTCTACAAAATAATGTTTTCGTGTATATAATACATATTTAAAATTTTATTGTCAATACTTTTTGTGAATATTTCTTGCAATAATGCTATGTTTTCACAATATATATCATAATAACTTGAAATTTTATGAAGTTTTATCTTAAAAAATATTTTTCTTTTCAATAAAAAATTCTCCGAAATTCAATTCGGAGAACTAAAGTTAATATAAAAATTTAATATTGACTTATGCAATAAAAAAACCTTAACTGCTAAAATCACAAGTCAAGGTTTCAAAATGGAGCTGATAACCGGACTTGAACCGGTGACCTCTTCCTTACCAAGGAAGTGCTCTACCTACTGAGCTATATCAGCAACTGATAATACAATTATAGCACATAAAAATATGATGTCAATAGCCACAATAATAAATAAATCATATATTAGTTCCTTTTAAGCAAAATATAGAGCTTAAAAGGAACTGTCAATACGCATTATATGCAAAATATTTTTATTATTAACGTCGAATCATATTAAATAAATCGCTCAAATTTATAAAAATTTCTCTTATATAACCTGTTATTCCGTGAAGCTCATATTCGGATTCCAAAATAGAACCGTCTAAAATATCTCTAAAAATATCTATGTTCATGCTCATAACTCTCGGTATAGAATTCAAATTTTTAATGGAACGTATTTCATTACGGAATTTACAATATATTAATTCGCCAATAGGAACTATTAATCTCAAATTATCAAAGTGATTTAAAACATGTGCTGTGACATAATTTACGTATCTATGAACAAATCCTAAATCTTCACTTTGTAAACATATGGCGACATCATGTATATTAACTGTTTGGAGAAAATTAATTTCATTAGTTGCATTAAGGTCAATCGGCGAAACAATATAGATATTTACATTAATATTATAATCTTCACCATTATATGGATATGCAAAAGTATATCTAAATTTTTTGCAATTTACACTAATTTGTTCTTCAACAAATTCATCTTCTAACGGCCAATTGTTTGTTCTTCTTGCTAGCAAAGCAGCAATACATCTCTCAAAAGGAAACCTTTCCGGAAAAACTGTTGGAATATCATTATCCTCTATATCTTTTAAAATATGAAATAGATCTTTATTGTTCCTATTATTTATCGCACTTTGTAGATAAGCGCCGATATTCCTAGCTAAAATTTCATTTTTGAGTTGTACTCTACCTATGATCAGAATATTATAATTATTATTATTATTGTTGTTGTTATTCTCCATAGCACTAACACTTTGAAATGTTGGTATAAACAGAAAACACAAAAACATTGTAAAAAATAATTTCTTTATTTTTAGCTTCATTCAAAAATCGACCTTTCCAATTAAATTTAAATTACAAAAATAATCCATGTTACTACTATAATTCGCCCCCTTTTTTACATTAGTTATAATTTAAAAATCTTAAACATCGATTATTTTATGTATATTCACAATGTATACTAGCACAAAACAAAAAAAAATAAAATATTATATTTTTATAATTTTAAATAATATATATTCTGATAAATTATCTGCTATTACTAATAAACATAAGAATTGTATTATTTTAAAATAAATTTTATTTTATAAATCTACATTTTTCAATGTTTCAAAAAAAATATTTATATTAAACAAAAATAGTTGACAGTGTTTGATTATTTATATATAATTATTTCTGTAATAATATTTTTTACAAAAGGGGAGAATAAGCACGTGAACAAAGAAGAACTTTTAAACTTACTTCACAGTGAAGATTTTATAGCAGAACTCAACGATGCCGACGGAATAGAAGGGATACAAAACGTATTTAAGAATAAAAAAATTAATATTGACGAAAAAAAAGCAAAAATAGTAATGGACGCATTGAAAATAGCAAATGAAAAAATGTATAATTGCGAATCAATAGAGGACAATTCTTTAGACGATGTTTCCGGCGGTGCAGAAACTAAAATAGCAAAAATAATTTTAAATTCCAAATTAGGCGGAAATTCAAAGTACAGGGATATAATTCCGATTAAAACAAAATTGTATCAGTCATCAGACAATGAAGAAGATACAAAAGATATAATTAAATTTTTGAAATAAAGTAACGGAGGAGATAGTAATGGGAAAATTAAAAACCACATTTCAAAAACTACTCCTATAGATCTTGGAAACCGCTATTTCACTACACAAAAAAGTTTTTTCTCTATAAATATTATTTATATTTAGTCTAATTATTCGATTATCGTACAACTATATGTAAATACCCGGCTATTATTTTAAATAGCCGGGCTATGTATATATTATTAGTTTTAACTACAATTTCGTAGAATTAAAAACGTATATTCCAAATTTAAAAATATGCAGAATCACTTCTATGCAATTGCTTTATATTAAACATTATCGTATCTATATAAAATAAATTATTTTCATAACAATCAGTATTAATCCACATTTTCATTTTTATTTTATAATCTTCTGAAAATGTACAATTACAATTTTTAAATACAATTTTTTTATTATGGTCATGATTTTCGTAGAAACATCTCGAAATTTCAAACAAAACATTATTTTTAAAAATATTTTTATATTTTTCTTTACACTCCGGTTTTATACAATATTTTTCTAAAAATTCTTCATTATCAAAAAGCTTGTCTAAAAAATAATCTTTTACTTTGCTACTATTTAAATACTGTACATCTACCAATTCTTCATAGCAAAAATTAAATCCGGAACGTATATTCACAACAATATTTTTTTCGCCCAAAGCATTTATGTTAAAAGATCCAAAAAATAAAATCGCAATCCCAAAAAACATTAATATCTTTCTTTTCATAATTATTACCTCCTACCAAAAATAATTTTTTATTAATTAACAATCTTTATTTTATAACTAATTCAAAACCAAACTGAATATATTTATAAAAACAAGCAATCAAAAATATTTTTTAGGTTTTTTCTTCAAATTAAATACTTCTGGTTTTAAATATAGTAGTTTAGTTTTTAAAATAAAATTCTCACCTGTTATTCGTGTCTTTATATAAATTATTAATTTAAAATATAAAACACTTATTCTAAAAAATGAATTTTAAAATAGCAAAAAACAAATTTATAATTTCTTGGTTTTAACATGATTTACACCTCCTTTTCCATCATATTATATGATTTTCAATATAATATTTCAAGTAAAACCGGAAAATTAATTATGTATTTTGCACAAAAATGAATTATTTGCTCAAAGATTATCACAAATATTAATTAATTCATCTTTAGTTTTAGCATCAAAAGCTAATTTTCTAAAATATGATGCTCCGTTAATTCCTTTTATATAGCAAGCGATATGTTTACGAGCCTCTTTTAGACCCACACTTTCGCCTTTATAGCCACAAAGCTTTTCAATATGCAATTTCATTATTTTAGCTCGTTCTGACAAAGTAGGTTCTATAAACAAAATCTCATCATTAAAAGCAGAATTTATTTCTGAAAATATCCATGGATTCCCCATCGCTCCTCTACCGACTGCTATCATATCGCAACTGGTATATTCTTTCATTCTTTTTGCTGAATTTCCGTCAATTACATCTCCGTTTCCTATAACGGGGATTTTCACAGAATCTTTTACCGATTTTATAATTTCTAAATCGCTTAAACCTGAATATCCTTGTTCTTTTGTTCTGCCGTGAACAGTTACAGCGGACGCACCGTTATATTCACAAATTTTAGCCACTTCCACAGCATTAATACTATTTTTATTCCAGCCGGAGCGAATTTTTACGGTTACCGGAACTTTTGATTCATTGACAGTTGCTTTGACTATTTCTCCGCAAAGCTTAGGGTCTTTCATAAGTGCCGAACCCGAATTTTCTTTTACGATTTTTGTAGCGGGACATCCCATATTAATATCTATAATATCAGGCTTACTTTCCGACAACAAATAAACCGCCTTTTTGAAATCTTCCGGTTCACTTCCAAAGAGTTGTATTGCAAACGGACTTTCCATTTCAGAGCGTTCGAGCATTCTAAATGTTTTTTGGCTATTATAAATAAGTCCTTTTGCACTTATCATTTCGCTTGTAAAATACGCCACACCAAAAAGTGAACAAATTTCTCGAAAAGCTCTGTCCGTTACTCCTGCCATTGGTGCCAATGACGCAAATTTATTAATTTCTATGTTACCTATTTTCATTAAAAATCAAAATCCTTCAAATTAATTTACAAAACTTATTTTAACATACAAAAGAATGAGATATAATAGAATTTAATAAACTAATATTTTTTAGATCGGAGATATTGAAATTGACAAATTTTTCAAAACGAACATGGGCAGAAATTAACTTGAATTCTATAGAATATAACTTCAGAAATATAAAAAATAAACTTTCGAAAAACACTAAAATTTTATGCGTTCTAAAAGCTGATGCGTACGGCCATGGTGCTGAATTTCTGGTAAAAGAATATGAAAAATTAGGCGCTGATTGGTATGGAGTTTCAAATATAGACGAAGCTGTTCAACTTAGAAATGCAGGCGCTAAAAAACCTATCTTAATTTTCGGATATACCAACCCTGAAATGGTTGAAACACTTAATAAATATGATATTTCTCAAGCTGTTTTTTCACTTCAATATGCAAAAAAATTATCTGAAATTTGTGAAAAAACAGGTTCTAAAATAAAAATACATATTAAAGTAGATACAGGAATGAGCCGAATCGGATTTTTCTGCCAAAGCGAAGAATCAATAAACAATTCCGCAAAAGAAATAAAACAATTGAAAAATTTAAAGAACTTAGAAATAGAAGGTATATTTACTCATTTTTCAGTATCTGACGATATGACAAACAATACAGAATATACAATAAAACAATATAATAACTTTTGTTCTATAATTAAGAAAATCGAAAACGAAGGAATAAACATTCCCATAAAACATTGTTGCAACAGCGGTGGCATTATAAGTTGCCCCGAGATGCACATGGATATGGTCAGAGCCGGCGTTATTTTATATGGACTATATCCGTCGGAAGAAGTTAAAGACAAAATAGATTTAAAACCTGTAATGCAGTTGAAAACCGTTGTATCACAAGTAAAAGAAATTCCGGAAAATACTAGTGTGAGTTATGGTCGGACTTTTGTTTCAAATAAAAAAATGAAAATAGCTTCAGTTTCGATAGGCTATGCAGACGGCTACTCTTTAAAATTTTCCAATACCGCTGAACTTTTAATTCATGGAAAACGTGCCAAAATCGTAGGACGAGTTTGCATGGACCAATTAATGATAGATATAACTAACATCGAAAATGTAAAAGAAGGAGATGAAGTTACAATCTTTGGAACAGATAATCCACAAAGTATTTCGGTCGATGAACTGGCAAAAATCGCCGGAACGATAAATTATGAAATCGTTTGCTTGATAGGTAAACGTGTTCCTAGAATATATATCAAAGATGGCAAAATAAAAGGAAAAATAAGTTTAGTATAGTAAAAAAAATTATTCAAATTTAAAAAATTAAATATATAATTTAGTTTTTTGCACATTTTCCACAATTTTTTCAACATTTTATTTCTGTATACAAAAACAAAAAATTAAATTACCGTTTTAAATCAAAAGTTTAACAAAAATATTGATATAAATACTTTTTTATTATACAATATATCTAGAGAGGTGAGCTTTTATAAAAATAGATAACAATGAGATATATTTGCAAGCAGTTACTTCTAATTGGCAACAAGTGTATAACTTTTTAAACCAAAACATGCGGAATACAGGTATTAACTACAAATTAACGTCAAAAATTTTGCTTGCATCGGAAGAAATATTTGTAAATATTGCATCTTACGCCTATCCAAAATCACTCGGAAATGTAAATATAAAATATGATTACAATCCTAATGATTTTAAAGTGGGAATTCAGTTTATCGACGAAGGAACGCCATTTGACCCTACGAGTTTTTTGAATTTTAATACGAGCAAAGACATTTCAGAGCGTAGAATTGGCGGTTTGGGAATATTTATGGTAAAAAAAACTATGGATACAATGGAATATTTTTATGAAAGCGGAAAAAATAATCTCATCATTTCTAAAATAATAAATTCGGAGGTATTGAGCTATGGAAATAAATAAAATCATAGAAAATAATATTTGCACATTAGAAATATCAGGACGAATTGACACTCAAACATCAATAGAATTTCAAAAAGTATTGGATGAAATACTAAAAGCCAGTATCATAAATATAACTTTGGACTTTAAAAATGTTGAATATATGAGCAGCGCAGGGCTTAGAACTATTTTGTACGCACAAAAGAAAATTAACTCTATGACAGCTGATATTTCCGAAAATGAAAATATTATTAAAAGCAGCGATAAAAAAGACAATAACGTCGGCGAAAAAACTCCTAAACTTAATGTTATAAACGTAAATGATGAAGTTTATGAAGTCTTCGAAATGACCGGATTTACCGATTTTGTAAACGTAAAAAAATAGTTCAATACGATTTTCACTCCTATAAATTTTCGATTTATTTATACAAAATTTGAATAATATATCAAAAAGTGAGATTATATATATAATCGTATTATTTATTGGTAGGAGAAAATTATTTTGAATTATAAATTAGATTTAGGAAAGCTAAATAATATTTTTATAGCGCCTACAGAACTCATAGATAAATATCTAAACAAAGCGACTTTTGAACAATTAAAGCTCGCTCTGTATTTTTTTCGTCATAGCGGAATTTATCTCACGATTGATAAAATTTCCGACGACTTAAAAATATCAAAAAATATTATTGAATCAGGAATATCATTTTGGAAAAAAGAAGGATTTAATTTCGAGGTTTCTGATAAATCTCAAAATGTCGCTATTTTTTCGAATGAGTTAAAAAACAGTGTCAACGAAAGCACTATAAAAAATACATTTGTAAAAACAACTCAGAAATTAGATAGAGCTTACATTTTTAAAAGAATGCAGAGCTCTGATGATATAAAACTTTTAATGCAAGAAGCGGAAGCAATATTATCAAGACCGCTTTCCTGTAACGACCAGTCTACATTACTCAAGCTTCACGATAGCGACGGATTGCCTATTGACGTGATTTTAATGTTACTTCAATATTCTGTCGGTGCAGGAAAAATTGGCATAAAATACATAGAAAAAGTCGGAGAAGTTTGGGGTAAGGAAAACGTAGATACCATCGAAAAAGCCGAGAAAAAAATAATTTTGCTTAATAAAACTAACCTATCTTGGAAGAGATTTGAAAATATTATCGAAATTTCTCATAGAGCTCCGACAAAAAAAGAAGAAGAAGCTGTATATCGTTGGTTTGAAGAGTGGTATTTTGACGATGATTTAATAAAGGAAGCGTATGACCGTTGCGTGGATGCCAATGGCAAATACATATTAAAATATATGGACAGCATAATAAAGCGCTGGCACAATGAAAATATCACAACATTAGGACAAGCTATGTTAGAATTGCAAAATAGAAAAAATGCCAAACGCTTTAATAATCAGCAGACAAGTTCGCCGTCGTATAATATCGATGAATACGAAAAATATAATATATTCGATTATTTAGAACAGTAAAAGGATGTACTTTAAATGGGTTATAGCAAAGAAATTTACGATAAAGTTCAAAAAGAACTTTATGACATAAAAATAGAAGCGGTTGATGAATTAAATCGCAAAAAAGATATTTTATACAATAGATTTCCGGAGGCCGCTGAAATCGAAAAACAACTTTCCGCAACCGCTATTAAGGCCGCTAGAGCGGTTATTTCTGGCGCAAATTCGAAAGATGAACTACTCAAACTCAGGCAGACGACTAAAAATTTGCGCGAAAGATTAACTCATATATTAAAAAGCGTAAATCTGCCGGAAGATTATTTGGAGCTGAATTATCGCTGTAAAAAATGTTCCGACGAAGGATATGTCGACGGAATAATGTGCGATTGCATGAAAAAAATGATGAAAAAAGAAGTGTATAATCAGCTGAATAAAATGTCGCCGTTGGAACTTTCATCGTTCGAGAATTTTTCGCTGGATTTTTATTCCGATACTCCTCAGCCGAATAGTGAATTAACTCCAAAAAAACGTATGGCTAAAATTTTAGAATTTTGCAAAAAATACGCAAGTCAGTTCAAAAAAAATTCGCCGAGTTTGTTAATGACCGGAAGCACAGGACTAGGCAAAACTCATTTGTCGCTTGCAATAGCTAAAGAAGTAATAGAGAAAGGTTTCGGAGTAATTTATGGTTCGGCACAAAATATCATTTCCAAAATGGAAAAAGAAAAATTCAGAGGATATCAAAACTCCTCTGACGAAACTGAAAGGCATTATATAGACTGCGATTTATTGATAATAGATGATTTGGGAACTGAATATTTAACTTCATTTTCGGTTGCTACTATATATAACATTATAAACTCCCGAATAATGATGAATAAACCTACGATTATCAGTACAAATCTTTCTATGAAAGACCTTGAAAAAATTTACAGCCAGCGAATGGTTTCAAGAATTATCGGTAATAATATCCGACTGGAATTTTTAGGTTCGGATATCCGCCAAAGAATAATGTTCCAAAAAAGCAAATAATTAGCACAACATTCGACTGCCGATATCTTTTATACATATAAAAAGCCCACCCTATTGGGGTGGTCTTTTTGAAACAAACAAAATAAATTATTCGTTATTTTCTTCTCTCATTTTAGCAAAACACTCGCTACAATAAACCGGACGGTCTTCACGTGGTCTAAAAGGAACTTTTGCTTCGCCACCACAAGAAGCACATTCCGCTACAAACATTTCACGGTTTTGTCTGTCTGCATTTTTGCGAGCATCACGGCATGCTTTACATCTTTGTGGTTCATTAGTGAAACCTTTTTCAGCGTAAAATTCTTGTTCGCCTGCTGTGAATACAAATTCATTTCCACATTCTTTACAAACAAGATTTTTGTCTTCGTACATGATTCTACCTCGTTTCTGTTATATATTTGCCCCAGGACGGGTTTGCACCGACACCTCTGATTAATACAACGCTCTACTATACTAAGCTACTTGGGCGTATTTTATAACCCCTAAACCGGAGTATACATTAGATAGAAAATCAAGTCAAGATTTTTTATTATTTTTACATAAAATTGTATTTTAAAGGAGCTTGTACGAATTTATTCGACATAAAATCCATTTCAATTTCGCACCTATGTATATATTATATACTAAAAAAAATATATTTCAAGTGTTTTTTAAACAATTCCCGACAAAATTATATTTTTTGTTCCGGGAGTAATAGATACAACACCTGTAGTACTATTTTGTGAAAAGCTGGCAGGCGGAATTTTTAGCGAAAATTCAGACCCATAAGAAGGCAAAACAAATACACCTTCGTTATAAGAATAATCAGAAAATGGTATTAAAATGTCGTCTATTGTCACATTTGTTATTTTGGGAATAGGAGAAAATACATCATTTAAAATAACATTTACCGCTTCCTTGTTTCCGTAATTATACAAAGTAATAAAATATGAAACGCTCTCCCCTCTTACTATAGTTCCCGGACACATATGTTTTATTATTTTTACGCTTGCTTTTTCCGCAACTTTTATAGAATTTGAAGATTCAACCGGGTCAACTGTATTATCAGAAAAAACCTGCAAGATGTTTTTTATTTTAGAGCCGATTTTCAATAAAGCTTTATCATTAACAGAGACTTTATACATAATGTTTAAAACCGAACCGGACGATAAACTCCCAATATCAAAAATTAATTTTCCGCTCTCAATTTTAGGAGAAATTTCTCCCGTAAAAATTCCGTTTAAATAAATATAGCTGGGTCCGATATATTCCAACGGAATAAAATTTAAATCACTTTTATATTTATTCGGATTATACTCCCCAAGATTATCTTTTATTTTTAACCCGGTCACTTCTGAATTGCTGTTATTTTTTACAGTTATTATATAAGTAATATTTTCATTTAAATAATAGGAGTCACCAAGAGATATTTTATTCACGCTTACGGCTTCATAAAAAAAAGTAGAAGCAACATTAGATGAAGCATAGCCTATTTTTGAACCTTTTGCGGAACCGTATTCAAAAGTAAGCGTCGCAGTATTTAAAACAGTATTTTGCATATTTAAAATACCCCCATAAATTTATTTTATCTAAATATTTGTAATCAAAGTAATACAAAAATATATTTATTATAAATATATTCAAAATTATTCAAACTTGATATAGATTTCGACACAGTAAAAACGTTAAAATTTATGATTAAAAAGTAATTTTTTGTAACTAAAATGTAATAACTTAATTTCGGCAGATTTCCTAAAGAATATTCCATATTTAAACATTTTTGTTGCCAAATGCCACAATTATATGTGATTATAAACATATATATTTGTCTATAATTACAAAACCCAAATTTCAAGTTCGTCATTTTGCATAAAAACGCAAATCAAAAAATCTTGACAAAAAGCAATTTGTTTAATATGATTTTTTTAGCGAAACATTTTTACTCAAAATATATGGTTACAATTTGTAAAGCGTGATGACATTTTGCAAAATTCAATTGATTCGGAGGTAAGTACATTGAGTTTCAAAAAAGCAGAAAAAGATAAACAAATTAAGCGCACAATTTCGCTGATGGTTATGGGAATCTTTTGTCTGACAAGTGTAAAGACCATCGGAGCATTTAGCAGAAACGTAACTATAGAAGACGGAAAAGATACTATATCGTTACAAACACTGTCTAATGATACGGATAAAATTTTAA
>JAUNCP010000003.1:8887-24952 GCA_030526535.1 Clostridia bacterium | reverse complement strand
CATATATGAAAATGATGTTGTAGAACGTAATGATTTAGAAGATGGGAATTTAAGAATCAATATTAATCGTGCATTGGATGTAAAAGTAATAAAAGGCGAAAAAATAATAGAACTAAAAGAAAAAAAAGGTAAAGTTAAAGATGCTATTGCGGATTCGAAAATAAATATTTCTGAAACTGATATCATAAACTTTTCGGAAGATGCAAATTTAGAACAGAATATGGAAATAATAATTCAAGACGGCGTAAAAATTTCGTTAATCTATGAAGGAGAAGAAAAGAAATATATTGTTCCGGACAAAACTGTGTACGAAGCACTTAAATATTTAAATATAGAACTTTCTCAAAATGATATCATAAATGTTGACTTAACATCAAAAGTTAAAGATAACCCATATATTAAGATAAGCAAAATAATTTATCGTGAATCAAAGAAGAATGAGAATATTCCGTTTAAGACAATAAAAAAGGACAGTAGTTTACTTGATAATTCCAGACAACAAGTACAGACAGCGGGAAAAAATGGTATCAAAGAAGTAATATATAATGAAAAATTGATTGACGGAGAAGTTGTCAGCTCAGAAGTTATATCTTCCAAAGTTATTGCAGAGCCAATAGACGAAATTATTTTGGTAGGAACAAGATTAAAACCTGCAGTTTCAAAAACGAAGAATATACAAGTAATTAAAAGTGATTCGATAACTGTTGAGAATGGTTTTAAAATGATAGAAGGTTCTGCAACTGCATATACGGCAAATAAAGGAGCGAAAACTTCAACCGGTAACGTTCCTGTAGAGGGCAAAACCGTAGCAGTAAATCCAAAATTAATACCTTATGGTTCAACTGTTGTGGTTAAAAATTTAAACAATAAAATTATTTTTCAAGGTATAGCTCAAGATACAGGAAGTGCTTTAAGAAAAAATACAGCTACAGTTGATATTTTTAAGACTAACCATGGAAGATGCATAGCTTTTGGAAGGCAAAAAGTCAGAGTATTTTTTAAATAACAAAAATTTCCGTACTTAGTAAAGTACGGATTTGTTTTATTTTTGTGTTTCAGTATACAAAAACGATGTAGCATTTTTAGAAATCTCTTCATATATATTATTCCATTCAACACTTGATACTATATTATCATTATATTTATACCATTTACCATTTTTCGAATTTAACTTATATGAATAGTAATGTCCAGAACCTGCAGATTCACCTGTATGCACAATCACACCTGTTAATTTATAAATCTTATTGTCTTTGGTTATTTCATCCGGTTTAACTTCCGTCATAATTTTTTTATTGTTACTGCCAACTCGGCTAATAAAAGCAATAAATTTCCCACCAACTATACATGAATTAATATCAATATTTTCTTTTTCCAACAATTTAGAAAAAGTTGTTTTTTCATTTCCAGCATACACTATATGAAACATGTCTCCTTCTTTTATATTATTCGTTTTTTCAAATTTATTAATAATTTCATTCCAATGTTCAAAAATACAAGCGTTACAATCATCCATCTTATAATTGTGTCCCAAGATATGTATATATTCTTTTAATTTATTAATATCTAAACTTTGTTCACCGGACATATGCTTAAAGACTGCGACCATAGCTTTGATTTTTTCAAAATTCTCTTCATTAATACCATCACCGTTGCCTTCTGCAGTACGAAAAATAAATTCACGAAATTCCTCTATATCATACAATATTTGTAACATAGCGTTCATATAACATGAGCTTCCGATATTATCTATTCCACAGTTGCATCCATCGTCTAAGTTCAAATTTCGCTTGTTTGGAGCTGGATCTGGAGTTTGAGTTTTACTATTACTAAAACTTGAAGACTTTGTCTTATTTTTTTTACTATATGAACTCACAAGTTTTTTTATTCCCAAAAAACCGGCAACAACTAAAACTACAGAGCCAGTCAAATATATTGCTTTTTTAAAAGTAGATATTTTTTTCACTTTCTTAGATGCGACGCTTTGGATGACAGTAGCGTTAACATTTTCATATTTAAGTGCACCGGACTGAGATATCAATATAACCGATAAAAACAAAGATAAAAATTTTTTTGTGTTTATATTCAAAATATTCGCCTCTCTCTATGAAATTTAATTTACTCACACAATTATATCACAAAATAAAACTTATTTCAAGTATTATGAAATAAGTTTTAATATTTTGAATATATTTCTAAAAATAAACATATAAATCAAATATTTTTAGTATGTTTGAATGTCGGAACCATTTTTAAAAGCATTTCTAAAATGTCAGACATACTACCCTTTGACGAAATATTTCTTAATTTTTCCAAATCATTTAAAAATTCTTCAGAATTAATATTAATCGGGTGACCAATATATATTTTTTTGTTTTCGGTTTTCTTCATTCCTTCTTCATCCATAAGAAGTTCTTCATAAATTTTTTCGCCAGGACGTAAACCGGTATATTCAATTTTTATATCTTCATGCGGTATAAATCCCGAAAGCCGTATTAAGTTCTCCGCTAAATCCTTTATTTTTACGGGTAAACCCATATCCAAAACAAATATCTCGCCTCCCTTAGCCAAACTACCCGCTGTTAAAACTAAGGAAACCGCTTCCGGTATGGTCATAAAATATCTTATTATTTCGGGATGTGTTACCGTAACAGGCCCCATTTTTTGAATTTGCTTTTCAAAAAGCGGTATAACAGAACCATTTGAACCTAACACATTACCAAACCTTACGGCAACGAATTCAGTTTTACTTGTTTTATCTTTATTTTGAACCATCATTTCGCAAATTCTTTTAGTTGCACCCATAACATTTGTCGGATTTACGGCTTTATCGGTAGAAATTTGAATGAATTTTTTCACATTATATTTGTCCGACAAATTCACTAAATTTAATGTTCCGAAAACGTTATTCTTTACTGCTTCATCAACGTTTTTTTCCATTAGTGGAACATGTTTATGTGCTGCGGCATGAAAAACTACGTCTATATTTTCTTTTATAAAAATATCTTCGAGTTCTTTTAAATCGCATATCGTTACAATTTCAACAGATAAATTTAAAGAATCAGAATATTTCATTTTCAATTCTTGTTGAATATTATAGGCACTATTTTCATAAATATCTAAAATTATTAGCTTTTTAGGCGAAAGCTCCGAAATTTGCCGACAGAGTTCCGAACCTATTGATCCGCCGCCGCCGGTCACCAACACAGTCTTATCAATTAAATAACCTCCATATTGATTTTTATCGAAAATTATCGGTTCCCTGCCAAGCAAGTCTTCGACTTTTATTTTTCTCATTGCAGAAAAAACAGAAGTTCCTGACGTCATGATTTCATAAATATTCGGAATTATTTTTACTTCTAAATTTGTTTTTGCACAAATATCTAAAATTTCCCGTCTTTTCGAATTCGAAATAGATATAATGGAAAAAAGAATTACGTCTATATTTAATTTTTGGCAAATTTCAGGGATTCTGCTCGTAGTTCCTTCGACTTTTACTCCCATAATCTTTCTGCCGATTTTTTCGCTGTCATCGTCCACAATTGCAACTGGTTTGTATTCACCCGAAGGATGTTTAAAAACTTCTTTCAAAAACATTGCGGTAGAATCTCCGCCGCCGATAATTAACATTCTTTTTTGCGGCTTACCTGAATTCGAAGAAACATTGTCCAAAAGTCGATTTACTCTGTAAAGCACTCTGAACATGAAAATGCTGAAAATAGAAGTCACCAAAAAAATAAAATACATTCTGGGACTCATTTTTATTTGTATCAACATCGTAACAATAAGAAAAACAATATTGGCCGCAAACGTTGCCATTACAGCGTAAAAAAAATCTATCGCTTCAGCGTATCGCCATATTTTATCATATAGTTTAAACAATAAAAATACTAAGAAAAAGCAAATATTCATCAAAGAAAGATAAACTAAAAACATTTTATCAAAATTTACAAAAAACAAGCTATTTCTATTTATTGAATATGAAAAATAAAATGATATATTCCATATTAAAAAGTCGCAAAACAATAGCGCATATTTCCTATATTTTTTAACAAATCTCCATATTGCGTTTTTTATACGTTCCATATATTTTTCCTTTTTTAATTTTTTTATTTGGTACCGAATATTCTATCGCCTGCATCACCTAGGCCAGGTACTATGTATCCGTCTTTATTTAAACATTTGTCTTTTGACGCACAATAAATTTTTACGTCCGGATGAGCTTTTGTTACGGCTTCAATTCCTTCCGGAGAAGCAATAATGCACATAAATTTGATTGAGGCAGGGTTATGTTTTTTTATTCCGGAAATAGCGTCGATAGCTGAGCCTCCCGTTGCTAACATCGGATCTAAAACGATAACATCTCCACCATTTATATCGCTTGGCAATTTGCAATAATATTCAATTGGCTTAAGAGTTTTGGGGTCACGATAAAGTCCAATATGCCCGATTCTTGCGGTAGGTAGCAAACTCGTAACACCTTCGACCATTCCAATCCCCGCTCTTAAAATCGGTACGATTGACAAATGCGGTTCTGCTAAAACTTTAAACACTGAAGTTGTTATAGGGGTTTCAACTTCAATTTCTTTTAGCGGTAAATCCCGAAGAGCTTCGTAGCACATTAATCTTGTAACTTCAATAATTAATTCTCTAAATTCTTTCGAGCTTGTGTTTTTATCTCTCAAAAGAGTTATCTTGTGCTTTATTAAAGGGTGATCCATAACAAAAACATTTTTTAGTTCATTCATTTAAAATTCCTCCTTAAAATTCACATTTTCAATTTCTTTTATTTTATTTACACGATTTAAATGGCGTCCACCTTCAAAATCGGTATTTAAAAACGACTTTATAATTTCTTTTGCAGTTTCAAAATCAATAAACCTTGCGCCTAAACATAAAACATTTGCGTTATTGTGTTTTCTTGATAATTCAGCGCATTCAGATGAATAGCAAAGCGCAGCTCTGACATTTTTTGTTTTATTTGCAACGATTGAAACACCTATTCCGCTTCCGCAAACTAAAATTCCTTTCGAGTTTTCGTTTTGTGATACATATTTCGATACTTCTTTTGCAAAATCAGGATAATCGCAAGAGTCGGTCGAGTTTGTTCCAAAATCAATATAGTTTATATCGTTGTCATTCAGATATTCTTTGATTTTTTCTTTTAATTCATATCCGGCGTGGTCTGAACCGATTGCAATCATTTTTAATCGCCAACCTTTAATTTGTTTTCTTTAAGTAATCTTTCCGCCTGAGAGAGTTTTAAATAATTTATCGGCAAATTATAGCTGTCGGATAAATTATTTTGGTTTTTCATTTCTTGTGCTACAAAAGCGACGTTTGAAGCTTTTATGAATTTGTTTCTGTCTTTAATCGGAAAGACTTTTAATTTGTCGCTTGATTTTAATATATCATAACATATTATAGCACTATCTCCGACAAATCGTAAATCGCCCTCTAAGTTTTTAAAATCGTTCGCTATTTCATCCAGCATTACGGATTTATCGTCAGTAAGTCTTGTGATAACTTTATTTTCCGACTTAAAAACAGCGCTGTAAATTTCGTTTGTTCTTGAATTTATAGCGGAATATATAAAAGAGTTTTCGTCAATAAAATTATAAGCAAGTGCATGAAGCGGCGAAATTCCTACGCATGGCTTGTTTGTTACCATTGCAAGTGCTTTGACTATCGAAACGCCTATCCTAAGCCCCGTAAAAGAACCGGGCCCATTGCAAACCGCGAATAAGTCAATGTCATTTATGTCGGTTTTAGAGTTAGACAGCACGGACGCAACCATTGGAGCCAATGTTTCGCTGTGAGTTAATCCGCAATTCGTAAAGGATTCAGAGATAATTTTATCGTCTTCTACAATCGCCACAGAAGCAGTAGCGGAAGACGAATCAACGGCAAGTATTTTCAAAATTTTCATCTCCCTCAATAGTTATAATTCTCTCGTTTTCATCAGATGTTTTTTCGATTAATACTTTAATTGCATTTTTCGGGATAAAATTCTCGATATTTTCGCTCCACTCAATAAGCAACACACCGACATCTATGTAGTCAAAAAAACCGGTTGATTCTAAATCTTCTAGCGTATTTACTCTGTACATATCGAAATGATATATTTTGAATTTATCAGTTTGATATTCATTTATAATCGAAAAGGTAGGACTGGAAACTTCATTTTCTATATTAAAATATTTTGCAATTCCACGTATAAACGCAGTTTTTCCAACACCAAGGTCACCGAAAAAAGCAATGATTTCGTTACCGACTAAATTTTTAGCAATATTTTGAGCTATATTTTCAGTTTCAGATAATGAACAACTCTTTAATTTTACCATATATTCCTCGATTTAAGTTTTTTTAAATTAGATTTTTAAGAAATTTACTCACACGAACATTTTCACAATTTTTAAATAACTTTTCAGGTGGTTCGTCTGAAATAATTTCTCCATTATCCATAAAAAGCACTCTTGAAGCTATATTTTTAACGAATGACATATCATGAGTTACAACAACCATAGTCATGCCGTGTTTAGCAATATCGGACATAACGGCTACAACTTCATTTACCATTTCGGGGTCAAGTGCAGAAGTCGGCTCGTCAAAAAGCATAAGTTCCGGATTCATAACGAGCGACCTTACAATAGCGATGCGCTGTTTTTGACCGCCTGAAAGTTGTGACGGATAATGATTCGCTTTGTCATCCAGTCCAACTTTTTTTAATAATTCATTAGTATAATATTCGGCTTTTTCTTTTGAGTAAATTTTTAGCGAAACAGGAGCCAATATTATATTTTGCATAATAGTTAAGTGCGGAAAAAGATTAAAGTGCTGAAAAACCATGCCGATATTTTTTCTTATTAGGTCTAAATTACAATTCTTCGCTGTAATATCTGTACCTTTAAAAAATATGGACCCGCTTGAAGGTTTTTCTAAACCGTTAAGGCACCTCAAAAAAGTACTTTTTCCAGAGCCTGACGGCCCAATTACAGCGACTCTTTCGCCTTTTTTTATATTTACGTTTATGCCGTCTAATATTCTTAAAAGTTTGTTTTCTTGATGAAATTCTTTATATAAATTTTTAACGCTTATCATTTACACGTAATTTCCTTTCGATAAAAGACATAAAGAATGTTGTTGCGATTACAGTTATAAGATATAAAATTGCGACTGTTGATAGCGGAACGAGAGGCTCATAAGTTTGACTTCTTATAATATCTCCTGCACGAGAAAGATCCATAACGCCGATAAACCCGGCAACAGAAGTTTCTTTTATTAATTGTATAAATTCATTTACAAGTGTAGGCAAAACATTTTTCAGAGCTTGCGGCATAATAATTTTTCGCATAGTTATCGATTCACTCAGCCCCAACGACCGACCGGCTTCATATTGTCCAACGTCTATCGAAAGTATTCCCGAACGAATAATTTCAGCTACATATGCACCGGAATTTACTCCGAAAGCTATCATAGCGACAAAAATTTTGCTAAGTCCCGTAGAAGAAAAAATTAAGTAGTACATCACAAAAAGCTGAACAACCACCGGCGTGCCTCGTATTATTGTTAGGTATAAATCAGCCAATGCTTTTAAAATTTTAATTACGAAATTTTCTTTGTGGCTTACTTTTACCGCAGAAATTAAAATACCGATAAATATACCGATTAAAAGAGCCACTGCGGTTATTTCGAGTGTTGTCAGTAAACCGTTTATTATCATTTTATAGCGGTCTTTTTCTTTTAAGTTATTATAAATTTGCGCTATTAAATCTATGCTCGGTGAATATGAATCCGTTATATATTTATCGACAATTTTATCGATTTCTTTTGAATCTTTTAAATATTTAAGTACGCTGTTTATGTGTTCCAATAATTCCGTTTCGCCTTTTGGAACAGCAATGCGGTAACCTTCTTCAAATAAATATTCGTCCAGCATTTTTACTTTGTTATTCGAAAGCGAAATTAATTTTTTAGCAGGCGCGTCGTCTACGACAACTGCGTCCAAACGATTGTTTATTAAGTCTAAAACTGCGTCGGAACTTTTGTTGTAGCGTTCTATTTTCGCATTTTTAAAATTTTCTGTGCAATAAATATCTCCTGTAAATCCCATGGCGACGCCAATTCTTTTTCCGTCTAAGTCGGAAGAAGATTTGATATTGCTGTTGTTTGGAACGATAATCGCCTGTTTTGAATAATAATATACATCCGAAAAATCTACGTTTTGAGCTTTATCGCTACTATAACTCATAGCGGCAATTGCAAAATCGCAATTTCCGCTATTTAATTCCAAAGTTACAGCATCAAACGAAACGTCGTTTATTTTAGCTTGAGCGTTTAAACTTTCGGCTATTTTTTTCGCTATGTCTATGTCTATTCCTACAATTTTATCTCCGTCTTTATACTCAAAAGGCTCAAATTCCGCATTCGTGGCAATTTTTATTTCGCCGGATTGTTGGATTTTCGAGAGTTTGTTTTCGGCGCTAGCGGTAAATAAAGTTGTAGCTAAAATAAATGCCATGCATAACATTTTTTTTGAAAGATGTTTCACCTTTAAATTAATCCTTCCCTAATTCTACTTTTGGTTTGTTTAATGATTTTGGTTTTTCGTAAAAATACGGTACGAGTATTGTTGCAACGTTTTCATGTTTTCTAAGTCTTTTTTCGATGAAGAATGTTGTCTGATTGTGGAATATAATATCTTTCCAGCCACTTCCGCAAATTCTTGTTAAAACAACGGTTAAACTTTCGTCGCCTTTTAGCAATGCCTCTTGTTTAGAAACATATTTCTCAATCGGAGTTATTATATCACGATAAGGTGTATATTTTATCGTAAGAGGAATATCAATTTTTAAGTCTTGCCACTGTCTTTTAAGGCGTTCTGTTTCCGTGCTGGAAACTGAAATATGAAGCGGAGTTACATTCGATGTTATTTTGTTAGCGTAATCGAAAGTTTTAAGAGCCGCACGATTAACTTTATTTATCAAAACGATGCATGGAAAAGTGTCGGAGCTTGTACTTTTTTTGTATTTATATTTATATCCCAAAAGACTTATACCCTTTAAGAATTTAAAGTAATGCCTGTGCGTTCTGGACATAAACCACATTAAAAGCGGCGCTATTATAATAAGTGCCCACGCACCATGCGAAAACTTTGTTGTAAACACTACAATAGAACCTATAAAGGTGACTAACGCACCGAATCCATTAATTAAAGATTTATACTGCCAACCGTCTTCTTTGGAACGTAGCCATTTTACGAACATCCCAAATTGAGAAACCGTAAACGAAACAAACACACCTACGGAATAGAAAGGAATTAATTTATGCGTATCAGCATTAAAAGCGATTAATAAAATCGAGCTTGCCGAAAATATAAACATAATACCATTAGAAAAACTAAGTTTAGTTCCTCTTTGCGAAAATTGTATTGGAACGTATCTGTCTTTTGCAAGGATTGATAATAAAATTGGTAAACCGCTGTAAGAAGTATTTGCTGCTAAAAGTAATATTAAAGATGTTGTTATTTGTAAAACGTAGAACATAATGCCGTTTCCGAAAATAGCTGATGCCATTTGGGAAAGAACTGTTTTATCCTCTAAAGGTATAACTTTTAAAGAACTTGCAAGAAAACTCGTGCCGCCGAATATAAAAATTATTATTCCGCCGAGCATAAACAATACTTGTTTAGCGGTTTTCTGAGAAGGCTCTTTAAAGCTCGGAATGGCATTGCTGACCGCTTCAACTCCTGTCAGCGCCGAACAACCCGAAGAAAATGCGCAAAGAAACAAAACAATCGTCATACCGGTTATATTGTTATTAGAAATCTGTGCGATTTGCTCCGGAGAGTAATTAATCGGATGAAGTCCGTTTGTAAATATTCCGATAAATCCGGTAACAATTAAGGTTATCATAGAAAAAATGAACATGTATGTCGGTATACCGAATATCTTGGAAGATTCGCCAATTCCACGTAAATTTATTAAAGTAATCACACCAACACAAAAAAGCGAAATAATAATTTTGTATGGTTCTAAAACAGGATACACTGCTAATATTGCCGCAGTCGAAGAAGAAACGCTTACCGCTACCGTCATAATATAATCTATAATCAAACAAGTTGCGGCTAATAAAGAAGCTTTTTTACCAAAGTTTTCTTTTGCAACAACATACGCTCCCCCACCGTTTGGGTAATGATTTATTATTTGTGAATATGAAAAAATTAAAATCAGGAGGAGCAAAATAATCGGAACGCTAACCATTCCAACATAGTTAACTGCCATTATTCCAAGCGCAGGTACAAGTGCCATCAAAATTTCTTCTACTGCATAAGCAACCGACGATACTGCATCACTCGCCATAATGGGAAGACCCCACAGTCTGGAAAGTTTTTCGCTTTTTAGTTGATCATCTTTTAGTGCCGAACCTAGTAATAACTTTTTAAAATCGTTTAAATCAGGCACGCAAAAACCATCTCCGTTCTTTTTTATAATTAGTTAACGCGAATTTTGATTTGCTTGAGAATAATATTACCATAAAATCGACGAAATACAAAGTTTTTTGTAAATAAAATCATTAATTTCTCAAAGCTTATAAAATTATAACTATTTTATATTTACGCAACGGATTTTTCGATCTTGAAATTTATATTTTCACCGTCTGAATAAGCCTTAACAGTGCCGTCTTTATCTGTTCGATATATCTTTTCGCAAAAGCTGTTGAGTCTCGTTACAATTTTTTCTTTCGGAACACCGGAAATTACTGCATATTTAGGAGAAACGCATTTTAAAAATTTGTATGTACTCGAAGTTGTACTTCCGTGATGCCCGACTTTTAAAACATCTGATTTTAAATTTTTCCCTGATTTTATAATATCAGATTCCTCGCTTTTTTCAGCGTCTCCCGTAAATAAAAATGAAACTTTTTTGTAAGCTATTTTTATAACGAGTGAGTTGTTGTTTAGGTTGGAATCGTCTTTTTTAATAGGACCAAAAACTTCAAAATGTAAATCTCCGATTTTAAAAGTGTCGTTTGGAGTAACGGTTTTTTTGAGAATACTTTTATCGGATATAAGATTTAATATTTTTGCGTAGGTAGTATATCCTGAAATAAGTTTTTTAGGAGTTTTCGAGTCTATAATTTTTTCGATTTTGAATTTTTTAATGACATCTAGCATTTGACCGATGTGGTCTCTATGCGGATGAGATATTGCTACTAAATCAAGTTTTTCTATATTTTGTTTTTTCAAAAATTCAGTAACCGCTCCTGCGGGTTCTTTGTCGCCCGAATCGATTAATATATTTTTACCATCGCAATTTATATATGCACAATCGGCTTTTCCTACGTCTAAAAAATACACTTGTAGCGGTAAATTTTCGGAATTCAAAGTTTGATTTTCCGGCGCTTGCGGAGTAATTTCTTTTGAGTTTTTATAGTTAAATAATATTGATATAAATACAACGAAAATTAAAAATGATAAATAAAATAAAATTTTTTGTAATTTTAATTTTTTCATTTTTCCTCCGAAAAATTAGAATCTTTTTTGTTCATTTTCATTTCCATATATTGCTGATAATTAATCAAAACCTGTCTTGCTTTTGAGCCTTCATGAGGGCCAACTATTCCCATTTGTTCCATTTCATCCACAAGTCTTCCGGCACGTGCATAACCTACTCTAAGTCGTCTTTGAAGAAGAGAAGTTGAAGCTTGTCCGGCTTCCACAACACACTTTATTGCTTCATCCATCATTGGGTCTGTAGAGCTGTCATTTTGCGAGGAATCTTTTGATTTTGAATTTTCTGATACTGCATTTTTTTCAATTTCTTCGGCAATTTTCAAATCATAATTGCTCTCTTTTGATTCTTTTATAGATTCTATTATATTCTCAATTTCTCTGTCAGTAACAAAACAACCTTGTACACGAATAGGCTTAGGTGCTCCGACAGGTGAAAACAACATATCTCCACGACCTAAAAGTTTTTCCGCACCGCTCATATCTAAAATTGTTCGAGAATCTATTTGTGACGAAACTGCAAGTGCTATTCGGCTCGGAATATTCGCTTTGATTATACCCGTGATAACATCTACGGACGGCCTTTGTGTTGCGATTACAAGGTACATTCCGGCCGCTCTCGCCATTTGTGCCAAACGACAAATATAATCTTCAATTTCGTTCGGAGCCGCCATCATTAAATCGGAAAGCTCGTCGATTATAATCACGATTTGTGGCATTTTTTCGAGGACTTCTCCGTTTTTATCGGTAGCGGTTGGGTGCCTTGAAATAAAATCATTATATGAATTTAAATCACGAACATTATTTTCCGCAAATTTTTTATAACGATTAAGCATTTCATTTACTGCCCAGTTTAATGCACCTGCGGCTTTTTTAGGGTCTGTAACGACCGGAACAAGTAAATGCGGAATACCATTATATATGCCAAGCTCTACGACTTTCGGGTCAATCATTAATAATTTCACTTCGTCAGGGCTTGCGTTATACAAAATACTTATTATAAACGAATTTATACAAACAGATTTGCCCGAGCCCGTTGAACCTGCTATTAATAAATGTGGCATTTTAGCTAAATCTGCCGTCATTATTTCGCCCGAAATATCTCTGCCGAGTACAACTGTGAGTTTGCTTTTTGACGATTTGAATTTTTGCGACGCTATTAACTCTCTCATTTTTACAATGCTTACGACTTTATTCGGAATTTCGACTCCAACTGCAGCTTTTCCGGGAATAGGAGCTTCTATTCTTACGCCTGTTGACGCTAAGTTAAGCGCTATATCGTCCGAAAGAGTCGTGATTTTACTTATTTTAACGCCTGAAGCGGGTTGTAATTCGTATCTAGTTACGGCCGGCCCACGACTTATATCGACAATTTTAGTCTGAACATTGAAGCTTTTAAGAATATCCACAAGCATTTTTCCGTTATGATTTAATTCCGCACTTATGTCGCTGTTGTCAGGAGCTTCAGATTTATCAAGAAGGTCGATTGACGGAAATTTATATTCAGCATAAGTAGATGTTTCTTGTGTAACTTCAAAAGTATCATCAACTTCTTTTTTATTTTTAGATTTTCCGGAAGAAATTTCAATAATTTCTTCTTTATCTTCATTTTTTATTTTTGAAATAAATTTTTCGGTAACTTTCGAGATTTCATCAGTATCGTCTTGAATTGTAGTATTTTTTGAAAAATTTTCATTTTCAGGTTTTGAAATAATGTCTAAATCGAAGTCATTTTTATTTGATTTTGATTTTTTTGGTTTTCGATTTTCTCCTATAGAAATATCTATTTCGGAATTACGTCTGTTTTTAAACAAATCAAAATTTGTGTTTTCAATTTTTTCTTTTATAGCAACTGCAGGCTTTGAAAATGCATCCAGCAATTTAGAAAGCGTCATGCTTGTAAGTATCATAATGCAGATAAATAAAAAAATTATACTTGTTACTTTTGCTCCGGCCGAACCAAATGCCCACACAAAAAAAGAGCCTAATAATCCTCCGAAAAGCCCACAGCTATTATTTAAATTTCCTAATTTATATTCGTCTATAACATGAAAAAACCAATTTTTTTGAGCTTCTGTTTTAGATAAATCCGAAAAAATATAAAACAGCGAACACGAAATAAAAATTGTTATCGCACAAATAACAATTTTTAATTTAGAATAATTATCGGTTTTATTTAAAGCTTTGAGAATAATCAGCGATATGCTGAAAATCGGCAACAAAATTGAGCAAATTCCAAAAAGTCCAAATATAAAATCGTGCAACCATAACCATATATTTTCGCCCGGTATAATAATTAAAAACAAAAATAGTATAGAAATTCCAAAAATCAATATTTGGAACAGAGAGTCATCGATTTTGTTATTAGAATATTTTTTTTTTCGATTTTTTTTAGGCGAATAATCAGCCACTATATTTTTACCTCCTAAATTATTAAACTACGAATTTTTATAACGGATTTCCCGTAAATATATTAAATCCTTGCGTTTGCTCATAAATTCCGATTATTAATGACACAAGACCTACCACAAAAGTGTAGATTATAAAAATTATCATTTTGTCGGTTTTTAAAAGCCATTTGAAAAGCTTAATTGATAAAAACCCGACAATTGCCGAAACTAGCATTCCTATTAAAACTGAATTTATATTCATAGATGAAATTGCACCCATTTCAAAAGATTCTTTTAATTCCAAAGCCGCAGCGGCAATAATTGCAGGAATACCGAGCACAAAAGAATAATCAAGAGCGGTTTGTTTTTCAACACCCCTTAAAAGACCTGTTGAAAGAGTTGAACCCGAACGAGATATTCCCGGAAATATTGATGCAATAAATTGAACCACTCCAATCCAGATAGCGTCTATTGAGTTAATTTCTTTTCGTGAATCATTTTTTAATTCTTCTCTTGAAAATTTATATTTTTTGAAATTTTGCTTTTTTGTTCCGAGTTTTAACATCAAACTTGTCAAAACAAGTGATATACCGACCAAAATTATATTTCTCTCGCTAGAAAGTTCCTCGGCAATGCCTTTTATGTTTGTTCCGCTTCCCGGAATTGGCAAAAACAACAAAAATAACGGTAACAATCCTAAAAACAGCATGACTATCATTCTTTGATTTTTATTTAACTTTTTAAGGCTAAATTTACCCGTAAAAATGTCTTTTAACATTCCAAAAAATGCAACTATTAATTTTAATATAGTTTTATAGTAAACCGCCAAAACGGCGATTAGCGTTCCGATATGTAACATTACATTGAAAAATAAATTGTTTTCTTGTATTCCCAAAACATGTTGCGCCAAAAGTAAATGTCCGCTACTCGAAACAGGCAAAAACTCTGTCAATCCTTGAACTATTCCCTGAATAATTGCATCCAAAATACTCATAAATAAAAACCGCTCCCTATTTTTAAAATTCAAAAAATACTTAAAACTTAACTTATTAATTATATCAAATTATCGATATTTTTTATACATAAAAATAAATATAATTTTAAAATATTTGTCTTTAGTTTGATTAATCTAAAAACAAAAAAATTTTGCAAGGTAAAAAAAATATGATAAAATACAAATAATAAAATATTCATGTTAGTTTTAGAGCTTGTGGTTTTGAATGTCATATTTAAAGTTAAGAAGTGTTCTCTTTAAGAAAAGAGGTAAAAAATGGGTATTTTTTCGAATCTAATTATTTCAGCAAAAAGTTTGATAAGAACGTTCAGAATAAGTGATATTTTAGACATAGCTATTGTTTCATTTTTAATATATCATTTAATAAAATTCATCAGGGAATCTCGTTCCGGGCAACTTGTTAAAGGTATAATAGTAATTTTGATTGCTTATTTCTTGGCTATTCAATTTAATTTCAGAATGTTAAGTACCATACTAAATAATTTTTTTCAGTTCAGTATATTCGGGCTTTTAATAGTTTTTCAACCTGAATTACGGAGGGTTTTAGAACAGCTCGGAAGAAGTAATGTTTTAAAAGACCGCAAATTATTACAGTACATAGTTAAAGAAGACATGAGTGATATTGACGCACAAAGAAATTTGATAAAAGTAATTTCGAATGCGGTTTCGGAGCTTAGCAATGATAAAACCGGCGCACTTATCGTTTTAGAAAGAAAAACTAAACTAGGCGATATAATTGATACCGGAACAATTATAAAATCACAACCGTCCGTCACGCTTATATGCAATATTTTTTTCAATAAAGCACCTCTACATGACGGTGCGCTAATAGTAAGGCAAGGAATACTTTATGCGGGAGGCTGTATTTTACCGCTTACAAAAAATAATGACTTGAGTAAAAATCTGGGAACAAGACACAGAGCCGCTGTCGGAATAAGTGAAAATTCAGATGCTGCAGCGATTGTTGTTTCTGAAGAAACAGGAAATATATCCATTGCATTAAATGGTGTTTTAAAAACTTATACCGATATGAAATTATTTGAAAAAGACCTCGAAAATTTGCTGATTAATAATTCAAAGATATAATTATCGAGAAAGAGAATAAAAATTATGAATTTTAATAAATTTAAAATAAACGGTTGATACGG
>JAUNCP010000003.1:0-8877 GCA_030526535.1 Clostridia bacterium | reverse complement strand
TTAAATAAACTTTTTTATAATAACAAATTTGTTGCACTGTTTTCTGTTGCAAGTTCGATAATAATTTGGGTAGTAATGTCGTTTAGCGATACACAAAGCACTCCGATAACAATCAACGATATACCTGTAAATATAGCACTTTCTGACGCTGCAATTGAAGATGGTTTGCAAATTTTTAAAGGAAAAGATATATCAGCTAGCGTTGAAATATCGGGAAGCAGATTTGTAGTCGGACAAGTAACCAAAAATGATATACAAGTTTTCACACCTCAATCCGCAAGTACGATAACAAGTCCGGGGAATTATACGCTTGAATTATCTGCGAAAAAGATAGAAAGAGTAGGAGCGTTTCAAAATTACGAAATTGTTTCGGACGTTAAACCGTCAGTTGTAACCGTAATGGTAGACAGATATAGAGAAGCTGAATTTACGATCGAGCCGGAAATAAATTTTACGCCAAAATCTAATTTTTATGTCGGAGCAACAAATTTATCTGAGCAAAAAATAATATTGTCGGGACCAGAATCTGAAATTTCCAAAGTAAAAAAAGTCAAGGTTAGTGCCAATTTACCCGGAAAAACAGATTCCACTATTTCTTTAAAATTGCCAATAGATTTGTACGATGCTTATGACAAAAAAATCATGAGCGAAACTATATCGACAAGCATAAAAGAAGTAGAAGTAAATATACCCATCCTAGCTAAAAAAGAGGTATCTGTTATAGCCAATTTCGAAAATGTACCGTATAATTTGGATTTATCAAAATCTTTAGTAAATGTTTCACCGGCAAAACTAGAAATAGCAGGTCCCGAAGATACTATTAAAAATTTAAAAACAATAAATCTCGATAAAATAAATTTAAACGACGTAAGTTTACAAAACAGCAACTTTGAATTACCTATAAATCTACCGCAAAATTGCAAAAGCTTGACCGGTGTATACACCGCAAAAATAAATTTTGACTTATCTCAATTCAAGGAAAAAAATATAACTATTAACAAAATATCTTTCAAAAATGTCCCAATTGGCAAAAAAGCAAGTGTTTACGACAATACTATAAATGTAAAAATTATAGCTCCCGCAAATGAAATAAATAATATAAAATCTTCCGACATAACCGCTGAAATCGACTTTTACGAAAAAACCGACGTTACAACTTCCGTGCAAATGCCTGTTAAGTTTTCGATACATAATTTCAAATGCTGGGTATGTGGCGAACATTTCGTGAACGTACGCCTTGATTAGCGATTAAAAATAAAATATTATTAAATTATATCAGTCAATTATTTTTAGAATGGAGAATTTTATGAATAGGCGCAAATCACGTGAACAAGCATTATGTCTTTTATTTGAAAACACATTTGGATTACAAGATATGAATGAAATAATTTTAAACGCAAAAGATATAAGAGAAGAAGATATAAGTGAATTTTCGGAGCAGATATTCAAAGGAGTTTTAGAAAATTTAGAGAAAATCGATAGATATATCGAAAAAAATTTAAACGGTTGGACAAAAGAAAGAATATCAAAAACATCTATTTCTATTTTGAGAATGGCTATTTTTGAAATCTTATTTTGTGATGATATTCCAAACAGCGTTTCGATAAACGAAGCTGTTGAATTAGCCAAAAAATACAGCACTAAAAAGGAAGCGTCATATATAAACGGATTACTTGGTTCTGTTAATAAAGATTTGAATTTAATCGGTAAATAAACTATGAAAACATCCGTAATTACCGTATCTCAATTAAACTCATATATCAAAGCTTGTTTTGAATGCGATGAAAATTTAAAAAATATTTTTGTTGTCGGTGAAATATCCAATTTCAGAGTCGCAGCTTCCGGACATCTGTATTTTTCGCTAAAAGATGAAAAATCTATAGTACATGCGGTTATGTTTTCAAGCAATGCAAAAAATATTTCGTTTGATATAAAAGACGGTATAAGTGTAATGGTCAAGGGAAAGGTTTCTTGCTATGAAATTAGTGGACAATATCAAATTTACGTGCAACAAATAAACCCTTACGGCGTAGGAGCCGTGCATTTGGCATATGAAAAATTAAAAAGCAAACTCTCAAATGAAGGAATATTTGATGAGAAATTTAAAAAATCAATTCCGAAGTATCCCAAAAAAATCGGAGTTATAACTTCCAAAACAGGTGCAGTTATTCACGACATAAAAAATGTTATTTCAAGGCGATACCCGATTTGCGAAATATCGCTTTATCCCGTAAATGTACAAGGTGAAAAATCTTCCGAGCAAATCGTAAATGGCATAAATTATTTTAATATTAATCAAAATGTAGATGTTATAGTAATAGGTCGTGGCGGAGGGTCAATCGAGGATTTATGGGCTTTTAATAAAGAAGAAGTCGCAAGAGCAATTTTTGCATCTTCTATACCTATTATTTCCGCCGTAGGTCACGAAACAGACGTTACAATTTGCGACTTTGCTGCGGACAAGCGTGCATCTACCCCATCTGTTGCAGCTGAAATTTCCGTACCCGATATAAACAATTTAAAAGAAGATTTAAAAAGTTTCCGTAGCAAAATTTTTGTTTCACTAAAAGCTTTTATAAACTTTAAAGAAAATAATTTATATAATTTAAAACTTAGTCTAAACAAGAAAAATATAACTGATTTTTTTGATTTTCAATCGAATAAAATTGCTGATTTAAAAAGTCGACTAAATATTTTTTATAAAAATTATTTAGAAAAAAAGCGACTTAAATTAGATAAATTCAAAAAAGTTTTAGACGCATATTCGCAGGAGCTAATTTTAAAACGAGGGTATTCTATACTTTTTGATGACAAAGGCAAAAATTTAAAAAGTGTAGATAAAATTCCTGAAAACGCCAAAGTTAAAATAGTTTTATCTGACGGCGTTTTGGAATGTAATCTTATAAATATTCAAAAAATATCAAAGGAGTGGATTTTTTAATGGCAAAACGTAAACTTGATTTCGAGGAATCAATTGAAAGGCTTGAAAAAATTGTAGATATTTTAGAGTCCGGCGACGAAGGACTTGAAAAAACTATGCTACTTTATCAAGAAGGAAACGAAATTGTAGATAAATGCGAAAAAGAGCTCGAAACCGCAAAACTTAAATTGACTATAATCAGTGAAGATAAAGGAGCGACATTGTAAAAATGTTTGCAAAAAAAATGGAAACGTATAGGAAATCTATAAATGATTTTCTGGAAAATTATTTGGATAGTATAAAAAATAAAATCGAGAACAATTTGTTTAAATCAATGAAATATAGTCTTTTGTCCGGCGGAAAAAGGATTCGTCCGATTTTAACTTTAAGCGTATATGATTTATTAAATAAAGGCGAAAAAACCGACGAAATTTATAAATTTGCCGCAGCGGTAGAAATGATTCATACTTATTCGCTTATTCACGACGATTTACCTTGTATGGACGACGACACAACAAGACGAGGAAAGCCTTGCAATCATGTTGTTTACGGAGAAGATATAGCACTTTTAGCCGGCGATGCACTTCTTACTCAGGCTTTTGAAATTATGAGCTCGGTAAACAATGAAAATATAAATCCGAAAAATATTCTAAAAAGTATTAATGTTTTGGCCAATTGCGTAGGTTCCGCAGGTATGATTTCAGGGCAATGTTTTGATATCAAGTTGAATAGTAAAAATTACGATAAAAAAGAGCTTTTAAATATTTACAATTTAAAAACTTCTAAGCTGATAGCTGCTTCTACAATAATCGGAGCGGTTTTGGCAGGCGGAAACAACGAAGAAATTTCATATATCAAAAAATTCGGCGAAAATATAGGGATTGTTTTTCAGCTTGTTGATGATATTTTAGACAACGAAACTTATAACATTTCGCTTTTTAAAAATCCAAATGTAAATGAATTAATACAAGATTTAACCTATGATGCCATAAATGCCATAAAGAAAATAAACGGAAATATCGAATTTTTGGAAAATTTCGCAAAATTTTTGGCATCAAGAGTGATTTAGTGGGTAGTTTGAAAATTTTAGATAAAAGGTAAGGAAATATGAATTTTTATAACGATGATTTTTCGATTTTAAATAGTATGGATTTCCCGAAAGACTTAAAAAATGTAAAAAATTTGAATGAACTTTGCTCTGAAATACGAAAAAAAATAATAGATGTAGTTTCTAAAAACGGAGGACATTTAGCACCGAATTTAGGTGTTGTGGAACTTACGGTTGCATTGCACACAATATTTAATGATGAAGAAGACAAAATAATATGGGACGTCGGACATCAAAGCTATACTCATAAAATATTAACAGGAAGATACTCTAAAATAGACACCTTAAGGCAAAAAGACGGAATATCCGGATTTATGAACAGAAACGAAAGCGAGTATGATGCATTTACCTCAGGACATAGCAGTACATCAATTTCAGCAGCACTCGGTCTTGCAAATTCAAAAAAAATATTTAATGAAAAAGGACATGTGGTTGTTGTAATCGGTGACGGAGCTTTGACCGGAGGACTCGCTTATGAAGGTCTAAATAACGCTGGAAGATTCAATAAAAATTTTATAATTATTTTGAACGATAACAAAATGTCGATTTCTAAAAATGTCGGCGCTATGGCTAGATATCTTTCAATAGCAAGAGTAAAGCCTGTGTATATGAAAGCAAAAAATGCTCTCGAAAAAGTTCTCGACAAAACAAAAATCGGCTTGAAAATCAAAGATTTGATGAAGTGGTCCAAAACGACCGTAAAAAAAGTAATTTGTCAGGGAAATATATTCGAAGATATGGGATTTACTTATTACGGCCCCGTAGACGGACATAATTTAGAAGAGCTACAAAATGCTTTAAATATTGCAAAAAACTTAAATAAGCCATCTGTAATACATATTATTACAACAAAAGGCAAAGGATATAAATTTGCTGAAGAAAATCCGAAAATATATCACTGCGTACCACCTTTTGATGTAAATACGGGTGTTGTGTTGAATAAAAATCAAGAAAATTTTTCAAAAGAATTTGCCAAAACCATGTGCGAGATAGCGAACGCAGAACCTAGACTTTGCGCTATAACTGCGGCAATGACTTCGGGAACCGGTCTTGCAGAATTTAGGAGTAAATATAAATCGAGATTTTTTGATGTAGGTATAGCCGAAGGACATGCGGTTACTTTTGCGGGCGGGCTTGCCACCGGAGGATTAATACCTGTTTTTGCGGTTTATTCAAGTTTTTTACAAAGAGCATACGATCAGATCGTTCATGATGTGTCTTTGCAAAATTTAAAAATAGTTTTTGCGATAGACCGAGCGGGATTTGTCGGAAACGACGGAGAAACGCATCATGGAATTTTCGATGTTCCGTTTTTAAATACTATACCTAATGTAACAATTTACGCTCCAAGCTTTTTGGAGGAACTAAAACCAATGTTTGAAAACGCTATTTATACTTCTCCGAAAATAGCCGCTGTAAGGTATCCAAAAGGAAATGGATTTAAAAAAATCGAAGAGTTTAAGTATACGGGAAATGATTTTGATTTTTATGGAGATGAAAATGCAGATTTCCTTGTGGTTACATACGGAAGAATTTTTTCAAACGCATATTTTGCAACAAAAGAAGCAAATAAAAATATTTGTGTTTTAAAGTTAAACATAATAAAGCCTATCGATATATTATGTGTAAAAAAGTCAATAAACTTTAAAAAAATAATATTTTTTGAAGAATCACTGAAATCCGGCGGAATAGCAGAAAAATTTTCAACTATGTTAATTAATTGTGGTTATAAGGGAGAATACAAAATAAATGCAGTAAATGACGAATTTGTAAAACATGCCACAATAGATGAACAACTTAAACAATACAATTTAGACGTAATGGGAATGAAAAAAGTTATTGAAAAATTTTTTTATTAAAAAATCCCCTCTCTTCTTTTGTAAAAAGTAGAGAGGGTAAAAATTTAGATATAAATTTTAAGAATTTTTTTAATATTATCAGCCGTTACAGCCACAGCCGCAACCACAACCGTTTCCGCAACAGTTGTCATTTCCGCCACAGCAGCAGCATAGAACAATAATTAAAAGTATAATAAGACAACAGCTGTTTCCGCCAAATATGTTATTGCACATATGTGAATTCCTCCTTTTAATATTTACATTAACTATATTATTTAAAATCCATATAATTGGTGACATTCAATAAAATACTATTGACTTTTTGATAAACTTGTCCCATAATGACAATTAAGTGGACTCTGTTATTAATTAATTTTCAGGAGGGAAATATATGCGAGAAAATATTTACAAGATGTCGAAAAAGTTACTTGGAAATCCTGAATTTTGTAAAAAATTAGCTGAAAAGGAAACTTTTGACGACACTTACAAGTTCTGTGAATCCATACAAGGTGGTTATACGAAAGAAGAATTTGAAAGCTTTTTAGATGAATCGGTTCATAACATGAATAAAGCTTTCATGGAAATGCTTTCACAAATTCCAAATGAAAAGCAAGAAAAATTTATAAAAGATTTCGCAAAGGAATTTTGCGGAATGTCAGAAACAGATTTTAATATTTTAATCGGAAAATTAACGCCGAAACAAATGTCGCAAGTTACCGGCGGGATAAAAGGCCGAACTTACAATAAAATGCTTGCAAGCTCTTTGGCCGCATTAACTCTTGTATCTCCAATGCAACCGGCCTTTGCTGCAGAAAATGTCACAAGTTCAAAAGAAATATCCGGCGCTAATAAAAATCAAGATAAAAACGAAAGCGAACAACAGCCGGGGCTGTTTAAACGAATTTGGGAAAAAACGAAAAATTTTGTATGGAACAACAAAGGCAAAATTACCATAGGTCTCTGCGCTTTGGCAGTTATCGGAGTTACAATTGCATACAAAAATAATGGTACGTTTAAAAACGGTGTTAACAGTAAAATAATAAATCCTGTTGGAAACTTTTTTGAAAGCAAAGTAATATCGCCTGTAAAAAATTTTTTTGGGAGCTCGACAGATAAAAATGAATTAACATACGGTATGGAAAAAAAGGAAACCAAGGATGGTCATCACCATGTTAAATATACTATTCAACAAGGCAATAAATGTTATATATTAAGTAAGACATTTGATTCGGAAAAAGATGCTGACAATAGAATTGATGAAATAGATGAAAAAATAAAAAATAATGGAAATATAGATGATATTAAAAAAGATCTGCAAGAAGGTTGGAATGTAAGTTACAATAATAATTATGAATCATCGAAGAAGAGCGCTAAACAGTACTATAAAGATGTGAAAAACAAATTATTGGATAAAACCGGTATAGGCGAGCTATTATTGGGTGTAGGCTTTGTAGGTTTTATGATTGACGATGCTCAAAATGTTGCCAAAAATGTTGAAAATTTATGGAATTTCAGATGGACTTATCAAAGCATGAAAAAATCATTGAAAAAATGGTACGAAAAAAAGCTTAATGAATTTAATTCAAGAGAACTGACAGTAGAAGAGTCTTTGCAAAATCTCAATGAACTTTTTAGCGTTGTAAAAGGACAATCAAAAGCAAAAGAAACTATTAGAGCTCAAGTTAATACAATACTGAGAGACCGTGATTTCTATAAACGCAGAGGACAACAATACAAAAAATGTAATATATTCTATTTCATAGGACCATCCGGCGTAGGAAAATCCATGATTGCAAAAGGTCTTGCCGACTTTAATGTTCTTTCTTCGTCAACTCCATATTACATGTCCGCTTCGTCAATAGACAAGAAAAGTAATGAATCATATATTGAACAACTTTTCGGTGTAAACAGAAGTTATTACAGCTATGGAAATGAAAATTCTAAGGGAGAAGCTACCAGCTTAGTACAATATATAAAATCAAATCCTAACGGTGTCGTTGTTATAGACGAATACGACAAAATGTGGTGCGAAGGACTTGACGAAATATTCAGAACCGCAATGGATAAAGGAGAAATAGAAGTAAGACAACAAAAGATAGATTGCAGTAATATAACTTTTATTTTAACTTCTAACGAAAGCATTGAAGCTATAAGAGGAGATAAACCAATAGAAGTTGAAATGGACGACGGAACAACAAATTTAGTCAGCCACGATAGATCGTTTATAAATCGTGTAACACGTGTACAGTTTGAAAACTTGTCTGTTGAAAATAATATGGAAATCATAAAACAAGAATTTGAAGATACCGCTCTTTCATATTGGAAAGACGATGAAATTGCCGGAATAGATATCGTACTAGACGATGATTGTTTAAGAAAAATGGCAATAGCAGTTATCGAAACAAAACGCGGTGCAAGGTATATTGAAGAACTCAGAAAAAATTTGATGAGAGATGTAACCAAAAAAATATTTAACTCCTCAAATGACGGAAACAGCGGTGTTTCCACATATAGAGGTAAACAACTGTTTGCTTGCTTTAATGATTATGACACAAACGAGAAAAAACACAGCTTCAGACTGCTTACAGAAACGGAAAGAAACTCTTTGGTCAAAAAGCACGTCGAAGTCATGAAGAAATACTTCGAATCATCAGCTTTGGCTTACTGGAAAGACAAGGCTGACATAGATATAGTTTTGGATGACGAATGCTTAAGAAAAATGGCACTTTCGATCATCGCAACAGGAAACAGTCCAAAATACATTGAAGTTGTTGAAGAAAATCTAATGAAAGATGTGGCCGAAAAAATATATGGTACATCCGACCAAGATGGTTCTGCTAAAGATTCTAAATATAAAGGACAAAAATTACTGGCATACTTTAATGATTATGGTATGGATGAGGAAAAACACGGCTTTACACTTCTGTCCGAAGACGAAAAACGTGCTTTGGATAAAAAGGAAGAAAATAAAGTTAAAATCGATAATTTGGATATAGAGTCTATTGAAGAGC
>JAUNCP010000048.1 GCA_030526535.1 Clostridia bacterium | reverse complement strand
AATCTAAACATTCTGATTTTTTAGCTATAAATGCAATACTATGAATTTTTTCTCTAAGTTCATCTTTCATCAATTTTTTAAGTACAGGCGTATGGTTTCCGAATCCAACCATGTCAAAGTATCGATTTCTGAATGTGTAAAAGCTTTTTCCAAATATACTTGAATTTAAAAACTTATATTGTGAGAAAATATCAATTGCTTTGTTAGTAATTGCTGTGCCGGTAAGTATTAACTTGTATTTTGTTTTTTCGCCAAGTCTGTGAAGTGATTTTGAGGCTGCGATATTATGTGACTTTATTTTGTGTGACTCATCGCAGATAATCATGCCAGGATTCCATTTTCGGATTTGTTTTTCAAGGCGCCAAACGGATTCGTAATTAACTACCGCCACTTGAAGAGCTTGTCCGTTTAAAGAAAGTAAAGTTTCAGCTTTTTTACTTGACGAACCTTTAAGAATTTTTAAGTTATATTGAAAATCAACAAACTTTAAAAATTCTTCTTCCCAAACGCTGCAAATTGATAGGGGACAGACGATTAACAATTTCTCTATTTTTTCGTTGTTAAATAAAGCTCCGGCGATTGCAGTTGAAACTACTGTTTTACCTGTGCCTAACTAGCCCATTTCCATAAGCAAGGCGGCTGCTTTACTTTTAGAAATGTTCATTGGCATCACCTCCGATTCTTTAAATTTATCCATAACAAACTCAAAAGCTTTCTTTTGATGTTCAAATGGCACTGCTTTGATTGGCATCATTAAAGTTCTCCTCCTCTTCATTAATTTCAACAGATTTTACGCTTTTTTCAGGTACGATAACCATGACTTTTTCTGTGTCGCCGAACCATTTAAGTGCCAGTCTTTTAATTAGAGGAATTTTTTTAAATTCCGCAATGCTTATTGGTTCGTAGCCCTGTCTTCTGACAGTAATTTTCATTTGATGTTTTACCATTACAATTCACCTCTCTCAGAAGCTTTATTTTTTTGCTTTTCAAAAAATGCTCCTATATATATGCCACGGGAGAGAATGATCCTGACATTTTTTGATGCCGAAGTTTTCGGTGTTGAGATTGTGTTTTTTATTTAAAATGCCCAAGCGTATTGTTTTAGATTTCTTAAACACGCTATTTGTTTAAAATATTTTTTAATTTTTTCCTTATACGCTCCAGACGTTTCCACAAAACAGTTGGTTTTACGCCGAGTGAATTAGCATATTTAGTGATGTTGATTTTATCTAGATCTAGGTAAGCTTTATGTAAAAGTTCTTGTTCATTTGGTTTCAAACGAGAAATCGCGTTATGTAGTTTTTCTTTATCAATATTTTTAAAAACATCGTCGCAGATATCTGAAGAAAGGCTCATGTTTTCGATGCTTTTATCAGATAGACTTAAGCTTTTATGCCTTCTTGTTTCTTTGCGGTTGCAGTTATATTCCTCTTTATCGAGCTCAATAACTACATCTTTAAATTCATCGCTAATTTCGGCAGTTACTTTTTCTCCGGTAACGAACCGATATTCAATTTTCATAATCTTTCGATCCTTTCGAATTTTGAAATTTTCAAAAAACAAAAGGATCACGGAGGACCTCTAGAAAAGATAAAAATGGTCGCTCACCTTCTTTAGATTTCGAAAAAGAAAGCAATTGACCAATTCTTATTTATATGGTAACGATATATATTTCCGAAACCTTTATTGAAGTTAGAAGATTTAAGAAATATCTTAAAAAAAGCAAAAAGCCACAAAGATACTAGTTCTTTGTGACCTAAACTTATATTACCATTTTTTGGATTAAAAGTCTTGAAAATATTATTTTTTATATGAATTTATTGGTTTTAAATGCCATGAAACGGCATGAAATCTAGCTATTATGTTTAGAATAGCAAAAAACGTTAAAGCGATTAACGTTACGTTATATATATATAATATATAGTTAATTAAAAGTTACTTAAATTTTAAGTTAACCCAACTTTCGACAAAAATCACGTTGTACGTGGATGTAAAATACAGGTAGATAAATTACAAAATATGTAAGTACCTGTATTTATCTGGTGTCGAAGGTCAGAAAAATGACATCTTATTTGAATATTGTTATCGATATTTGTGACTTTTAGTTTTTTTGAGAATGGAGGAATTTTAGTGAAGAAACTTTTTACATCTGAATCTGTGACAGAAGGTCATCCGGACAAGCTGTGTGATCAAATCGCAGATGCTGTGCTCGATGAAATACTTCTAAGAGATCCATATGCACATGATTTATTTTAGAGCGAGGAGGGAAAAATCATGAAAAAAATATTTTTTAAAATTGTAGCATTAACACTTACAGTAACTGGTATATCTAGTTCTTTGGTAAGAGCACATAAAACAGAAATGCCTAAAGGTACATATCGAGTTTTTAATATAGCGGTCATAGGTAGTGATATTGTAGACGGTAAACCTATTGAGCAAAATCCTGGTTGTAATCAATATGTTATGGATAGTTTATGTAGTGTTTGTACTAAACTTGAAAATTTTAACGGATTTGAAGTTATAAATGATAACGAAGTATCATTGGGTGACCAAAGATTACCAAGGGCGAGTGCATCGATTAAAAATAATATTTTTTGTTTTTATGATATAACGAAATATAGTTCCGATTTAATACGTGAATGTTCACATGCTATTTGCCCATATAAGCTTGACACAGCAGAAACACTTGATAACTGGAAAGAACGTATGACTAGACTTAGAGATTTTGTAAAGACTAGAAATGAAATGTGCGACCTTAGATTTTTGGGTATTATAGATGGTTATACTAACAAAACTTATCCTGAAGAAATTAGTGATTATATTCTTCATATACATGATCTTGCTAGCCATGTGCTAGATATTTATAAATATCAACAAACTGTAAACGCTGAAGAAATATTTTCTGATGAATCAAGTGTATATAGCGATTGCGAATTTATTATTGAAACAGTGTTTTTGTCATGGGATAGAGAGCATTTGTTTAAAGAATATACAGGTAAAGATTTTTTACGAATCATTAAAAACGATGGTATGCAACCGGCAATTTTGTATTCATGTCAAATACCTTTGGCTTCTATATCGAAATCTGGACAAATGAGTCCTATTCCAAACGGAGGAATTATAGAAGAACACTCGTGGCTTGAAAAGAACAAAAAAGGTGTTATAATTACAGGTTTAGTTGTCGCTGCTGTGGTTATACCAACCAGTGCTTATGCAATTTACAAAAAGGTTATTAATAATAAAAAGTAGTTAAAAAAGGCCATAACAAAATATAATTAAAACTCCAAAAGTGATGGCGATTTTGACGAATTTTTGCAATTTGACATTAAATTTATTTCAAAAATTCCACTTTACAAAAGTGGAATTTTCCACTATAATGGAACAAAAGCGGAAAAAGTGGAAGTTCTAAAATAATTGTTACTCAAAACGGATAAGAGATAAGATGGTTTTCAAATTGTAACTTTGAAAATTTTAATTAAATTTATGAAATCTTGATAGTAGGGTTTAGATGCGTTATACTTTCTTCATACAAATATGAAAAACTATATGAGGAAAGTATAATTTTTTATTGTTTGACAATTGTGCTAATTTTGATTATAATAGTAGCATATTTGTAAAAAGAGAAGGTGAGTGTATTGCATTTTACTCAGAAATTAAGAGAATTATTTAAAAATTCATCGGGAATTTTAAGTACGAAAGAGGTGGAATTAAATGATATACCTCGCCAATATTTATGGGTTTTGAAAAATAAAAATGAAATACAGATGATTTCTAGAGGCGTTTATGCTTTAAACGATGTATTTGAAGATAAGATGTATGCAATAAGTTTTCGTTTTAAAAAGGCAATCTCTTCACAAGAAACAGCGCTTTATATTCATAATCTTACAGATCGTGATCCGCTACTATACACAGTTACAGTTCCGAGTGGATATAATACTTCAATGATAAAAAAATCAGGCCTGGAAGTTCACACGGTAAAAAAAGATTTATTCGAAATTGGGAAAACGGCGGCTAAGACAGTTTACGGTCGTGATATAACTATTTACGATAAAGAACGAACGATTTGCGATATTATACGAAACCGAAATAATATGGATAAATATGTTTTGAACGAAGCACTAAAATGCTATGTGAATTCAAAAGAAAAGGATATTTATAAGCTTATGAAATTTGCAAAAATATTTAGAGTAGAAAAAATTTTAGATGGATATTTGGCGGTACTTTTATAAATGACATCGATGAAGATAAAATCACTTATACGAAACATTTCTAAAGAAAAAAATGTAAATCCTCAAATAGTACTTAGAAACTATATGCTAAAACGACTTTTAGAGCGCATTTCAAAATCAGAATATAAATATAATTTTGTGCTGAAAGGTGGAATGCTGGTAGCTTCGATTGTTGGGCTGGATTCAAGAAAATTGATTTAGGTAAAATATTTTAAAAATTCCACTTTACAAAAGTGAAATTTTCCACTATAATGGAATAAAAGTGGAAAAGAGGAATTTAAGTTATGAATTTTAATTTTGAAAATGAAACTACAGAGTTTAAACGTGAGTATACAGATAGTATTAAAAAAGAAGTAGTGGCTTTTGCTAATACTCGCGGTGGTGTAATTTATGTTGGTGTGGATGATAAAGGAGAAATTTATCCGATCGAGGATGTTGATAAAACTTTACAAAAATTGACGAATACAATAAGAGATTCAATTTGTCCGGATATAACATTTTTTATTAAGTATGATATTGAAGATAACAAAATATTACGGATTGTTGTAATACCAGCAGGTGTGTATGTTCGCCAAGGTTCTAGTAGTGTTCAAGCAAGCTATGAAAATATCAAACAAATGATAAAACTTACAGATGGGATATCGTTTGAAGACGAAAGGTCATTAAATCAAGAGCTAACATTTAAAGATGCTAAATTGGAGTTTGAAAACAGGAATTTAGAATTTGAAGAGATTAATAAAATTTCGCTTGGTATAAAAAATAAAGATAATTTATATACAAATTTAGGTTTGCTAGTTTCGAATGAATGCCCGTTTTCGGTTAAAGTAGCTGTTTTCGAAGACACTGAAAAAATGAAATTTAGAAATAGAAGGGAAATAAAGGGTTCGGTTTTTAATCAACTTAATGAAACATACGAATTTTTGGATATGAACAATAAATTGCCAGCAAAAATTGTCGGAACAGATAGAATAGAAGTAAACGATTACCCAAAAGAAGCGATTAGAGAGGCACTTGTAAACGCAATAGTTCATAGAGATTATTCGCTTGGTGGAAGTACAATAATAAATATTTACGACGATAGGATGGAGTTTGTTTCTATTGGAGGAATTGTAAAAGGACTTGAAGAAAGGGATCTGTTTAGTGGATTGTCTTTAGCAAGAAACGAAAAACTTGCAAATATATTTTTTAGACTTAAGTATATAGAAAGTTATGGAACCGGTCTTAAGAAGATAATGAAATTATACGAGAATTATTCTACAAAACCGGATATTAAAATTTTTCCTAATGCTTTTGTTATTACTTTGCCAAACATAAATTATTCGTATGCTTTTAACTTCGAGATTGTAGATGATAAACATAAGAAAATTTTAGAATATATAAAAATTAATAAATATATTACAAGTAAAGATGTTCAAAAAATGCTTGGTGTAAAAAGCTCAAGAGCTTATAAAATAATCAAAGATATGAAAGGTTTAGGCTTAATAGAAAATTCCTTAAAAAAAGGGTGCTATATTGCGAAACTATAGTTGTTGAATAAAGTGGTTAAAGACCTTCTCTGTTTTAAATAATTGAGTTTACAGAAATAAATATTAGGGAGCATCGCAAATTTTCACAGTGATTTCCAAAAATCAAAAGGTAATTGCAGTATTCAGATTTTTTATATAATAAAACGGAAATAAGGTTGCTAAAAACAACCTTATTTTAGTGTAAAAATAAAATTTATACTTAACAATTTTGGTATATCAAGTTGTTAACAAAAAAGCGAAAATTCAATGTGCTTTGAGCGTTATGAACATAGTGGTTGATTATTTTGATATTTTTTAGTATAATTTGTTGATAGAGGAGGCGGTGACTTTGTGGCAAGGAATATATTTTACTAGTTTATGCGCGAAAAAAGTAAAAAAGTATTTTATCAAAAGAAAAATTATTGAAAAAGGAATATTAATACCAGTTGATATTGATGAACCGATT
>JAUNCP010000047.1 GCA_030526535.1 Clostridia bacterium | reverse complement strand
AATATTAGATATATCGGTTTTTCTTGACGGTGATTGGTGTTGGAGTTCAAATCCCTTTCAAGTTACAGAAGAAACTAAGAAAATGGTAATAGAAAATATTTGCTTTCTGCTAAATCAGTTTATTAATTGTTCTGCATATGAAAATATAATATTTTGTTGGGTTATGCATAAACAAGAAGTTATTGATAATATCGTTTCAAAACTAAATTTAGAAAATTACCAAATTAAAATCATTTCACTTGTTTGTGGTCCTAAAGAATTGATCAAAAGACTAAATAAAGATATAGAATGCGGCATAAGAACGAATGATGTATTAAATCGAAGTTTAGAATATTTACTTATGTATAAATCTATAAACAGTATAAAAATTGATGTGTCAAACCTTGCTCCAAAGTCTACAGCCGAAATAATTTGTTCGATGTAAAGTATAGAATTACAAAAATCTAGAAATTAATTTAAAAATAGTATATAATTATATAGCCAATCGAATCTTAGATTTTTGAAAAATAAGATTTGATTATATTTTTTGAAAGGTCTTTTAGATTATGACACTTGATGCGATTTTAAAAAATATACCGATTCTAAAAAATGCAGAGGATATTGACATAGAGATTTCAGATATATGTTACGATTCCAGAAATATTAAACCCAATTGTATTTTTGTCTGTTTAAAGGGAGCAAAATTTGATGGGCACGATTATATAAATGAGGCTTTTTCAAAGGGTACTTCTGTTGTAGTTGTTCAAGAGGACGTTGATTTTAAAAATATTCCGATTATCAAAGTTGAAAATACAAGAAAATTTTTAGCTTTAGCTTCTGCGAATTTTTTTGGGAATCCTGATAAAAAATTAAAAACTATCGCTATAACCGGCACAAAAGGTAAAACAACAACATCGTTTATGGTGCGGTCAATTTTAGAAAAAGCGAGTCTAAAAACAGGAATAATAGGTACAATTGGTGTTGTTATGGATGAAAATATAACTAAGCTAAATAACACTACTCCAGAATCTTATGAAATCCATAAAAATTTTAAAAAAATGGTTGACAACGGAGCAAACTGTGTTGTCATGGAAGTTTCTTCGATAGGTGTAAAATCTTATCGCTCTTATGGAATAGATTTTGATTACGCAGTGTTTACTAATTTCTCTAGTGACCACATTGGAGAAAATGAGCATAAAGATTTGGACGAATATTTTAAATTTAAAAATATGCTTTTTAACAATTGCAAAAATGCGGTTGTAAATTTAGACGACGAAAAGTCTGAAAAAATAATTTCGGAACATTTGTGCGATAAAAAAACTTTTAGTTTAAAAAGTAATTCCGATTTAAAAGCTGAGAATATTAATCTTATAAATAACGGCGGAGAAATAGGAGTAACTTTTGATTTTAGTGGATTTATTAATTCAAATAATATAAAAATTAAAATTCCCGGTGTATTTAATGTATACAATGCAATGGCTGCATCGTTAGTTTGTAAGCTTATCGGAGTGTCTGACGAAAATATAAAACTGGGTTTGTCTGAAACAAAGGTAAAAGGAAGAGTAGAGCCGATTAATATTTCATATGACTACGCATTGTTTATTGATTATGCTCATAATGCGGTAAGTATGGAAAATATTTTAACCACATTCAAAGAATATAATCCGAAACGGTTGATAACGATGTTTGGCGCTGGAGGAAACAGACCTAAAATCAGGCGTTATGAAATGGGAGAAACATCCGGTAAATTTTCGGATTTATCGGTAATAACGAGCGATAATCCCAGAAATGAAAATCCGCTTGATATAATAGAAGATATAAAATTAGGAATAAATAAAACTAATGGAAAATATATTGTAATTCCGGATAGAAAAGAAGCAATAGAGTACTGTATCAAAAATGCCGAGAAAGGAGATATAATAGTTTTGGCTGGCAAAGGCCACGAAGATTATCAAGAAATAAATGGCGTTAAGTATCCATTTGACGAAAGAATGGTAATAAATGATATAGTCAATAGAAAATAAAATTAAGGTAGGGCTTATATGGAACCGATTTCAATTCACGAAATTCTTATAGCTACAAATGGAAAATTAATTTCCGGTAATACAGATGAAGTTATTACATCAGTTTGTATAGATAGTAGAAACGTAAAAAAAGGTTCGCTTTTTGTTCCGATAAAAGGCGAAAAAGTTGACGGTCATGATTTCATAAAATCTGCTTTTGATAATGGAGCTGTGGTATCTTTTTTCGAAAAAGGGCATGATATAAAGAATAATTTTGGTTCAATGATAGAGGTGGAATCGACAAAAAATGCTCTTATGGATCTTGCAAAATATTATAGACATAAATTTGATATACCTGTTATAGGCGTGAGTGGGAGTGTTGGTAAAACCACAACTAAAGAAATGATAGCAGTTGCGCTTGGGGAAACCATAAAAGTTTTAAAAACCGAGGGAAACTATAATGGACAAATAGGATTACCGCTTACAATATTTAATATAAACAAAGAACACCAAGCAGCCGTTTTAGAAATGGGTGTAAGCGAGTTCGGAGAGATGGACAGGCTGGCTGAAATTGCCGATATTGATATAGGTGTAATAACAAATATAGGTTTATCACATATAGAAAATTTTAAATCAATAGAAAATACTTGTTTGGAAAAATTAAAAATGATAAAAAAAGAAACAGGTGTATTTTACTTAAACGGCGACTCCCCGATTCTCAAAAAAAATTCAAATAATTTAAGACAAAAAGTTATTTATTTTGGCTTGAACGGAAATTATAACTATAAATGTGAAGATGTTTATTCTGATAAAATGAATACATATTTCACTTTATCAACAGAGTTTTTTAAGGAAACAATTTCGATTCCGTGTTTGGGTATACATAATGTATATAATGCGCTTGTGGCGATAGCTGTGGCGTTAAATTTAGGCGTTCATATGGAAGATATAAAAACCGGTCTTTCAAAGTTTAACGGAATAGCTATGAGACAACAAATCTCAGATTTAAATGGAATTATTTTAATTGATGATTCCTATAATGCCAGTCCAGATTCCGTTAAGAGTTCTGTGGGAGTTTTGAAAAATATTTGTTCAAGCGGAAGAAATATTGCTGTGTTGGCCGATATGCTTGAACTGGGAGAAAAGTCTGAAAAAATTCATTTTGATACCGGCAGATATATAGCAATAGAAGGAATAGATTTACTAATTGCAGTAGGAGAAAAAGCTGAATTTTTTTCAAAAGGAGCAAATTCAGTAAACAAAAATACAGAAATATTTAATTGTAAAACAAATTTAGAGGCATTTGAATTTTTAAAAAATAATTTATATTCGGGAATGCATACCGATGAAATAGTAAAAATGATAAAAGATAAATTTAGATAATTGAAATATTTTGGCTTTTATTTTTATAGACGAAAGAGATTCTATTTGTTATAATAAGTATGGGTTATAGCCCATATTTAAAATTTTTAAGGGGGATCACAATGATAAATTTTTTGATGTCTTTGTGTAAGCTAAGTTTTGGCGAATTTGAAAAGAAAGAATTTTTGAAATTCTTGCGGTTAGGGGTCATTTTAATGACGATTTTAGGTACCTATTGGATGATGAAACCGCTGAAAGATTCGATTTTTACACAACTTGTAGGTGCAGATGCCATACCTTATGCAAAAACTGTATCTGTTGTTTTTATTGTTGTTTTAGTTGCTGCATATACAAAAATTTTGGATTTTGTACCCAAATCTAAACTTTTAGCTACTTTACCGGCATTATTTTACGGAACAATTATGGTTTTATTTTCATTTTTTGTTCAAGCGTTTCAAAATGGTATTATAGCAAAAGGTTTACTTACAACCGTTCTTGGATACATTTGGTATTGTTTGGTCGAAAGCTTTGGGTCGATTATAGTTGCGCTTTTTTGGGCATTTTCAACTGATATTACAAAATCGGAATCTGCTAAAAAAGGTTTTCCGCTTATTGTCGCTTTAGGTCAAATAGGTGGTATTTCATTTCCATACCTATTTATAAATTTACCTATAAGCATAGGATTCGGATCAGATTTTCTTGCTTTAATGATAGCGGCTTGTTTGACACTGTTAATTTATCCTTTAGTTAAATATTTTATGAAAAAAACTCCCGCAGATTTGGTTACATCACAAACTTTGAAAAAAAGTTCTGAAACCAAAAAAGAAAAAACCGGTTTTATTGAAGGACTAAGGTTGTTGATTTCTAATAAATATTTGCTTGGAATTTTGTTTGTCAATTTTTCTTTTGAATTTATAGCAACAATTTTTGATTTTAACTTTAAAAATGCGTCAGCCGGAATGTACTCAGGCAACAAACTGACACAGTACTATTCATTGTTTGCTTCAGTAGTAAATCTTGTATCATTCGTACTTTTGGTATTAGGTGTAAATAAAATAACTAAATACATGGGTCTTAAAATTTCGCTCGCGTGTGTTCCTATATTTTTCGGATTGTCTATTTTAGGATTTATCACAATAAATAGTTTAGAATTTTTGTTTTGCTTGATGGTTGCTTGTAAAGCTGTAAACTACTCTTTAAATGGTCCGTCTTTAAAACAGCTTTATATTCCTACGAGTTCAGATGCAAAGTCAAAATCTCAGGCATGGATTGAAACATTTGGTTCACGGTTTTCAAAAGAAAGCGGATCCGTTGTAAATATGTTTAAACCGCTTGGTGAATCCATGTATAGAATTTTAAGCTGTGGGTTAGGTTCAGTATTTGTAGTAGCTTGGCTATTCGTAGCACTATATTTAGGAAAAACCCATAAAAAGGCTATAGAGACAAATACAAATGTTTGCTAATTTATTTATTGAAAATTATATTTTTTGAAATTAGTCCCTTTCTTGGATTTTCTGAGAACGGGACTAGTTTTATCTGTAAAAATAATTGACATAAATCTATATTAATTGTATGATTAAATAAAAATTATTATTATAAATTCACATAAATTGAAAGGTGGATACTTTATGAAATATGAACCTGAATATAGAACTAGTGTTTTGTACGATTTTAGTATAGTTTCAAAAGCCAAGTTTTATGTTTTTGAGGCAGATGTTACATTAACAAAAAAACTACAACGACCCATGTTTAAAAGAGTTAGTACATTAGATTTTAAAGATCCTCTTCCGGTTCAAATTAATCCTTATGAATTTGAAGTAACTTATGGTGAAACCGGAAAAAGTATAGTTCCTATAGAAAATTCTATATTATCAATTGTAGATAAGAATGCACCTGATTGTGGCGGTATACCGATTATAAAGCCAAAGGACGGTCGTCCGGAACCCGGAAATATAAGTATTAAACTGGTATACGATATATATGATGAGTATAATGTAAGAACTATGAATGGAATTGATCCGTTGACAGATTTTTCTTTAGAATCTGAAACACATACAAGTTTGAAGAAACTTGGTCAAATAGCTTCTGCTGGAGGAAAATACTATGTCTTATTTACATGGGGAGATATGGAATATTTTGGATTAATAAAAGAGGTAAAAGCAACTTACAAAGCGTTTTCGCGTTGGGGGCATGCATTGAAAGCAGATGCTGATATTACTATCGAAAATCAACCTTTAGCATATGATTCAAACACCGGAGTACAGAAAAAGCCAATAGAAAGCGGTGGTTTAGGAATTAGTGATGCAAACGAAATTAGATATTCCGAAGCTAAAGATGTAGCACTTGTGGCTGCACAAGTGTCATTATTGGCAGCTTCTCAAGCAAATCGATAATTTTTTGAAAGGATGAATCGACTATGCAGGATAATATTAAATTAAAGATTATGGATTTAGAAAAAGGAAAAATTTTAATTGATTCAGGTGGTCAAACAATAAAAATTGTTTTCGGAAATTCTAAAAAAAAGGAAGACAATTTAGAAAAAAATATCAGTGAAATGGATTTTAACGAAGAAGATTTAAAAGAAGATGATGATCAACAAATAGAAATATCCTTTGGGAATTCTACGAGTAAGAACGATAATTTGAAAAAAAATGCCAAAGAAATGGATCTTAAGGAAGGAAAAAATGATAAAAAAAATAACGAAGTAATTTCAAAAGAAGAAGAAGAATATGTAAGAAAAAAAATAAGAGAAACGCTGGAGAAAAAAGAATCAGAAACAAAAGAAAACGAAAAAAAAGAGAAAAAAGAAGAAATAATAAAAAAAATTCAAGAAAGTGAAGAAAAAAAATTTAAAAATAAGCTAGAAGATAAAAAAAATATCTGTCCATTTGAACCGAAAGATTTATTTGGTAAAGAATATGAAAAAGAAGAAAAAGAAGCTGCTGAAAAAGC
>JAUNCP010000046.1 GCA_030526535.1 Clostridia bacterium | reverse complement strand
TTTAGGATTGCTCATAGTATATGGCTGTTAGTAGATGGCGTAATGTTATTAAGTGGTAATTACACAGATTCAAAAGGAAGAAAAATATCCCTATAACGCTTCTTTTCCGATAATTGACGCTTTTACTTTTGGCGAAACTATAAATTCAAACTCGCAAAATTCATTTTTCCAGTTATTCTCTATTGACTTAAAAAAATTTGTATCAGATTTTTTTAATAGCCTACCGATATTAAATGTATCACTTTTTGTAGCGGTGCATTTTTTTATTGCACTATAACAGGATTCTTTCACCATTTGTGAAAATTTTTCCTCAATAACTTCTTTTAATTTTTCATCAAAATATGCTTCCAATTGTTTTTTTTCACCCGACGAAAAAGTTCTTATATCTACATTTAAATTTAAATAAATTTTTTTGTTTTTTAAATCTATTTTAGTTGATACATTTGATTTATCTATAGTTCCGGTTATTTTATCAAATTCCGGAATATCTAAATTATATGCCCCAAATTTCGGAACACCTTTTAAAATCATAAATCCTAAAGCTTCATCATCTTTTAGAAATAAATTTAATTTATTTTCTGAAAAAACTCCTATACCCATAAGCTTTACACTACTTTTTTCGGATTCTCCTAAAGGTTCTATCCATGCAACATACGGATCGGATATTTTACTTTTTAAATCTCGTACAAAATGCAATATATCAGAATTCAATTCATCAGGAATAAGGTCGTGTATACTTTGAGATTTTATCGATTTATTATTTATTTTTATATTAAAAATTTCAAAAGCTGTTTTTTTAGTAATACAAATTTTCACTTTTGGCCTTGTTTCACAATGTCTTATAAAAAAATCTATAAATTGATCAGTTCCAATTTTGGCAATACTTTCACTGATTATTACTAACAAATTTTGAGAGTATATAGGAGTTAAACTTGTTTCTTTAGTTATATTTTCCAATGCGGATACAAGAGATGTACCGCTTGTCCTTAATATTTTTATGCTTGGCTCATCTTTACTTACAGGATTTTGAAAATCCAAAGCCTGTATAGTTATAGAGTATCCGACTTCGGATTTATCAATGCCTATACCTTGAACTATAAGCTTTTGATATATTTGTTGTTGGTCGCTACAACCTGTTAATAAAAATATCATAAATAAAACAAAAACAAAAACAATTTCTTTAATTTTCAATTCTTATTTTCTCCTTTTTAGGTTTAACTTTTTTCAAAACAATAACAAAAATTGGAATTATAATTGAAATTAAAATTAAGTACCAAAATAAAAGTCTTGTAAAAAGTTCCTCACGCAAAATTTGAAAATTCTCATAAAAAAACGGAAACGCTGACATTACTGCACTAAATATTATAATTGAAATTTTACGTGCTCTTTCTCCTAATATTTTTTTTATTCCCTCTCCTGCCAATAATAAAAACAAAGATAATTTTAAAAATATTCCTGACATCCAAATTGCTAAGTATAGAGAATCCAGATGTCTGAAGGAACCGAATTTTCCTATTCCGGCCGCTGTATAAACCGGAAATAATTGTGTAGTTGCAAACTCCCCCATTGTTCCGGTTATAAAAATTATGAAAATTGAAAAAACTATATACACACTTGTATTCCAAAAAAATACGCCTAATTTATGATTACCTTTTGCCATTGGGAAAAGCACCGCTAAAGCCGGTATACAAGCACTTTGTGAAAGCATATAAAATACGCCTTCTATAACTGAACTATATCCATTATAAAATAAAGGTTCAAAATTTATTGGTTCTATACTTGAAAATAAAGATATACTGAAAAATACAATTGATAATATAGTGGCCATTAATATAAAATTCGATGTTCTTGCCAAAGCCTCTATTCCTTTATACGCACCATAACAAGCTGATGATAGTAATAAAATTGATAAAAGCGGTATAGACATAGGTGGGTCCACTGCATTAATTATAAAATTATTAAATATTGCGAGTGTATGGAAACTCACGATTAAATAATAAATTACATAAATTGATATAAGTAAAATACTTAATTTTCCGGTTAGTTCTTGGATATTGTCAATTAAATTCATTCTTATATCCATCTTAAATAATTTATATATCGGATATGTTAACAAAAACGTCAGTAAAAATGCTATCGGTGCAGAAATAATATGATCCCATGTATCACAATTTCCTATTAACAATGTACCATATGTCATACTTATAACCATACGACTTATAAAAAGCATTACAAAAATTTGACTTACAGTAACAGACGGCCTTTTTTCCATAATTTACACCTTACTAAAATAGATTATTTTTAACTTCAGATCCCGGTAAATCTTGCACTTTTATGCTTTTTTTAGATAAAAAGCTCCAACCGCTTCTCACCAAAACATCTCGCATCGCAAAAATATTAAACGGAGAAAGTGGTGACGTAAATGGTACGCCGTAAGTATTCTTTGAGCAAATATTTATCAATACGGCTGTAAAAACTATCATTATTCCCCATATTCCCAACAACCCACCGGCAATTATAAAAACAAATTTCAGAATAGAAATCGGCTCATAAAGATTTGGAACAACATATGAAGAAATAGCAGTGAGAGCAACTACCATAAGCGTAGGAGCACCTACAAGTCCGGAACTGACTGCGGTTTCACCTATTACCAAAGCCCCGACAATACTCACTGCATGGCTGAGAGGTCTCGGAATACGCAATCCCGCTTCACGCATAATTTCATAAATTAAATGAATTAAAATAGTTTCAAACATTAATGAAAAAGGAGTTGTACCAACAGCAAGTGCTATTTTATTAAAAATCGGAAACGGGAGAATTTCGGGATTAAAAGTACTTAATCCTACATATAATCCCGGTAATAGCGTAGAAAGCAAAAACGCAAAATATTTAAGCCATCTTGTAAATGTTGCAAAGTAAGGATGCATTGAATAATCATCCAAATGCTGAAAATATTCTACGAATAAATATGGAACTATTAAAACTGTTGGCGTTCCGTCAATTAGTATAGCTATACGGCCTTCCGAAATTTTTCCGCAAACCGTATCAGGACGTTCTGTCATACCAACACTGCTAAAAAGCGAAAAATCCCCTTGATCATCAAGGTATGGTATAACATATCCGGAATCCATTATCATTTCTAAATTTATATTCGAAAGTTTTTGTTTGATTTTTTTCAAAATATCTTTAGAAACTTTATTTGTTAAATAACAAAGTGCTATTGATGTTTTGCTGACCGTTCCTAGTGATGTTAATTCAAATTTTAAATTTGGGCTTTTTATTCTTCTACGAATAAGAGTCATATTAATCATAATAGGCTCTACAAATCCCTCACGAGAACCACGTTGCATTATTTCAGATGACGGTTCGGATATTGACCGAAAAGGATAACCTTGAACACCTACGGATAGCATTACATCGCAACCATCCATGGCGAATATCGCATTTCCGGAAGCAATTGCATTTATAGCATCCTCTAATGTAGAAACTTCTGTTTGATCGACTGAAGAAATAATATTATCCTTTATATATTTGTATTTTTCAACAGAATTTTCAATTGATGTTTCGCAAAAAATTATAGGATTAACAACGCTTTGAGTCAGAACATTTTTATCAACCAATCCGGAAATTGTTATTATAGCACTTTGAGTACCTGAAATATTGAGATATCGCACTGATAAATCCGCACTATTTTGAAAAGATTGTTTAAAAAACTCGATATTTTGCGTAATAGATTTTGAAAAAAATGTACTTTTCTCTATATTTGGATTATTATTACTTTTCCCCATGTATACCTTTTGAAAATGATCTATTATTCCAAACATTTTTTCACTTCCAAACAATATTTTTATATATTATTGGCAAATAAAAAAATAATATACAAAAGTATCCACTTTTTGTGGTAATGAAAAATATCAGTTGAAAAATAATCGTGCAAATTTTTTAATACAAAATGACACAAAATACGAACTAACGTATTTCGTGTCACGATTTATTTAAGGGGATTTAGTCATGGATTACCCTATCATTCCAATATATGGTTCTTCTTCATTATTAAAAATTTCTTTTGAATTATTAATTTCTTTATGATCGCAATGCTTACAATTTATTCTTGCCTCACCTATTTCTGTTTTGGCTCCAAATATTATAGGCACTTCCACCGCTATTTTTTGGCTTATTGTAAATTTACATACTTCTCTCGGTAAACCTTCGCAATCTTTACCGCTTCTATCTATAATAGGCTTACCAATACATTCTGTTTTTATTTTTCCTACTTTTGCAAAAGGCTTTATCTCCACCGGAACCCCCACCTTTATTTCTTGAATTCCTAATGTGGGACAAATTTCATTTTCCGGTTTATATGATTTATCATATTGACAAGACATAATAAATATTAACCTCCTATATTTATTTATTCCTTTTGAGATTTTAATAACAATCTCATTATTCAGTATATTACAAGAGTTCGATTTTGTTGCATGATTTCCCTATTGAACAAAATAGGGGAAAAATATATAATCTTATTATCGACTTTACGAAAGGACTTAAAAATATGTCCAAGAAAAAATCTTTGTTCATAATAATATTTGTAATAGGAGTGTTGATAATCATGGGTGGAGTAATGTTTTTTTCAGGTAAAAAACAAAATGCGGAAGAAGAAAAGCATCAGCAATTTGAAATGGGATTCCAGCTTGAAGAACCACGCAGCGGAGAAGAAATCGCAATTATAAATACCACGTATGGTAGTTTTAAATTAAGATTTTTCCCGGAAATTGCCCCGAAAGCTGTAGAAAATTTCAAAAAACATCTCAAAGACGGCTATTATGAAAATGTAATATTTCATAGAGTTATAAAAGACTTTATGGTACAAACAGGAGACCCACAAGGAACAGGTATGGGCGGAGAAAGTATTTGGGGTAAACCTTTCGAAGATGAATTCAGTTCCAAACTTTTAAATATAACCGGTTCTGTTTCAATGGCAAACTGCGGGCCAAACACTAACGGAAGTCAATTTTTTATAAACGCTAATGAAAATTTCAGAGGCTGGAAAGATTTTGAGCAAGCTTATAATATCTATAAAAAAAGCCCGGAAGCTTTTACAAGAGCCTACGGTGGGACAGTTGATATGTCAAAAGTAACCGATAAGGTCAAGGAATTATACAACGAAAACGGCGGAAATCCGTCGTTAGATGGTTATTACAATACCGCTCAAAGAGGTCACACTGTTTTCGCACAAGTTTTCGACGGAATGGACACGATACTCAAAATCGCAAACGCTAAAACAGACGCTAACGATAAGCCTATTGAAGAAATAAAAATTTTAAGTTCCAGTGTTTCGGTTAAATAAATTATAAAAAATCATCTGCCACAAAATAAATCGTGGCGGATATTTTTTAGTTATTGTGATTATTAAAAAATTCGCAATCTGTATATGCTAATGCTTTTAAGTCATTTTCCTGGATCGATATTTTCTTATATTCTTTTCCGTGTATACCCTCTGACTCTAATCGGTTAATCAAATCTGAAATCCAACCAGAACATCCGTCTTTTGCAAACGTACTACGTAATTCATAATCTTTACAGAGTCTTGGATATACTGTATCTGAACCAACATAATTGTCATCACGGTAAGGTCTTTCTATTAAAACATAGTACCCCGGATATTTTTGCAAATTTTCTCGTCTAAGACCGCTAGCCATTAAAGGTATTAATTCAGGCATCGTGTCTTTTACCATATTTATCTGTTTAGAACGATCCTCAAATCCATCTCTAAGTACTTGCTCAACTGTATCTCGTTCTTCTATAAGCATGTCCCTTATATCTTTAACACCTATCCACCAAGTTTTTTCATTACGTGCCTTTTTCGTAATATCTTTTTCTACTTTTGATTTCTTATATTCTGGATAAAACACTCCTACAGCAGTCGCCACTCCTGCTAATCCTGCAACACCAGCTCCTATTTTATATATTACATTCTTAACTTTACTCTCAGACTTTTCACTTTTGTTCCATAAATAACCAGCTAACCCTAAACTTCCTATAGTTCCTACCGCTCCAGAAGCTTTCACTGCTATATTTTCACCTTTAGTAAATAAATGTTTTTCCTTTTCTTTCGTATATCCGTCGTAAAGTTTTATCATTGTTTCAAAATCGTCACGATTGAACCTTGTTATCTTTGTATTATCGTCAAATTCCAACACTTCTACTTGTGCTAATACTTTAGAGAAACTCATAGACAACAAAATTCCACTTAAAATTATCGAAGTAAATTTCTTTAAAAAATTCATATTATTTCTCCCTACTTACGTCTGATAATTTTAATTATATCACAAATAATTCATAATATCAATACCCCGAATTTCACAAATGTTTTTATAATAACCAATCAAAAACTGTATGAATCGCCAAGGGAGAATGAATACAAAATTGTTTCTTTTACATCGATATTTTCTGAAGTCCTCAAAGCATATTTATATAGCTCAACCTGTTTATTATATTTATAAAAAAGTTCTGAGATATCTGAAATTCTATCGGTTTTATAGTCCACCAAAACATATTTATCATTCTCCAAAAACGCACAATCTATTGCTCCTTGCAAAACTATAAAATCTTTATTTTCAGTTTCTTTAACATTTTTGAAATCAAAATCATTACTTAAAAATTCAGGCGTTATCTTTACGGAAAACCTATGTTCTCGAATAACCTTTTCACTATTTAAAATTCTATCAAATAAATTGCTATTTACAAAGTTTTCTAATGATGGTATATACAAAGCATTACATTCGGATTTATTCAAAAATCCACGATTACAGAGAAAATCTATTTCTTTTTTAACGCCATATTTTGAAATTTTTTCAAAATTTGCATAGTACATAAATTTATGTGTAGCGTTACCGACATCTACCCCACTTGTACTATTTTTATACAAAAATGTCGGTTTAGAATTA
>JAUNCP010000045.1:5246-7512 GCA_030526535.1 Clostridia bacterium | reverse complement strand
AAAATCCCCTTCCGTGTGAAAGTGCGACCGGTCGCATTTTCGAATTTTTAAAAATTCCCAAAAGTACTATAACTTTCATACAAAATTTTTTTGTACACTAAAAAACGCCTAATTTTAGGCGTTTTTGCATGTATCGATAAACATGTTCAGTTGTGGTGGAGATAAGCGGGATCGAACCGCTGACCTCTTGAATGCCATTCAAGCGCTCTCCCAGCTGAGCTATACCCCCAAACTAATTTTATTATATCATAGCCATTCAAATCTGTCAATATGTAATTGCAAATTTTTAATTTATTAATTATAGTATTACAGTTAATATATTCAGCTGATAAAAAAGAAAACAAATAAGGAATTTATACTATATATTTTAAATAAAAATGATGTCATTAATCATAAAAAATATATCACAACCCACCATCTTAATACTGTCTATAAATTTAATTGGCATTGCTAAAAGCGAATAGTTATTGAGAAAATTATTTAATAATCATCTTGAAAAATTTAATCATAAAACTCATTCTTAAACTAAAAATCTTGAATATTATTATCTGAATTTTTATACTATAAATTTGTTTTTCTATCTGTTTTTCGCAATGCTATTTAATTTATTAACTTCTTTTTTAATATATTTCATAATTGAAAAAGAGCCGAAAACTATTATTGCGCTATCTTTTTCACTTGAATTTTTAAGCGCCAACTTTAACGCACTTGAAATTTTTTCGCACGGAAAAGTATTTTCGTTATAAATTTTACAAACCTCTGTGATTTTTTCTAAAGAAAGTGCACGCTTATTATTGGAAGGAGATACAGTAAAAATTTTATTTAACAGCGGTACAACCTTAGAAATCACTCCTACACAATCCTTATCTTTAAACATTCCAATAATTCCAATAATTTCCTTATCTTTCAAATATTTTTTTATAAAATTCGAAAGAGTTTCCGCCCCCGCCGGATTATGCGCACCGTCTAAAATTATTACCGGATTATTACTTATTATCTCCAACCTACACGGCAAACTTGCATTTAAAAAACCTTCTTTTATTCCGCACAATTTTTTTCTTTCAACTGATTCTATTGTTTCTAGAATTTTTAATGCAGTTGAAATGTTTTGAATTTGATGCTCACCCAAAAATCTTGTCTTTAAAAATAAATTTTTATACTCAAACTCAATACCAATATCAATTGCACTATTTATATTTCTTATGTCACTAAGAAAAGCTCTAATAACTTTACAATTGAGCTTTTCAGATATTTCTTCTGCTAAATCATAAACAAATTTAGGCATATTGTCAGACAAAATCATCGGACTATTTTTTTTCATTATTCCCAATTTTTCTTTAGCTATTTTTTCCTCTGTATCACCCAAAATATGTGTATGATCCAGCGAAACAGAAGTTATTGCCGTACAAATAGGGTTTAAAATAACGTTTGTAGCATCTAAGGTCCCACCCATTCCCGTTTCTAAAACCACATAATCACAATTTTTATTAAAAAAGTATTTAAATGCCATCGCTGTTACCAACTCAAATTCAGTAACCGGATCATTTTCAAAATATTTATCTTTTAAATGTGATTCAAAAAACTCTATCAAACTACATATTTCCGATTTAGAAATCTTCTTGCCGTTAATTTGTATTCTTTCTCTGAAGTCATATATAGATGGTGACGAATACAGACCTACCTTATGTCCGCTTTCTTTAAGTACAGAACTCACAAAGCAACACGTAGAGCCTTTACCATTCGTACCGGCAATATGTATACACTTAAGCTTATCTTGCGGATTGCCAATCAAATTCAAAAGCCTATTTATTCTTTTCAATCCAGGCTTTGAGCCAAATTTTTCCAGCGATTTTATTTTATAAATCGCATCATTATACAAATTGTGTTTTATAAATTTGTACACATATGAATCTACTGCCGAATATTTTTGAAAAAATGTTTTATATATATCCGAAATTTTTTCTTCTTTATAAAATATTCTTTTTGATTTTTCGTCAAGCTTCTTTATATCCGAAAAATTACTTATTACCTTAATTTTTGAGCATTCTTTAATTTTTTTCAGAACTTCTAAACCGTTTTCATTTGTGCCCAAAATTTTAATAAAATTAATTTCAAAATCGCTTACTACGAAGATGCCGTTGCCCATGGCGATACCAATGTTTTTGACCGCAATGCAAAATTAGTCATGGAAAAAGAACGAATCTTCGGAAAAAAAATTAAAAAACAGGCCGTCTGAAATATTTTATACAAAAAGAACTCTCTTGCC
>JAUNCP010000045.1:0-5236 GCA_030526535.1 Clostridia bacterium | reverse complement strand
TCTAGACATTGTATATCTTTTTGTTTTTACATTACTCAAAATATCTTTTATACTTTTAAATTTATCAGTGGCATTTAAAATTCTATTTTCTATGCCTTCACTGACATCGGCTACTTTCAAAAAATTAAGCCTATCTGTGTTTTTAAGGCTGTAGACAATAGCTTGTTCAGCGTTTTCAAGAACGGCAAAATTATTATTTTGATTTTCGATTATTTCGGCTACTTTTTCAGGAACATAATTTTTATACAAATTGCTTCTATTTATCAATAATCTTCTAATATCGGACGCACTCGATATGTTTTTCGATTTTTCGCATCTTTTTACAGTTAAGACTTTTATATCAGAATTTAACTCATGCAGTGCTTTTAAATATTCTATTGCCAGTATATTGTTAGGCTTTGAAATTATATTTTTAATATCTAAATCTTCGTACGAAAAAAACTCTTCGAGAGCATTTTGTCTTGCCTTAGCAAAAGTTAATCCCCTCAAAAGTTGTTTTTTTAAGTACAATTCAAATTCTTCGCTGCCCAGAGCTTTTGCAATTTTATCAAGCAAATTTATGTCTCCGCATTCACTTCCAAAACAAATTGCATCTACAACTCCTAAGGAATTTGCCGTTTTCATAGCACTGAAAGCATATCTTTGAGCTGTTGACATCGACCATTTTGTCGGCAATTCAATAACTAAATCTATCCCGTTTTCAAGTGCCATTTCAGTTCTTGCTTCTTTTGAAAAAATTGCCGGCTCTCCACGCTGAACAAAATTACTGCTCATAACAGCTATTATATGAGAAAAACCTTGTCTTCTTATCTCATCTATAAAAAATTTATGTCCATTATGTAACGGATTAAATTCTGCTACGATAAAACAAATTTTCATAAATTCCTCAAGTCACTACAAAAGATATATAATTATCGAACCTATAAGACTCGTTAACATTAAAATACTTCCGATTACCGCCATAATCCTTATAATGCGTTTTTTTCTTGCCACTGAATTTTTTTTATAATTTTTAAATTCACCATTTATTACATTAGAATCTTTATTCTTCGACATAATCAATAACCCTCTTTATAAAAATATATATTTTTGTTCTAACATCTATAAAACTCAAGTATATATTATATCAAATAAAATATAATTTTTCAAAGGGAAGATAGATAATGGACGATTTAAAAAATGAAGAAAAAGTCAACAAAAAATTTTCAGGCGAAAAAGCAATAAGCTTCTTCGCCGTAAGATTAACCGTATGCTTAATTTTTTTTGTTTTCGGAACATTTGTGAAAATTCAAAGTCCTTGCCAATTCGATAAATTAAAATTTTGGTATCAAGAAAATTTACTTGTGGAAAAGTACAATATACAAGAAATAAAAGACCATACCATAAATCTTGCAAAGCAAATAAAAGAATTTGTAAATAATTCCATTAACGAAAAAAACAACTAAATCTCGCTACGTCCCAGTATTGCACGAGAAAGAGTAACCTCATCCGCATATTCCAACGATGCACCGACCGGTATTCCATAAGCCAATCTGGTTACTTTAACACCGAAAGGCCTTATAAGTTTAGATAAATACATTGCCGTAGCTTCGCCTTCAACAGTAGGATTCGTTGCCATTATAATTTCAGAAATATTCTCATTTTTCAATCTTTCTAAAAGTTCTTTTATACACAATTCATCAGGTCCTATACCATTTATAGGAGATATAACTCCATGTAAAACATGATATACAGCATTAAATTCTTGCGTGCGTTCGATTGCAGATATATCTTTTGGGTCTTCAACAACACAAATTATACTGCTATCCCTTTCTTTACTATCACATATGTTACAAAATTCTTTATCTGTAAAATTACAACATCTCTTGCAATAATGTATATTTTCTTTTGCGCTGACAATTGCTTTTGCAAATGACTTTGCTCTTTCTTCCGGCATTTTTAAAATGAAATATGCAAGTCTTTGTGCAGATTTATGCCCTATACTCGGCAGACTTTCAAAATGTTCAACCAAACTTTCGAGAGAAGGTAAATAATAACTACTCATATTTTTACATCAATCCCGGGATTTGCATTTCATCCGACACACTTTGCATAACTTTGTTTTTTTCATCAGAAGCTTTTTTTATAGCTTCATTTGTTGCCGCCATTATCATATCTGCAAGTATCTCGGTTTCTTCCGGGTCTACAACTTCCTTGCTTATATCTATACTTTTAACCTCAAGCTTACCTGTTATGGTTACTTTTACGGCTTCCCCTCCGGACGTTGCGCTAAATTCTTTTTGGTCAATTTCTTCGGAAAGTTCTTCCATTCTTTTTTGTGCTTCTTGAGCCTTTCTTGCCAATTGTTCTAAATTTCCCATTCCTAAACCGTTTGATTTCGGCAACCTTACTTTCATAAATTAATTCCCCCTAATTTAAATTAACTTCTATTCCACTTGATTTTGCATTGTTTATCAAGCTTTCAAGCAAATCCAATGAAGATTTTTCTTTTTTATTATACGGACCTATACTATATCGCTTACCCGATATGTTTTCTATAGTTTTCTTTATAGCATTTCGGTACTGAACTTGCCTTAAAAGCTCGAACGACAAACTATTTTTCGAATCGATTAAAATATAATTTCCGGACTCGTATGCTGCTGAATCTTTTAGTGAAATATACAATGATTTTAAATTATCTTCATTTTTGAGTGAGCTCAATACATCCTGCCAATATTCAAAAATTCTTTCTTCTGAAGAAATATTATCACTTAATGCCTTATTTTGCAAATCTGATTTTTCTATTATTTCCTTAAAAATAGGTTTTTCTTTCGAGTTTTCTTTAATTTTTATAGTTTTTTCGGAAGTATCATCAGAAATAATATTTCTATTATTTAAAACAAAAAGTTTTAAAAGCGTAATTTCCATTTCAATTTTTTTATCTACTCCGGAATTCATATTCTTATAAGCTTGTTGTAAAATTTCCAATATAACTAAAATCTTATCTAAATTAAACACAGACAAATCTAAATCTTTAATACTTTCATTATTGCAAACACCTGTAATTTGAAATTCAAGAATATCTCTAAAATATTCTAAAAGCTCCTCGCATAATTTAACCATATTTTTTGATTCGGAATACATTTTGTTTATAAATTCAACACATTCAACGGTTTTGCTTTTTAAAATATACTCCACAACTTCGACAAGGTACTCTGTACCGACTATCCCTAAAATATTTTTTACAGATTTCTCATCAATATCATTTTCGCAAACATTCGCACATTGATCTAATATCGACAAGGCATCTCTCATGGCTCCGTCAGAAGAATTTGCTATCAGTTTTATCGCAGACGATTCGATTTTTATATTTTCTTTTTCGCAAATATACTCTAAACGTTTGCAAATGTTTTCTGTTCCTATTTTATAAAAATCAAAACGCTGACATCTTGAAATTATCGTCGCCGGAATTTTATGAACTTCTGTAGTTGCTAAAATAAAAACAACGTGTTCGGGTGGCTCTTCTAAAATTTTCAGAAAAGCATTAAACGCTCCGACGGACAACATATGCACTTCGTCCACAATATACACTCTGTATTTACAATTAGCCGGAGAAAAAACAGCTTCTTCTCGCATGGAGCGGATATTTTCAACACCATTATTACTGGCTGCGTCAATTTCGGTAATATCCAGCATATTATTTTGCTCGATACTCTTGCAAACTTCACATTTACCGCAAGGGTTTCCGTCAGAAGAATTCATACAATTTATTGCTTTAGCTAAGATTTTAGCACAAGACGTCTTACCGGTTCCTTTCGAACCGGTAAATAAATATGCATGCGATATTCTTTTTGACATAACTTCATTTTTCAAAGTTTTAACAACATGAGCTTGCCCAATCACATCATCAAATGTTTTGGGACGCCATTTACGATATAATGCTTGATACAAATAATCAACCTCGTCCTTACAATATAATAGTGATTCAATATGCAACCGAATGAATTAACTACATCGCACGAAACATATTGCTTAATGCTGCTCGGTTCCCCGCCTGACATGGTTCACAACCATTCGTCGTATAGCACCCACCCGGTTGCATATTAAATCACATTTTCTTGATTATTATCAACCGTAGATTTAAAATTATTATACAAGATACATTTTTAAAAATCAAGTCTTTTAAAGGAGATAAAAATTGAAAATTAAAATTGCGCACACCGCCGACATTCACATTGGTTTCAAAGAGAAAAAACAAAACCGAAATTTTGAACTTAAACAACATGAATTAAAAAACACTTTTTTTAAAATATTAGATACGTGTAAAAATCAAAACATTGATTTTTTATTAATATCCGGAGATTTATTTAATGATGTAAATATTTCCTATATTGATCTTAATGAAATAAAAACCGCTATTTCCGAATGTGAATTTAACGTAATAATATCTCCCGGAAATCATGACCCGTTCACAACAGATTCACCATATAACTCCAAATGGCCTGCAAATGTTTTTATTTTTTCTAAAAATACTATTGATTTTTTTGAATTTAAAGAAAAAAATGTAAGAATTTATGGTGCCGCATTTAACGATTTATACGAAAAAGAAAATATTTTAAACTCTGAAATTAATATTGATGAAAATTTTATAAACATTTGCTCCTTACATGCAGATTTAATTCAAAACTCTCAAAACGCACAAAGTATTTATCGACCTATAACCTGCGCTGATATAGAAAAAAACAAAATGGATTACATAGCTTTGGGACATATTCACAAAAGAACTTCAATTTTAAAGGCGGGACATACATTTTATTCATATTGCGGATGCCCTGAGGGAATGGGCTTTGATGAACTAGGTGAAAAAGGATTTTATATCGGAGAAATTTCTAAAAATTACTGCGATTTAAAGTTTCAAAAAATTTGCGAAAGAACTTACGAAAAAGTTTTGATAGATATTTCCGAAATAAGTTCAGATATAGAACTAAAAAATTTTATTATTAAAAAAATACATGAAAAATATCAAGATAATTACGAAAAAAATTATTATAGCATAACATTGACCGGTTTATGTGACAAAGACTTTTTCGTTGATGTTGCAAAATTGGAGATATCTCTGAAAAATTTACTGTTTTTCGTAAAAATAAAAGATGAAACAGTGCCGTCCATAGATTTAGAAAAATTAAAATATCAAAATGATATAAAAAGTACATTTATAAAAAAAGTAATAGAAAACTTGGTTGTTCCTAATATAGAA
>JAUNCP010000002.1 GCA_030526535.1 Clostridia bacterium | reverse complement strand
AAAAATGAATTTTAAAAAAATAAAATAAGGAATATCATTAATAATATCAACAGTTTTCTCTTTGCAGATTTTCGCTATAAATAAACCTTGCTTAGCTACAAATTCTAATAGAACCAATAAAATTTCTATTCTTTATACTACGGATGATGGATACTTCGCTCCGACTATAGTTTCAATGGAATCGGCACTTCAATCCATGAGCGAAAACACTTTCTATGATTTTCATCTAATGGTTAATGGGGAATTCAGTAAAAAAGATGACTTAGAAAAATTTAAAATTATAAATAGAGATAAATGCTCAATAACAACTCATGACATGGGTGATGATTTTAAAAAAGATTGGACTAGCGACTGGCCACCTTCAATGTATTATAGACTTAAAGCGGCAAGCGTTTTAAGAGGAATTGATAAATGTATATACATAGATGGCGATACATTAATTGTCAAGGATTTATCTGAACTTTTTAATATTAACCTAGGAGATAATTATCTCGGCGGGGTTTTGGATGCTATGTCCTACAGAAAATTCCCTGATGATAGTTCCACTGAAGATTGTAAAAATTACATTAATTCTGGAGTCGCATTAATAAACTTGAAAAAAATAAGAGAAGACAAGAAAGAAAAAGAACTTTTACAAAAAGTACAAGAAAATACCCAACATAACAAATTTGGATTGCCAGACCAAGACATTTGGAATATTGTTTTTAAAGATAAAATAAAATTATTACCAATTAAATACAATTTTATGACCAATTTATTTATGGTAGGCTGTGCTTTTACAATAGACCAACAAAATAAGATGTATGGCAATGAAATATATTTGAACAATAACGTGGATAATAAATTTGGATTTTATCCCTTGGTTATAAGAAATACACTAGAAAATGATCATCCAACAATCGTACACTTTGTATGTAATAAACCTTGGAAAGCAGGTTGCGGAGTAAACGACGAAGGTAAAAACAGAGAAGTTTGGGAACCGTTATACAAAAAATGGCGTGAAACAGCTGATAGCGTAAAACAAAATTACGGTATATTTATTGAATATAAATCAGGTTTATTTTCAAATCCATACGTTAAATGGGGAACGATAGTAGGCGGTTCAACGCTACTAACTACTGCAATAGTTGGTACAGGAATAGCAATTAAAAAATTCTACGATAAAAAAATAGCAAAGAAAAGTAATCCTAAATTTTTAAAAATTAATATCGTATAAACAAAAATATCTATCCTAGAATTTTAGGATAGATATTTTACCATTACATATTCTCGAGTCGAGATTTGAGTTTATTAAGTTCATTTTCAAGGTCTTTCGAAAGATTATCGCCAAAGATTTTATAAAATTCTTTTATACTATCAAGCTCTTTCATCCAAAGATTTTTATCTATATTCAAAAGTTTTTTCAAAGTTTCTTTCGAAACTCCGCTTTCTTCCAAGTTTATATCATTTTCAAACGGCATATAGCCAATTGCTGTATTTTTTGCGTCTATTTTATTATCGCAACGTTTTAATATCCACTCTAAAACTCGAATATTATCGCCAAATCCCGGCCAAATAAATTTTCCGTCTTCGTCTACTCTAAACCAATTTACTCCGAATATTTTCGGTGCTTTATCTCCAAGCAGTTTGCCCATTTTAATCCAATGCTTAAAATAATCGCCCATATTATATCCGCAAAATGGCATCATTGCCATTGGATTATGACTTAAAACGCCAACTTTTCCCGTTGAAGCTGCTGTACTTTCCGACGAAATTGCCGAACCGACAAAAACGCCATGATTCCAATCAAAAGATTGATATACCAGCGGAGTTGTTTGTGCTCTTCTGCCGCCAAATATAATTGCGGAAATCGGCACGCCCTCAGGATTATCAAATTCAGGACTAATACAAGGACAATTTTTTGCGGGAGATGTAAATCTACTATTCGGATGTGCACCTTTTTTATCGGATAATTTCCCGTTCCACTTGTTTCCCAACCAGTCAATAGCATTTTCAGGTGGATTATTATCCATTCCTTCCCACCAAACCGTATTGTCATCTAAGTTCTGAACAACGTTCGTGAAAATTGTATTTTTAGATGTACTTTTAAGAGCGTTCGGGTTGGACTTTTCATTTGTTCCGGGTGCGACTCCGAAAAAACCATTTTCGGGATTTACTGCCCACAGTCTGCCGTCTTTACCTATTCTAAGCCATGCTATATCATCACCGACACACCAAATTTTATATCCTGCTTTTTTATATATTTCAGGTGGAATTAACATAGCTAAATTCGTCTTTCCGCAAGCAGAAGGAAATGCTGCGCAAATATATTTTATTTCTCCACTTGGCGGCTGGATTCCTAAAATTAACATATGTTCGGCCATCCAGTTTTCATTTTTACCTTGATACGACGCTATTCTAAGCGCAAAACATTTTTTACCCAAAAGTACATTTCCGCCATAGCAAGAATTTACCGATATAATTGCGTTATCTTGCGGAAAATGACAAACGTATCTATTTTCTTCGTCAACATCGCAAGAGCAATGAAGTCCCCTTACCCATTCTTCGCTATCTCCTAGATTGTCCAGAATTTCTTTGCCTACTCTTGTCATTATCGCCATATTTAAAACTGTATATATCGAATCGGTTATCTCTATTCCTATTTTAGAAAATTTAGAGCCCGGTATTCCCATTGCGTAAGGAATAACATACATCGTTTTCCCTTTATAGCTACCTCGTGCGATTTTATACAGCTTATCATAAGCGTATTCAGGCGCCCACCAATTATTTGTCGGACCTGCTTCATCTTTTGTTTTCGTACAAATAAAAGTTCTGCTTTCCGTTCTTGCAACGTCGTTGGGATTTGTTCTTCTAAGGTAACAGCCCGGCAATTTTTCTTGATTTAACTGAATAATCTCTCCTTTTTCACAAGCCTCTTCCCTCAAATTGTTCAGCTGTTCCTCAGAACCGTCAATCCAAACAACATTTTCCGGATTAACAATTTCTTTTATTTTTTCTACCCATTTAAGTACAGAATTATTTGTTGTCATTAACTTTTCTCCTTCGAATAAATATTTAGTAATAAATACAAAATCAACTTGCGACATCATATGGTAACAAGCTTAATTTTAGTTATATTATAGCAAAGATGTTAAACTTTTGAAAATTTAATTTCAAATAATAAAACTCAAATTTAAATTACTTATTTTCAGTCTGAAAATTCATACATTAATTCACATATTAACATATAAATTTTCAAGTCGATTTTTGGTATTGACATTTTCAGCGGTTTATAAAATAATATTTATGTAATAAATATGTGTTCGTTGTACATTTTTAAGTGCTGAAATGCATTACAACTTTAGATTTAAAAATTTATCACAAAATTAATTTAAAATATAAGAAAGGCATTTTGTTGAACAGACAGACTGCTTTGAATTGTGCCTAATATCAGTGTATGAAACGGCAGTATGTTCAGGTTCTTAAAATACGGTGACTTGTCCTATGAAATTCTTTAAATACATTATACAAAGTGAAAACGGATTGCACGCAAGACCTGCAGGGTTACTCGTAAAAGCAGCTTCTGAATTTGAATCAAAAATTCAGATTTATAAAGGTGACGACATCAAAAAATTTGACGAGGGAATTTTAAAATCAGCAGATGCAAAAGGCTTATTTTCACTCATGGGCTTGAATTTAAAAAAAGGAGAGACATTCACTCTTATTGCAAACGGTTCGGATGAAAAAGAAGCCGTTTTGAAACTGGAAAAGTTTATAAAAGAAGATTTACATCTGTAAAAAGTAAAAAATCACCCGAAAAGAGGCATTTGCGGAAATGATTGTTTTAAAAGGAATCGGCGTATTTTCAGACATATCCTTCGGCACGCTTTTAATAAAAACAGACATTAACGAAGGTATCTCGAAAATACATGTAAACGATACCGAACAAGAACTTCAAAAATATTATTTGGCTAAAAATTCGGCTTGCGAACAAATACGAAGTCTTTATGAAGAAGCTTTGCAAAAATTCGGAACATCGGAAGCAGATATATTTGCAACACACGAGATGATGCTAAAAGACAAAGACTTCGAAAATACTGTTTTAGATATTATAAAAAATCAAAAACTGAATGCCGAATATGCTGTATTGCAAACATCTAAACAATTTTCAGAAATATTTCTAAATATGAATGATGAGTATATGAGAGAACGAGCCAACGACGTTAAAGATGTTTCCTGTCGCTTAATCAATTGTATACAGGGTAAAAAAGAGATTCGTGAAAAAAATATCGAAAATTGCATTATAAGTGCAACGGATTTAACACCAAGCGAGGTTTCCGAGCTACACAAGCAGGGCGTAAAAGGTTTTGTTTTATCTGAAGGCTCTGCCTGTTCGCATGCTTCAATAATTTCTAAAGTCCTGAAAATCCCATCTGTAGTAGCTCTCAGAGAGCAATTGAAACCTGAATATAATAATCAAAAAGTTATAGTCGACGGTATCTCGGGTATTGTTTATATAGACCCTGACGAAATAACCATAAGAGAAATGTCAAAAAAGAAAGCTCAAAATGATGAACAAAAAAATCTTCTAAGTTCTTTGAAAGGTAAAGAAAATATCACAAAAGATGGAATTAAAATAAACATATTTGCAAACTTAAACAGTCCCGAAGAAATAGATGAGGTGCTCCAGAACGATTCAGGAGGAATAGGACTGTTCAGAAGCGAATTTCTATATTTAAATAGAAATTCGTTACCTACCGAAGATGAACAATTCGAAATTTATAAAGGCATCGTCCGAAAAATGGGCAGTAAAAAAGTAATAATAAGAACTATTGACATAGGTTCCGATAAACGTGTAAATTATCTTAATTTATCGAAAGAAATTAATCCCGCTATGGGATGCAGAGGGATTCGACTGTGTTTTGAACATCCGGAAATTTTTATAACTCAACTTTGTGCTATTTACAGAGCCTCCGTTTTCGGAAATATTTCAATCATGTTCCCGATGATAATTTCACTCGAAGAAGTAGCAGAAATAAAAAAATATATTAAAGAAGCTAAAAATCGACTTAGCGAGCGAGGTATAGAATTTTTTCCGAACGTTCCGATAGGAATAATGATAGAAACTCCGGCATCTGTTTTCATAAGCGATGAACTCGCAAAAGAAGTGGATTTTTTCAGTATAGGAACAAATGATTTAACTCAGTACTCCCTTGCGATAGACAGGCAAAACGGAAAAGTAAATCATATGTTTAATATGCACCATAAATCAATAATGCGAATGATTAAAATGGTCGTTGACAATGCTCACCAAAATGGAATATGGGTAGGAGTTTGCGGAGAGTTGGCATCGGATGAATCATTTATAGAAAAGTTTTTGTCAATCGGCGTAGACGAGCTCTCAGTTTCACCTTCGTATATACTCAGCACAAGAAAAAAAATAACAGAAATAAATATAAGTGAAATAAAGGATAATATACTAAAAAATATTTAATTAGAGCGGAGATATTTAACATGTTTAATTTTTTACAAAAATTTATATCCAAAAAAGAAGTGAATCATGACAATCATTTGATTACTCCTGTAACAGGTAAAGCGGCTTCAATAACTGAAATTTCCGACGAAGTGTTTTCCGAAAGAATACTGGGCGACGGAGTAGCTGTTATCCCCTCAGAAAACATAATTTTTTCTCCTATGGAAGGCGAAGTCGTACAGGTCGCCGAAACAAACCACGCTTTTTGCATAAAAGGTAAAAATGGCTTAGATGTGTTAATTCATATCGGAGTAGACACAGTAACGCTAAAGGGAAAAGGCTTCAAATCATATGTAAAAGTAGGTCAAAAAGTTCATGTGGGTAAAAAAATCGCAAAAGCTGATTTTAATTTAATAAGTAATGCCGGTCTGCAAACTCACGTAATTATGATTATAACCAATATGTCTAAGCTTGCGGAATTTAATACTGTAACCGGAAATGTAAAGGCCGGAGAAGATGAGGTTATAACTTTTAGAATGAAATAAATTTATTCACTTATATCATAGATTATTTTTTGATATAATTTGTTTACTATTATTTTTAGAAAGTGGTGTTTAATTTGAAGAAAGAATTGTCTGCTTTTAAATTTCTTCAACGAATCGGGCAATCGTTCATGTTTCCGATAGCTTTATTGCCTGTTGCGGGATTGCTTCTCGGAATAGGTGCGTCGTTTTCCAATCCACATATGATAAAATCATATAATCTAGAGTGGATTTTGGGAGAAGGAACTTTTTTAAATTTTGTTTTGTCAATCATGTCAAACACGGGAAGCATTATATTCTCGAATTTGCCAATCATTTTTGCGATGGGAATTGCTTTGGGAATGGCAAACAAAGAAAAAGGTGCGGCCGTTTTGTCTTCCGCTATAGCGTTTTTTGTCATGCACGAAACAATTCATTCATTATTGGAGCTTACCGGTAAGCTTGAGCCCGGAGCAATGCTTGAGGGAACAATTGATTCGGTTTGCGGAATAAAATCTTTACAGATGGGTGTATTCGGCGGAATTATCGTCGGCATGGGAGTAGCATATCTTCATAACAAATTTTATAAAATCAAGCTACCTAATGTTATATCTTTTTTCGGTGGAGTAAGATTTATACCCATAATTTCTTCTGTTGCTTATATTTTAGTAGGAACGCTCATGTTCTTCATTTGGCCATATGTTCAAAGCGGAATGTATACACTCGGAAATTTAGTGGTTGCTTCTAAATATGCAGGAACTTTTGTTTACGGATTGATTGAAAGAGCTTTGATACCTTTTGGGCTTCATCATGTTTTCTACACTCCATTTTGGTATACGGGTCTTGGCGGAACGGCGATTGTAGACGGATATTATATAACGGGCGCACAAAATATATTCTTTGCCGAACTGGCATCGCCTAACATCACAAAATTCAGCGTAGACGCAACAAGATTTATGACCGGAAAATTCCCGTTTATGATTTTCGGTCTTCCGGGAGCGGCTTACGCTATGTATAAAACCGCAAAAAAATCAAAAAAAGAAGCTGTGGGCGGATTACTGCTGTCAGCAGCGTTAACATCCGTTTTAACGGGAATAACCGAACCGCTTGAATTTACATTTTTGTTCGTAGCTCCATTATTATATGCGGTTCATTGCATTTTTGCCGGTATATCTTTTATGCTGATGCATATTTTAAATATTACAATCGGAATGACATTTTCAGGCGGATTCATAGACTTATTGTTGTTCGGTATTTTACAAGGAAACGCAAAAACAAATTGGATTTATATAATTCCTGTCGGGGTAGCGTATGCGATTATTTACTATTTTGTATTTAAGTTTGCGATTAAAAAATTCAACTTAATAACTCCCGGCAGAGAAGAAGATGAACTTGAATCCAAACTGTATACAAAAAAAGATTTTGAAGCAACAAAAAAAGATAATATATCTGAAATTTTGGTTGATGGTTTAGGCGGAATCGAGAACATAGACAACGTAGAATGTTGTGCAACAAGACTCCGTATAAATGTTAAAGATTCAGAAAAAGTAAATGAAGAGTTGTTAAAACAAAGCGGATGTGCCGGAATTATAAAAAAAGGCAAAGGTATTCAAATCATATTCGGTCCGAGAGTGACAATAATAAAAGCCGAACTCGAAGAATACATGGAACAAATAAAAGTGTAATATATGTTTATATGCAATTTGAAACTATTCAAATTGCATATATTTTTTTAAAAAAATAAATTTATTTTTTCTCTGAATAATATTTACTTTTGTGTTATAATATGGTATAATATTATTGTTAAAATGATTCAAAATATAAAGGAGATGTACACATAATGGTTGATTTATTAGTTATGCCTATAGCAATGTTAGTAGCACCACTTCTTCCTGTTATTCTGCGATCTATTCCCTCATATATGCAAAAATTTAATGAATGGTCTAGTGCTTCGTATCAGAAATTGAATTTAAAATCCAATTTGTATGATGACTTAAAAAAATCGCTTTCAAGTGTAAAAGGTCAAGACCTTGCTATAAATACCGTAATAGATTCTATATGTGGTTGGAGTGAATCTAAAAAAAATAAGATAGATAAAACATCAGGCGGTCTTGTTATACATATGGCGGGTGTGTCCGGAACGGGTAAATCTATGACTGCAGATATTTTAGCCAATAAACTTTCAAAAAATTCTGCTATAAGGATAAGCTATTCTGACATAGACACTACTGATAGAAGAAGTTGTGCCGAACAACTTTTTGGAAATTATACTGAAAAATCTGTGTTTGACACTGACGTTAAATGTAATACATCATATGCGTCTCAGCTGGTTTATAATCCTGAAATAGTTGTTGTTATAGACGAATTTGATAAATTTATGCTTCGAGATGATTCTTTACAAGCTATGCTTTGGGACATTGCTGATACAGGTCGCTTAAGAATCGGAAAAGATACAAGTATAGATTGCAGTAAAACTATATTTATACTTACGTCTAACGCTTCCAAAGAAAGCATCAAATTAAAGATAAATAAATTAAAAACCGATGACAGCGATTCGCTCGAAACCGTAAATTTCAAACAAGCTTTCCTTAATCGCATTACCAATGTATATTTTGAAAATTTCTCAAAAGACATTTATAAAGAAATTTTAATAAGTCATTTCAAACCTATAAAAGAATACTATTCCAAAAAATATAATTTATTTGTTGATTTCAACAATAGCGCTTTAGATAATATGGCTACAGAGTTATCAAATATGAAAACAGGAGGAGCGAGAAATGTAGGCATATTTACGAAAAAAATATATTTAGAGTTATATAAATATAGAAGAGAAGCCGGCATTTCAGAATCATACTGCAAAAACAGATACGATATAGAAATTATGTACAGCAATAAAAAATATGAGATATTAAAAAAATAATAATTAGTTATGTATAAAATCAAAACAGGTGACACAGTAATATATATAGAAAATTATAGGCAAATAAATTAGAAATTATTAATATTATAATTTATCCACAAAACTATAAAAATCTGCTGTTTGTAAAAACAAAATCAGCAGATTTATATTTTTTTAAAAAATATTATACACCGACGGAAGCTCCATGTCGTAAAGATTTTTTATTCTTAAAATTGCTCTGGCGGATTCCAATTCAAAGTCAACTTTTTCATCTTCTGAAATATCTTTGATGGATGCTTTTAACAAAGAAACTGATTCATCTATTTCTTGTATAATATTATGATTTATTATTATTGACAAAAGCTCATATTGATTTTTCCAATAATTTTCAAAATTATCTACTTCGATTTTAGCTTTTTTAAATTCGGAATTTTTTACTGAATTTTGCAAAATTTCCACATATTCTCTTGATTCATTTGAAACTTTCATGACATAAAACAAGCTTAATGCGCAAACAGCCACCGGCGCTATTAAAAGTACTATCGCCCAAATCACTTTTTTCATGAATGAATCTCCTTTTTTATTATATTAAACTTATTACTCTTAGTAGCCGTCATCAAGAAAACGTCATTTAATTCGATTTTTTCTTCTTTTAATTTTTTGTTTAGCCATATTCTATCAAGACCGCAAGCTTTTAAAGCTAAATTCGAAACATTTCCGTCGCTGACTATTACGGTATCGATTTCTTCTTCCGGAACCGCTATTTTCAAGTCTTCCGCACAAGGAGGTTGACTTGAAGATTTTTTTAAAACACTCATAGTTCCGTTGGTTTCCATTACGGCATACCAAACGTCATCTAAACAAAAAACATCCATTTGCCTAAGTTGCTCAAATAAATCTTCTACGCTTAAACGCAAAAATTTCAATGCATCTTGTTTTATTTTACCCTCACTTATAACAACCACAGGTTTTCCGCAAATTAATTTGCGGAATTTCGGGCTTTTTAACATAAAAAATGAAACAAATATCTCGGAACAAACCAGTACAGATATGGGTATTAAACTTCCCAAAAGAGGTTGAGAAGTATTTTCCATAGGTATTGCTGCTATATTAGAAATCATAATGGTTATTACAAGCTCAGAAGTCTGTAAATCACTGATTTGCCTTTTCCCCATCATTTTAATTGAAAAAATTATTATAATATAAAGTATCAGTGTTCTAACTAGAGCTACCGCCATTTTTTCTACACCTCTAAACATAAACTATTAATGTATCATTTTAAATATTGTTCTCAAAAATATTAATAAATATTCGCTTGACTATTGAAAATACTATTTCAAAAAGTTAAAATTATAATATGTATGTTATATTTTTTAAAAAAATCTTTTTTAAAGGTGGTATTTTATGCTAGAATCATGGAATAATCTTCCATGTTATATGGAAACAGATGAAGTAAAAGAATATTACGACATAATAAAAAAGAAAAAATTCGACTTATTCATAAAAAGGTTGTTTGATATTATATTTTCTTTGATTATGATAATATTTGTTTTTCCTTTTTGGCTTATAATATATTTAATCATCATGCTTGATTCCCCCGGAAATCCAATATTTTCCCAAAACAGAATAACAAGATACGGTCGTGTTTTTAAAATATTAAAATTCAGAACTATGGTCGAAAATGCCGAACAAAAAGGTGCAAGCGTTACAACCGAAAACGATTCAAGAATTACAAAATGCGGAAAATGGCTAAGAAAATACAGAATTGACGAAACTCTGCAACTTATAAATATATTAAAAGGCGAATTATCATTCGTAGGTGTAAGACCGGAATCACCAAAGTATGTTGCAAGATACAGCAAAGAAATGGTTGCAACATTGCTCTTGCCAGCCGGAGTCACCTCACCTGCAAGTATATTATTTAAAAACGAATCCGAAATGCTTAAAGATTGCGAAGATTATGACGAAACTTATGTAAATGAAATTTTGCCTAAAAAAATGAAATATAATTTAGAATATATAAAAAATTTTGGATTTTGGTCAGATATAAAAATAATGTTTCAAACGGTTTTGGCTGTTATCAAAAAATAAAAGGAGATTTTTTTAATGAGATATAATATAAAATTTTCACCTCCGGATATATCACAGGAGGATATCAATAGCGTTGTAGATGCTTTAAAATCAGGCTGGATAACGACCGGCCCTAAAACTAAGTTGTTTGAACAAAAAATAGCGGAATATTGTAAAACAAACAAGGCTGTGGCACTTAACTCAGCAACCGCTTGTCTGGAAATGACTTTAAGATTATTAGGAATCGGACCCGGAGATGAAGTTATAACAAGCGCATATACGTATACCGCTTCATGTAGCGTTATATGTCATGTTGGTGCAAAACCTGTTTTGATTGACGTCAAAAAAGGCTCTTTTGAAATGGATTACGAAAAGCTTGAAAATGCAATTAACGAGAAAACCAAAGCCGTTATTCCTGTAGATATTGGCGGAGTTATGTGCGATTATCAAAAAATTTTTGAAATCGTAAACAATAAAAAATCTATATTTCAACCTAAAAATAAAATTCAAGAAGCTATAGGAAGAATTGCTGTTGTTGCTGATGCAGCTCACTCTTTTGGCGCTGAACAAAATAACATTATGTCGGGGAATATTGCAGATTTTACAAGCTTTTCATTTCATGCGGTTAAAAATTTAACCACCGCAGAAGGCGGAGCTGTAACCTGGAAGAACATAAAAGACATTGACAACGAGGAAATTTATAAGACCTATATGTTGTTGTCGTTACACGGACAAAACAAAGATGCTTTGTCCAAAACAAAAGCAGGTTGTTGGGAATACGATATCATTTGGCCTGCTTATAAATGTAATATGACGGATATTGTTGCCGGACTGGGATTATCACAATTGAACAGATATGACAAAATTTTGAATCGTCGCAGAGAAATCGTAAAAATTTATAATGAAGAATTGAAAAATAAAAATATACAAGTTTTACCGCATATAACAAATAACTCGATTTCCAGCTGTCATTTATATATAACCCGTCTTTTAGGAAAAGATTCAACATTTAGAAATGATTTTATTGAAAAAATGGCTGATGCCGGTATAGCCACAAATGTACATTATAAACCGCTACCATTGCTTACGGCGTATAAAAATTTAGGATTTAATATAATAGATTATCCAAATGCATATAAACTATTCGAAAATGAGGTAACTTTACCTCTTTACACTCTTTTGACTGACGACGAAGTTCATTATATCGCTAAAACTTATAAAAATTTGCTATGATAAAATTTTTTTCAACAATTGTTTTGAAAGGAGGTTTTCTATTGCTCAATAAAATAAGTAATAATAAATTAAAAATCGCTATGTGCGATGCAAGTTTATTTAGAAAATTTTTTATAATTATACTGTCCCTTGAAATGCTAAATTTGATAGATATCATTTCTTTGGCATTAAAATGCGTTATTATTTCTTGGGGAGTATTTATACTGGTACATAATTATTTCATTGAAAAACTAGCTTTTAAAGTCAAATACAAATATATTTTATTTTGCTTTCTCATTTCTATGCTCATAACATCAATTATACACTTTTCCGTTTGGTTTGTACCGAATATTGTATTGATTTTGTTCACCGCTATATGCTTTTTTATATTTTACGGAATGTATGCTTCTGATTCTTCGGAAAAATTAGAATCAGAAATGGTTTTTATACTTAAATTTTTCGTGTATTTTGCAACAATATGCGGTATAACTTCTTTACTGCTGTTGTTGTGGAAAAAAGAGTTTTCTTTATCACAGAATTATTTAGGAATAACCTTTAAATATAATTTCGGAATATTCAAAAACAGATTTATCGGGATTTATACTAACTCTAATATTCTCGGATTTTCTATGATTGAAGCTATTGTGGCAAGCGATATTTTATCTGATTCTTATCTGAAAGATAAGTACAAAGAAAAAATCCCGAATAGAACATTTTTAATTTTCGTTCAAATCATATCTTGCTTATGTCTGTTTTTATCGGACTCAAATGCATCATTTTTGTTTTTGATTATATACATAACAATAAGAGTATTTTGTAACATGTTTTTCAAAAACAAATGGTTTTATGGTTTCAAATTTTTTAAAAGTGCACTTATAACCACAGGTGTTTGCATTGTGTCTATGTCGGTAATGTTTACATTTAGAAATAGAAGCCAAGTATTTATAGAAAAATTCATGAATGAAATTTATACAAAAGAATCTAATTATGAAAAAAATAAAACTAAAAATACAGATTCTAAGACAAATAATAATGGTATAACAATTATTGTTCCTGACCCTGAAACTAAATCAAAGGACAACCAAAACACCACTTCTACCGAACTACATATCGGAAGAGAACATTACGAAGTAAGTAGCGGAAGAATAACGCTGTTCAAACAGGGAATAAAAATTTTTAAACATCATCCTATTATGGGAATTTCCAGAGCAAATTTAAATTTATACGCCAAAAAATATTTACCCGGTGGGCTTATTCATCCCGATTTGCACAACGGATATTTAACAATTTTGGTTTCATATGGAATAATAGGTTTTATGATATTTACTGTTTTTTCTGTTTTGGTAGCAAAAGATATCTGTAAAAATATGTTCTATGTAATCAATAAAAATTATTTCGGAATAATAATGAAACTTTTTTCATGTCTGGTTTCTTATTGCAGCTACTGTTTGTTTGAAAAAGCGATATTATTTGATATGACTTTTATGGTAGGATTTTTCTGGACGATACTCGGATATGCGATTATTTACATTAGAAAAACGGATGAAATTCATCATTAGTATAAAATTTGTGGGGTGAAAACATGTCGTCGAGCAAAGAATATTTAGAATTTATTTTGCAGCAGTTATCGGATTTAGACGAAATTGAATATAGATACATGATGGGCGAATACATTTTGTACTATAAAGGCAAGATTTTCGGTGGAATTTACGACGACAGATTTCTTATAAAACCCGTAAAGTCAGCAATAGACTTTATGCCAAACGCTAAATATGAAATCCCGTATAAAAACGGCAAGGAAATGCTGTTAATAGACGATGTCGACGACAAAGAACGCCTAGCAAAGCTTATAAAAATCATGTACGACGAATTACCCGCGCGGAAATTGAAAAAGAAAAAATAACACAAAAACTCACCTCTTAAATTAAGAGGTGAGTTTTTATAAATATACATAAGATTGCGGTGCGTGATTTAGGCCAAGTTCAGTTAGCTTTTTCGGGGTTTCGTAAACTTTGACTTCGCCAAGTTTATACGCAACAGCTATATTTTTATTTTTAAAATATTCATCATAAAGTTTTTTATTCGTCCCGGAACCATTTTTAGTTTTCTCCCAAACTTTATTCGGTTCATCTACTATAATTTCTTCGACTTCTACTTCGGCAACTATTTTCATAACAGGAGCCGAAGAATATATTATTATGGCGTCCACTCTATTCTTCGGCTTTATTTTTCTGTATTCATATTTCTTTCTTCCGGACAATATATCTTTTACATATTCCGGTTTGATTGAAAAAAGTATTTTACTCACTTTATAAAAGATGGAAAGCTACTATCAATCCGGCGAAAACTATCGAAACCATCGATGTAAGTTTTATTAATATATTTATCGCCGGACCGGATGTGTCTTTAAACGGATCTCCTACTGTATCTCCAACAACTGCTGCTTTATGACAATCTGAACCTTTTCCGCCTAAATTTCCCGCTTCTATGTGCTTTTTAGCGTTATCCCAAGCGCCGCCGGCATTTGACATCATTACCGCCAATACAAAGCCTGTAATTGTTGTTCCTGCTAAAAATCCTGCTACACCGTTAACTCCTAAAATTAATCCTACCGCAATTGGTACTATTACCGCTAAAACTGCCGGTAAAATCATTAATTTTTGTGATGAACGTGTGCAAAGGTCTACGCAAGATTCATAATCAGGTTCTGCTGTGCCTTCAAGAAGTCCTTTTATTGTCTTAAATTGACGTCTTACTTCTAAAACTATACTTTGTGCCGCTTTTCCTACTGCTTCCATTGTAAGTGCTGCAAACAAGAACGGTATCATTGCTCCGATGAACAATCCTACCAAGACCGGTGGGTTTGTAATGCTTAAATTGAATTGAACGTTAGGCGCTAAGTTTTTAACTTCTGCTATGTATGCCGCAATTAATGCAAGAGCTGTTAAAGCTGCTGAACCAATTGCAAAACCTTTTCCGGTTGCTGCGGTTGTATTTCCAAGAGAATCCAATGCATCTGTTCTATCTCTTACTTCTTTTCCGAGTCCTGACATTTCAGCTATTCCGCCTGCATTGTCTGCAATTGGACCATATGCATCTGTTGCTAATGTTATACCCAATGTAGAAAGCATTCCGACTGCCGCAACGCCTATTCCGTAAAGACCTCTGTTAAAACTTAATGCATCAGAAACATTTCCTCCGCATGCGAAAAAGCTTATTAAAATTGCTGTTCCTACGATAATTACCGGCCAGACCGTTGAACTCATTCCGAGCGATAAGCCTCCGATTATTACTGTTGCGGAACCTGTTTCTGATGTTTTAGACAAGCCTTTTGTAGGATTATATGTATCAGACGTAAAGTATTCCGTTGTAAACCCTATTAAAACTCCGGAAACCAGTCCGGCTATTACTGCATAAAATACTCCCATGTATTGTGGCAATAACGTGTTTATTACAAAATATGATGCAACTGCTATTATTCCAGCGCTTATATATGTACCTAATCTTAAAGATTTTAAAAGTGTTTTTTGCGTGGCGTCTTCTTTTGTTTTTACAAAGAATGTTCCGAAAATTGAAGCTATTACACCTAATGCCGCTAAAAGCATTGGTACTGCCATACCTTTCATTCCTAGCCCTGCGCTAACTGCCAATGCGCTAGTTGAAATAATCGAACCGACATACGATTCATAAAGGTCTGCTCCCATTCCCGCAACGTCACCGACGTTATCTCCGACGTTATCTGCTATAACCGCCGGGTTACGAGGGTCATCTTCCGGTATTCCTGCTTCGACTTTACCGACAAGGTCTGCTCCGACGTCTGCCGCCTTTGTAAAAATTCCTCCGCCGACTCTTGCAAAAAGTGCCATACATGATGCACCCATTCCGAAAGTTAACATATTCGAGGTGATGTATTGAATCATTAATGATTCGCTTCTTACGACTTCGACATTCGTATACCAGAATTTCAAGAAGAAATACCATATTGATAAATCTAAAAGTCCAAGGCCGACAACAACAAATCCCATAACTGCACCTGCAGAAAATGCTACTCTAAGCCCTTTATTTAGTCCTTGTTGTGCCGCACAAGCCGTACGACTGTTCGCCATTGTTGCGGTTTTCATTCCTATAAATCCAGACATTGCGGAGAAAAATCCACCGGTTAAAAATGCAAATGGTACAAAATAATTTAAATATCCCAACAATGATAAAATAAACAACACTACAAATACTACGGCGAAAAATACACCGACGCCTGTATATTGACGTTTTAAATATGCACTTGCACCTTTTCTTATAGCATTTGCAATTTTTATCATTTGTTCCGTACCTTCGCTATGACTGCGAACTTTATTGAACAATACAAAAGCAAAACTAAGCGCTATAATGGAACCGATTGCTACAAATAACATTAAATCCATAACTTTTCGCAGAACTGGCAATTTTAATTTTTCATAATTTTAATTGCCGTTCTATCTTACCTACCTTCCTGCAATAAACTTCTTTCTTTTTTAACAATATTCGCCCATGTACGGCCAAAAAATTTTCATGCCGACGTGAGCGAATAAATACTAAAATTAAACTAACTCTATTATTGACATTTCAGCACCATCGCCACGACGAGGCCCAAGTTTTGTTATTCTCGTGTATCCGCCGTTTTTATCACTGTATTTAGGTGCGATTTCATCAAAAAGTTTTATTGTTACCTCTCTCTTTGTGATAAAAGACATTACCATGCGTTTATTATGGAGAGTATTTACTTTTGCGATAGTAATCATCTTTTCAGCCAACGAACGAACTTCTTTCGCTCTGGTAACGGTCGTTTCAATTTTACCGTTTTCTAAAAGGAATGTTACTAAAGCTCTAAGCATTGCAAGTCTTTTGGTGGGTGGTCTACCAAGTTTTTTTTTTGGTGTCAAAGTTTTTGCGTGACATCGTTTTACCTCCTTTTTAAGACAATCAACTAACTTCTAATCGTCTGTTTCGTTTTCTTTTGCTTCTACTTCATCGGCAAAATGAAGACCCAAAGAATGTACCTTATCTATTACCTCTTCAAGAGATTTTCTGCCGAGATTTCTTACCTTCATAATTTCGTCGCTTGTTTTACGAACTAAATCTCTCAAACTATTTATTCCCGCACGCTTAAGGCAATTATATGCCCTTACCGAAAGATCCAAAGAGTCAATCGTATATGCACTGTTTTTCTCTGTTTCTTCTTCGTTTTCTATCATTCTTTCAAACGCTATATCTGAAAGTCCTAAAAATAAATCAAGATGGTCTATTAATATTCTTGCAGCTAAAGACATCGCTTCTTCTGCTGTTATAATTCCGTTGGTCCAGACTTCCAAACAAAGTTTATCGTAGTCTGTGATTTGGCCGACACGAGTATTCTCGACTGTATAATTTACTTTTACCACCGGAGTATAAATCGAATCTACCGGCAAAACTCCGATTTCATTATTTATACCGTTAGCTTTATGGCGTTCGGAAGAAACATATCCTCTTCCTCTATCAAGTGCTATACTCATATCTAATTTTGCACCGTCGTCCAAAGTTGCAATATGGCTTTCGGTATTTATAAGCTCAACATCACTATCGTGCTTTATCGAACCGACAGTTACTTTACAAGGTCCTTTTGCGTGAATTTCTACAATTTTTTCTTCATCACAATTAAGTTTCGCTATAATGTCCTTAACATTGAGAACTATTTCGGCGACATCCTCTTTTACACCATCTATGGTAGAAAACTCATGCATAACACCGTCTATTTTTATTCTATTGGGAGCTACTCCCGGTAAAGACGATAAAAGAACCCTTCTTAAACTGTTACCCAAAGTGTTTCCAAACCCTCTCTCGAGTGGTTCTACAACAAATTTACCATAGTTTCTATCTTCCGACAGCTCTTCAACATTAATCTTTGGTTTTTCTATTTCAATCATCAAATCCTCCTTAATATATAACCGGGGAATTTATCCCCATTAAAATGCTGATTTTAAAAAATATACACAGCTTTACATTATTTGGAGTACAATTCGACGATTAATGTTTCTTCAACGTCAAGGTCAATATCTTCTCTGGAAGGCATTGCGACCATTTTAGCTTCTAATTTTTCATTACTTACTTCTAACCACTTTGGAACCGGTCTGGAACCATTTGCTTCCAAAACTGATTTAATTTTTATACAGCTATGAGATTTTTCGTTAATTGTGATAACATCTCCGGTTTTCACTAAAAACGAAGGAATGTTAACTTTTTTTCCGTTAATACTGAAATGTTTGTGAACAATGAGTTGTCTTGCTTCTGCTCTGGAACTCGCCCAGCCCAAACGATAAATTACATTATCGAAACGGGACTCAAGGATTGCAAGTAAATTTTCACCTGTTTTTCCTTCTTTAACTTTTTCTGCCAATTCAAAATAATGTCTGAACTGATTTTCAAGAACTCCGTAATAACGTCTTGCTTGTTGTTTTGCACGAAGTTGTAAACCGTATTCCGAAGATTTTTTACGGCTTTGACCGTGTTGTCCCGGTGCGTATGAACGGCGTGCGATAGCACATTTACCGGAATAACATCTCTCACCTTTTAAAAATAATTTTTTACCCTCTCTGCGACAAAGTCTGCACACAGCTCCTGTATATCTTGCCATATTGTGTAAATTACACCTCCTGTAAATTTATATATACTAAACACGTCTTCTTTTCGGAGGACGACATCCGTTGTGTGGAATCGGCGTTACATCTTTAATCATTGTAACTTCTAATCCTGCTGCTTGAAGAGCACGTATTGCTGCTTCACGTCCTGACCCAGGACCTTTAACATACACGTCAACCGACTTCATTCCGTGCTCGATTGCAACTTTTGCTGCTGTATCGGATGCTGTTTGAGCTGCAAACGGAGTTGATTTCTTTGAGCCTTTAAAGCCTAATCCGCCTGCACTTGCCCAAGAAACCGCATTACCTTCTGTATCGGTTATGGTTACTATTGTGTTATTAAATGTTGATTGAATGTGGGCTGCTCCACGTTCAATATTTTTTCTGTCACGGCGTCTACGAATCGTATTTCTTTTTGCGCCTGATTGAGCTGCCATTAATCTATTCCTCCTTCACGTTAAGCTTTCTTATTAGCCATTGTTTTTCTCGGACCTTTTCTTGTTCTTGCGTTTGTTTTAGACCTCTGTCCTCGAACCGGTAAACCTTTTCTGTGTCTTATTCCACGATAACAATTAATCTCGATAAGACGCTTAATATTATAAGCTATTTCGCTTCTAAGGTCACCTTCGACTTTATAATTTTCTTCAATACATCCTCTAAGTTTAGCTACATCTTCTTCTGTAAGATCTCTGACTCTTATATCCGGATTTATACCGGTCATTTCAATAATTTTTTTTGCCGTCGTTCTTCCAATACCAAAAATATAAGTAAGACCTATTTCTATTCTCTTGTCTCTTGGTAAATCGACGCCTGATATACGGGCCATTTACGAAGCCACCTCCACTATTATTATTTTCATTATCCTTGCCTTTGTTTATGCTTGGGATTTTCACAGATAACCATTATGTTACCTTTTCTTTTGATAACTTTACATTTATCACAGATTTTTTTTACGGAAGGTCTAACCTTCATTATTCTTCGCCTCCTCGTCCGATTTATTAGAATCTTTCGGCCCTTTGGAACGCCATGTAATTCTTCCTCTTGTTAAATCGTAAGGAGAAATTTCTACCGTTACATAATCGCCTTGCAAAATTCTAATATAATTCATTCTAAGTTTGCCGGAAATATTAGCCAAAATCACTTTTCCGTTTGGAAGCTCGACTTTAAACATTGCATTCGGCAAAACTTCAACTACTTTACCTTCAAATTCAATAAAATCACTTTTTGACATATAAATTGAGCGATATTTTCAGCATAAATTTATACCGAAATCAGCTTGCTCTTACACCACCTCTTATTTTAATTTGTGCGATGCTTTATATTTGTTAGAAGCTTCAATAAAAGGTCTGAGCGCATTTCTTAAAGCTCTATTCGTTAATAAAGCACATTCATCTAAAACCGTTTTTGTGGCCTTAATATGAATTAATCTCTTTTTTTTGGGACGTTCAAGAGGCCTATATTTTCCGTCGCAAACTTTGGCATACTTATCATCAAAATCTACTATAACTTGAAAATCGCCTTTATCATGCCCTGCTAAAGAGTATACCACAACTCCCTTTTGTAAATCCATAGTTTTAACTTCCTTTTAACTAGGATCGGTTAAAATAACAGGCCCATTTGGTGTTATAGCAACTGTATGTTCAAAATGCGCTGATAATTTACCGTCCAATGTACAAACTGTCCATTCGTCTTTTAAGACCGACACCTTACCGCTTCCTTCGTTTATCATCGGCTCTATTGCAATCGTCATGCCCGGCATAAGTCTTGGGCCGTGTCCTTGCAAACCATAATTCGGAACCGAAGGGTCTTCGTGTAGCTCCACGCCTACTCCGTGGCCAACAAAATCTCTAACAACCGAGTAGCCGTGTGCTTTTACATAACTTTCTACCGCATGGCCGATATCGCCAATTCTGTTTCCGGCTTTTGCAACTTTTATTCCTTCAAAAAGACTCTCTTTTGTAGCTTTTAAAAGATTTTTTGCATTTTCGGAAACATCACCACATTCAAATGTATAAGCGTTGTCGGTATGATATCCTTTAAATTTAGAACAAATATCTATACTGACTATATCTCCGCTTTTTATAATGCGGTCGGCAGAAGGTATGCCGTGAATGACCTCATTATTTACTGATATGCAACAATTTTTCGGAAAACCACTATACCCGAGTGACGATGATGTTGCGCCTTGCGACTTCAAATATTTTCTTACAACTTCGTCTATCTTTTCAGTGGAAACTCCCGGCTCGACAGCTTTTCCGGCTTCTTTGAGTGCTCGGGAACAAATTTTTCCGGACTCTTTCATTATGTCTAACTCTTTTGCTGTTTTCAAAATTATCATTTGTTAAACCTCTAAAACCTCTGTTATATCTTCTGTAATTTTATCAAGTGGCTGCGAGCCATCAATAACTACTCTTTTGTTTTGATTATCATAAAATGATTTCAAAACATGAGTTTGATCATAATAAACTTTGAGTCTGGCTTTTACAGTATCTAATTTGTCATCCACACGCTGAATAAGGGTGTCGCCGCAAATGTCACATATACCGTCTTTTTTAGGTAAAATGCCTAAATTGAGGTTATATGTTTTACCGCATTTACCGCAAACACGTCTACCGGACATTCTTTCATATATGATTTTTTCGTCGACTTCTATGTCAACTACTTTATCAATATTCACTCCGGAATTATCCAGAGCTTCGGCCTGAGTGACCGTTCGAGGAAATCCGTCCAATATAAAACCATTTTTACAATCGTCTTGGCTTATTCTGTCTTTGACGAGTTCTATTACGATTTCGTCGGGAACAAGTTGTCCGTTGTCGGTATATTGTTTCAACCTAGAACTTAACTCAGAGCCGCTTTTCAGCGTTTGACGTATAATTTCTCCCGTGGAAATTGTCGGGATTTTAAAATGCTTAGAAATTCTTTCAGATTGTGTACCTTTTCCAGCACCCGGAGCGCCTAAAAATATGATATTCATCTCATCAAACTCCTTTTTAATTTAAAATTTAAACATTTTCCTACGGAAGAATTATCTCGCCTAAATTATTAATCTAAAAATCCTTTGTAATGTCTCATCATTAGTTGAGATTCCATTTGTTTAATCGTTTCGAGCGCTACACCAACCATGATTATGATTGATGTACCTCCCATCGAAAGATTTCCCATTCCTGTTCCGATTGAAAATGCAATAGGTAACAGTGCTATAAATCCTAAGAATATTGCTCCCATAAAAGTAACTTTTGATAGTACTTTTGCAAAATATTCAGAAGTTGGCTTTCCCGGTCTGATTCCCGGTATTACACCATTGCTCTGGCGAAGATTGTTCGCCATTTCGATTGGATTGTAAGTAATAGAAACATAGAAATATGAGAACATTATAATGAGTAAGAAATATATAGTGTTGTATATAGGTCCGTTTATTGAAAGTGAATCAAGTATAGTTTTCCACCATCCTGTCGGACGAACAAAGAAATTCACAAAATTCGGAATAGCCAAAATCGAAGTTGCAAAAATTATTGGCATAACTCCTGCGATACCGATTTTTAACGGAATGTGGGTGCTTTGTCCGGCATACATTCTTCTTCCGACTGTGCGTTGCGCATACTGTATCGGTATGCGACGCTCAGCATCGTTCATAAATACTATTACCCACATCATAAATAGGAACATTACTACGAACAACGGAACAAATACAAAATATTTCGTGTATTGTTCCGGGTTTTCGACAGCTAGTGAGAAGTATACCGCAAGTCTTGTTATTAAACTTGGCATTCTCGCAACGATACCCGCAAACATCAATATTGATACGCCGTTTCCGACGCCTTTTTCATTAATTTGTTCGCCGAGCCACATCATTACCGCTGTACCTGCTGTAAACGAAAGCACAATTACTATTGCTGCAAAAATTCCCGAAAAACCCTCTGTATATGTCACAATGGATTCCCCAAGATAACTTCCGTTTCTAAGATACAAATAAAATGCCGTTCCTTGCATTAACCCTAAGAATATGGTTAAGTAACGAGTTATCGCCATCATTTTTTTGCGGCCTTCCTCGCCTTCTTTCTGCAAAGATTCGAGATAAGGGAGTGCAACCGTCATAAGTTGCATTATGATTGAAGCGTTAATATACGGCGAAACAGACATTGCAAATACTGTTGCCTGTGCAAATGCACCACCCGAAAGCGTATCTAAATATGTTAATATCGCTCCGGAATCGCCCAAACTTCCCATCATTCCCGCAAGTGCTTCTACATTCAAAAACGGAACCGGTATCATTGAACCGAACCTAAAAACTATTATTATAAATATTGTAAATAACAATTTTTTTCTAAGTTCCGGAACTTTCCAAGAATTTACTAAAGTTCTTATCAATTAAATCACCTCGGCCTTTCCGCCTGCTGCTTGAATTTTTTCAATAGCAGATTTAGAAAACATATGAGCTTTAACCGTTAAGCTTTTTGTGAGTTCTCCATTACCTAAAATTTTAATTTTATCAAAACTACGTTTTACAAGACCCATATTTACGAGTTCATTTATATCGATAACAGATCCTTCACCGAATTTTTCGAGGTCGCTAACGTTAATAGATATAACTTTTTTAGCAAAAATATTATTAAAACCTCTTTTTGGAATTCTTCTTTGAAGTGGCATTTGACCTCCTTCAAATCCGGGTCTTACTCCGCCGCCTGATCTTGCGTTTTGACCTTTGTGACCTTTTCCGGCTGTCTTTCCCCAACCTGAGCCATGTCCACGGCCGATACGTTTAGGAGCTTTTTTAGATCCTTTAACCGGTCTTAAATCATGTAATTCCATCTAATTCACCTCCCTGAAAGTTTTCTATCCGAATATACAACTTTAATCTTCGGTTACTTCAAGTAAATAAGAAATTTGAGCAATTTTACCACGAGTTGCTTCATTATCAGGTTGACTAGAAACATCCCCGATTTTTCTAAGTCCCATGGACTCGGCGGTCGCAATATGTTTTTTGTTGCGACCGTTCAAACTTTTTACAAGTTTCATTTTTAACATACTAAGCGACCTCCTATCTTAAAATTTCATTTACGGTTTTACCGCGAAGTTCAGCTACTTCTTTAGCGTTTCTAAGGCTTTTTAATCCTTCGATTGTAGCTCTTACTACGTTGCAAGGATTATTAGAACGAAGAGCTTTTGTACGAATATCTTTAATACCCGCTGACTCTACAACCGCACGTACCGGACCACCGGCGATAACTCCGGTACCGGGTGCTGCCGGTTTCATAAGAACTCTTCCTGCGCCAAATTCACCGATAATTTCGTGAGGTATTGTGTCGCCTTTGAGCGGTACTCTGATAAGATTTTTCTTTGCATCTTCAATGCCTTTTCTTATAGCGTCCGGAACTTCGCCCGATTTACCGATTCCAAATCCTACAACACCTTTGCCGTCTCCGACAACCATTAAAGCGGCAAATTTAAAAATGCGTCCGCCTTTTACTGTTTTAGAAACTCTGTTTATAGCAACGAGTTTTTCTTTTAAATCAAGTGTTGAACCATCTATTCTAGCCAAAAGTTTTCCCTCCTTCTACCTTAAAACTTAAGTCCGCCTTCTCTGGCGCCTTCTGCTAATTCTTTAACACGTCCGTGAAAAACATATCCACCACGGTCAAAAACTATTTCCGATATGTTCTTTTCAAGGGCACGTTTTGCTATAAGCTGACCAACTTTTTTGGCAGCTTCTTTGTTTCCGCCGTAGATTCCAAAATCTTTTTCAACTGATGATGCAGCTACTAATGTAGTGCCTGAAATATCGTCAATTATTTGAGCATAAATATTGCTCCTGGAGCGGAAAACATTCATGCGTGGACGAGAAGCTGTGCCCGAAATTTTGCCACGAACTCTTCTGTGACGTTTTAAACGGGCCTGATTTTTATCTGCCTTGTTTACCATGTTTGATTCACACTCCTACCTTATTTTTTACCGGTTTTACCTTCTTTGCGGCGAATAACTTCGTCAACGTACTTAATACCTTTACCTTTATATGGTTCAGGCGGACGTTTTTCACGAATTTCCGCTGCAAACTGACCAACTTTTTGTTTGTCGCAACCTAAAACGGTTATCTTATTGCCCTGTGTTTCAACTTTAATTCCGTCGATTTCAGGAACAATAACTTGGTGAGAATAACCGAGGTTCATAACGAGATTGCTACCTTGTTTTTGAACACGATATCCTACGCCATTTACTTCTAATTCTTTCTTAAATCCAACAGATACACCTTCAACCATGTTGTTAATGATTGAGCGAGTAAGCCCGTGAAGTGCTCTGTTTTGTTTTAAGTCGTTAGGTCTTGTAACTGTGATAACACCTTCAGAAACTTCAACGCTCATATTTGGGTGAATATTATAAGAAAGTGTACCTTTTGAACCTTTTACTGTAATTACACCGCTGTTAACTGAAACTTCAACACCGGTGGGAATATTTATAGGTTTTCTTCCAATTCTGGACATTTACTATGTCCCCCCTTTTCTACCAAATAAATGCTAATACTTCTCCGCCAACATTTTGCTTGCGTGCCATACGGTCTGTCATTATACCTTTAGAAGTTGAAACAATTGCGATTCCGAGACCTTTCATAACTCTTGGCATATCTTCTACATTGCTGTAAATTCTAAGACCGGGTTTAGATACTCTTTTAAGTCCGGTAATTACCGGCTTTTTGCTTTCTGTATATTTCAAGAAAACTTTTATAACGCCTTGTTTCCCATCTTCAGATACTGTGAATTTTTCAATATAACCTTCATCAAATAGAATTTGAACGATGCTCTTTTTCATATTTGATGCCGGAATTTCTACCGTTTCATGTTTTGCAGATACCGCATTGCGAATGCGAGTTAATAAATCTGCAATTGTATCGGTAATTTGCATAAATCGTTTACCTCCTTTGCTGTTTTTTTACCAGCTAGCTTTTCTTACGCCCGGAATTTCGCCCTTATATGCAAGTTCTCTGAAACAAATACGGCATATACCAAATTTGCGAAGGTAACCATGCGGCCTACCACAGAGTCTGCATCTTGAATATTCACGAGTAGAAAATTTTTGCGGTCTGCTTTGTCTTACTTTTTGCGATGTTTTAGCCACAATAATCCCTCCTTATTTTGCAAATGGCGCACCCATTAATCTCAAAAGCTCTCTCGCTTCATCGTCAGACATAGCTGTTGTTGAAATAGAGATGTCCATTCCACGAATTTTATCTATCTTATCGTATTCGATTTCCGGGAAAATAAGTTGTTCTTTAATTCCCATATTATAGTTTCCTCTGCCGTCAAAAGACTTTGGATTAATTCCTCTAAAGTCCCTAACTTGAGGAAGAGCAAGATTGAAAAGTCTGTCTAAAAATTCGTACATTCTATCGGAACGAAGTGTTACTTTTGCACCGATTTTCATGCCTTCACGAATTTTAAAGTTAGCGACTGACTTTCTTGCTGTGCAAACAACCGGCTTTTGTCCGGTAATTGCTGTTAAATCTTCAACAATCGAAGTAATAACTTTGGAGTTATCTTTTGCTTCGCCGGCACCAACGTTGATGACAACTTTTTCGATTTTTGGAATTTGCATTACATTTTTGTAACCAAATTTTTCTTTAAGTTGTGGCACAACAGTTTCTTTGTAAAAATCCTTTAACCTTGCCATTTACATCCTCCTTACAATTTTTCGCCGCATTTTTTACAATTGCGAATCTTTTTGCCGTCTTCTGCAATTTTGTGTGCAATGCGTGTACGTTTACCGCAACTTGAGCATATAATTTGAACCTTAGAGGCGTACATTGCGCCTTCGGTTTTGATTATACCGCCATCCTGACCTGCTTTGCGGGGTTTAACATGCTTCGAGACGATATTAACGCCTTCAACAATCAACTTACCTTCTTTTGGGCTGACTGCTATAACTTTACCTTGTTTTCCACGGTCTTTACCGCTTAAAACAACAACTGTATCGCCTGTTTTTACATGTACAAATCTATTTTTTAAACAAGTACCTTTTTTACTTTTTTTAAACAATATCAAACACCTCCTATTAAAGAACCTCGGGAGCAAGGCTCAATATTTTGGTATATCCACCTTCACGTAATTCCCTTGCTACAGGCCCAAAAATACGTGTGCCCTTTGGGGTTTTATCGTCTTTTATAATTACGGCTGAGTTTTCGTCAAAACAAATATATGAACCGTCATTACGACGAACTTTGCTTTTTGACCTTACAACAACTGCTTTGACAACGTCTCCTTTTTTAACAACGCCGCCGGGTGATGCTTTTTTAACAGAAGCTACTATAATGTCTCCGATTCCGGCATACTTTCTACCGGTACCGCCAAGAACACGTATACACATTATTTCTTTTGCGCCTGTGTTATCACCAATTCTTAAACGAGATTGAGGCTGTACCACAGTTACTCTCCTCCTAACTGTTAATTATTAATTTCATAAAATTAAGACTATTTCGCTCTTTCAATAATTTCAACAAGTCTCCATCTTTTATCTTTAGAAAGAGGTCTTGTTTCCATAATTTCAACACGATCGCCGATTTTGCATTCGTTTTTTTCATCATGTGCCTTTAATTTTTTGGTACGTTTGACGATTTTTTTATAAAGCGGATGCTTAACGCTGTCTTCGACTGCAACAACCATGGTTTTGTCCATTTTGTCACTAACAACTTTACCGACTTTAACTTTTCTCATGTTTCTTTCAGTCACAATAATGAATCCTCCTTCCGTTATGCAGTTAATTCATTTTTCTTGCATACGATAACTGTTTGAACTCTTGCTATATCTTTCTTTACAGCTTTTATACGCATAGGATTTTCAAGCTGATTGATAGCATTTTGAAATCTTAGGTTAAAAAGTTCGGACTTAAGGTCTTTTAATTTTTGTTCAAGCTCTTCGTTGCTCATTTTTCTTAATTCTAAAGCTTTCATTAAACCTCACCGTCCATTTCTTTTTTTACAAATTTGCATTTAATTGGCAATTTGTTCGCCGCTAAACGCATAGCTTCTCTTGCGGTTTCTTCCGGAACGTCTTTTATTTCGAACAAAATTCTGTCCGGTTTTACTACCGCTACCCAGTATTCCGGTCCGCCCTTACCTTTACCCATACGAGTTTCGGCCGGTTTTTTGGAAACCGGTTTATCCGGGAATATTTTTATCCAAACTTTACCTGCTCTTTTGCAAAATCTTGTCATTGCTATACGAGCAGCTTCGATTTGATTCGAAGTGATCCAAGCGGGTTCTAAAGCCTGTAAACCAAAATCACCGTAAGCTACTTTATTACCCCTTGTAGCACGTCCAGTCATTCTTCCGCGATGAACTTTTCTGTGCTTAGTTCTTTTTGGCAACAGCATCCTTAGCGCCCCCTTTTACGTTATTATTTGAACTTGCTAGAACTTCGCCTTTGTAAATCCAAACTTTAACACCGATAATTCCATAAGTTGTAGCTGCTTCAGCAAAACCATAGTCGATATTCGCTCTGATTGTTTGAAGTGGAATTGTACCCTCGTGATAATGTTCAGATCTGGCAATTTCTGCTCCGCCGAGTCTTCCGGAAACTTGAGTTTTAATTCCTTTTGCTCCGGCTCTCATCGAGCGTCCCATTGCTTGTTTAAGAGCACGTCTGAACGAAACCCTTTTTTCGAGCTGAGCCGCAATTCCTTCTGCAACTAACTTAGCGTTCATATCTGCATTCTTAATTTCAATTATATTGATAACTACAGGTTTACCAATTAATTTTTCGCAAAAACTTTTGAGTTTTTCAATTTCCACTCCGCCTTTACCGATTATAATTCCCGGTTTAGCGCAGTTGATATTTATGCGAACTTTTGTTTTATCTCTTTCAATTTCGATTTTCGGAACTCCTGCTGTTTTTAATTTTGCAAGAAGAACTTTACGGATTTTTTGGTCTTCAATCAATGCATCTGCAAAATCGTTTTTCTTTGCAAACCAGCGTGAACTCCAATTGTTAATTATACCTACACGAAAACCGTGTGGATTTACTTTTTGCCCCATAGTTAACCCCCTTTTCCGCTTAAATTTTTTCCTTTAAAACTATAGTAACATGAGAACTTCTTTTTTCTATTCTGTATGCTCTGCCTTTTGACATCGGTCTAATTCTTTTTAGAATTGGTCCCGGGCAAACAAAGCATTCCGAAACATAAAGACTGGCTACGTCCATTTGATAGTTATTTACTGCGTTCGCCATTGCTGATTTAAGAAGTTTTTTCAAATATTCACATGCAGATTTTGGCGTATTTTCTAAAACTGCCATTGCATAATCTACAGGCTTATTTCTGATTAAATCAAGCACTACAGATACTTTTCTTGGCGAAATACGCGCATATCTTAAATGTGCTTTCGCTTCCATTAATCACAACTCCTTTCGTGAGTTATTTTTTACCTGTGGTCTTTGAACCCGCGTGACCTTTGAATGTTCTTGTAGGTGCAAATTCACCAAGTTTGTGTCCTACCATATCTTCGGTTACATAAACCGGAACATGTTTGCGACCGTCATGTACTGCAAACGTGTGTCCTACAAACTCAGGGAAAATTGTTGATGATCTGCTCCATGTTTTAAGAACCTTTTTTTCGCCGCTCTTATTTAATTCTTGAACTCTTTTTAAGAGCTTTTCAAATACAAAAGGTGCTTTTTTCAAACTTCTACTCACTGTATCAATCTCCTTTCCCTAATTATTTACTATTTCTACGTTTAACGATAAATTTATTAGATGCCTTTTTCTTAGATCTTGTCTTATATCCAAGAGCAGGTTTACCCCAAGGTGTTGTTGGTCCCGGACGACCTACCGGAGATTTACCTTCACCACCACCGTGTGGGTGATCGCATGGGTTCATGACGGAACCACGTACGGTTGGTCTCCAACCCATATTACGTTTACGACCGGCTTTACCGATTTTTACGTTTTCGTGGTCAATGTTTCCTACTTGACCGATTGAAGCCATACACTCTTCAGGAACATTTCTAAGTTCTCCCGAAGGAAGTCTTAAAAGAGCCATTTTGTTTTCTTTTGCCATTAATTGAGCCATGTTTCCGGCTGCTCTGGCAAGTTGTGCGCCTTTTCCGGGATAAAGCTCTACGTTGTGGATAAATGTACCAACCGGTATGCTCGAAAGCGGAAGTGCGTTACCAACTTTTATGTCTGCGCTTGTGCCGGCCATAATTTCTTGACCAACTGTTAATCCTTGAGGAGCAATAATGTATCTTTTTTCTCCGTCAGAATAACCAACAAGTGCGATATGTGAAGAACGGTTTGGATCGTATTCTAAAGTTAATACTTTACCCGGTACATCGAATTTTTGACGTTTAAAGTCAATAATACGATATTTTTTACGATTTCCGCCGCCTCTGTGACGAACTGTTATACGGCCGTAGCTGTTTCTTCCTGCTTTTTTGTTAAGCGAACGAAGTAAGCTTTTTTCTGGGCCATTTTTTGACAATTCCGAATAATCGGTTACCGACATATTTCTTCTTGAAGGTGTAGTCGGTTTATAATTTTTAATTGCCATAAATTCACTCTCCTTAATTTTTTAGCTTTGCGGAGGCTGACTCCTCCTTACATTGCTTATTAAAATAGTTTTTATAAAATTCACCAAAGTTCCCACAAATGTTTTTTGCCTAATAATTCAACCACTATGAAAAAAATTGTAACAATAATTGCTATTACAAATACTATCACTAAAAATTTTTTATATTTTTGGAACACATTAATACCTGATATATTTGAAACCAGCATAGCTAATCCCCACAGTGCGCATTCAAAGCACACTTCTGTTATTCCTAAAGTTATTAAAATAATCGAAGAAGTATAGGCTACACTATAGAGGAATTTTATAAGATTTTTATCAAACCATTCCCTCAAAGAATTCAATTCCTTTACTATCTGCGGTTAAGGTTACATAAGCTTTTTTCCAAGATGCCGTGTAGCCACTTGTTCTTCCGCGACGACGGAATTTTCCTCTTATTTTCAAAGTATTTACTTTTGAAACTTTTACTCCAAAAACTTCTTCTACTGCTTTTGCAATATCAATTTTTGTAGCATCTTTAGCAACTTTAAAGGTGTATTTTTTATTCGGCATTCCACCCATTGTTTTTTCGGTAATGATTGGGCGAATTATTATATCGTGTGCCAACATTATGCGTACACCTCCTCAATTTTGCTAATGGAATCTTTTAATATTATCAATTTTTTAGCGTTTAAAATATCATAAACATTAAGACCACAAACTTGCGAAGTTTTAACGCCGGGAATATTTCTCGCTGATTTTATGATTCTGTCTTCGATTTCCGGTAAAACTATAAGCGATTTACCGTTTGCGCCTACTGCATTTAACATATTAACAACAGATTTTGTTTTGTATTCTTCCATTGGCATGGAGTCGATAACTACGATGTTATTGTCAATAAATTTGCTTGAAAATGCAGATTTCATCGCTAAACGTCTAACTTTTTTGTTAAGAACATATCTGTAACTACGCGGTTTTGGTGCAAATACTATACCACCGTGAGTCCATTGCGGAGATCTTGTTGAACCTTGTCTTGCGTGACCTGTTCCTTTTTGTCTCCAAGGCTTTCTTCCGCCACCGGAAACTTCTGAACGGGTTAAAGCGCTTTGGGTTCCTTGGCGTTTGTTCGCAAGATGATTCACGACTACATCGTGCATTACAGATACATTAGGTTCTATTCCAAAAATCGAATCCGAAAGTTCGACTGCACCTACTTCTTTACCCGCCATATCAAACACTGCTATATTAGGCATTACAATTCCTCCTTCCTTATGCTTTAACACTATTGCGAATAAGAACTGTTCCGCCGTTTGGGCCAGGAACTGCGCCTTTTATTGCAATAAGATTATTTTCAACATCAATTTTGGCTATTGTTAAATTTTGTATTGTAACTCTTTCTGCGCCTAAGTGACCGGCCATTTTTTTGCCTTTAAATACTCTGGACGGGTCCGAACAAGCACCATTAGAACCACCTTTACGGACTACAGGGCCGGTACCGTGGCTTTCTTTCAAGCGTCTGAAATTCCAACGTTTAATAACACCTGCGTATCCCTTACCTTTACTTGTTCCTACTACGTCTACTTTTTCACCTACTTCAAAAACATCCGCTTTAATGATATCGCCTACATTGTAGGTTGAAATATCTTCAAAACGACATTCCCTGAGCACTCTTTTTGGAGCAATACCAAATTTATCAAAATGTCCTTTTGCCGGCTTGTTTACAAGCTTCGGTCTTAAATCGCCAAATCCAATTTGAACTGCTTCGTAGCCATCAGTTTCGATTGTTTTCTTTTGAGAAACAACGCATGGACCGGCCTCGATTACTGTTACCGGAACAACTTTTCCGTTTTCGTCGAAAATCTGTGTCATACCGATTTTCTTACCAAGAATTGCTTTCTTCATTTTTTCTCCTCCTGTTTAGGTTATTGGTTGACTTAAAAAATCAACATGACCTCGACTGCATGTCGGTTGATTAGAGTTTAATCTCTGTTTCAACACCTGCAGGGAGTTCAAGGTTCATCAAAGCATCAACGGTTTTGTTGAGCGGCTTTTTGATATCAATCAGCCTTTTGTGTGTTCTCATTTCAAATTGTTCACGGCTGTCTTTGTTTACGTGAACTGAACGAAGAATTGTTACGACTTGCTTTTCTGTTGGTAATGGGATAGGACCCGAAACCTTCGAACCAGTTCTGATAGCTGTTTGAACAACTTTTGCGGCTGCTTGGTCAACAAGCTTTGCATCATAACCTTTGATTTTGATTCTGATTTTTTCTTTGACTGCCATTAAATCGCCTCCTTACTCAAAAATAGTCAGTGGGCGTACACTTTTATTAATCAACCCTTCCGGGTGTTTCATAACTGCAATTAAATAAAAACGGATCGACGCCACGTTCAACCCGGATTAATAAAAAGTGTATGATATCTAATATAATATGTATTTTTCGCATAAAAAACATAATTAAATTAAATATTCTAAAAATCCTTCGCCCGGTTTAAAATCGGACATACTCCACGGAAAAACCAGCCGGAAAGCTGCAACCTCCCGCTTCAACGCATATCATTTTGCAGTCGTACCTTTACATATTACCATATCCGCATAAATAAATCAACCATTTTTGTAAACATTTTTTCTAAAATTTTAAAAGCGCACGAATAACATAACTCGCACGCTTATTTTATTAAATTAATTAATCTTCAAGATTGAGTTTTTTACATAGAATTCCACTAAGTCCGTCAACAATCATAGCTCCAACCGCTCCTATTGCACCTAAACCACCGCCCCAAATTGATAGTCCAACCACTTCATCTTTCTTAATAATTTCTTCCCCTTTAATTTTAAAACCCATAATATTCACAGTGCAAAAAATAAGCGGCACGGCAATGGCACCTCCGAGAATTTTGCATGTACCTTTTATTGCATATTTTGCAACTTGTTTTCCTGTAACCCCTCCGGAAATTTCATCTAATTGACAATCTTCCAGTTTAATAATTGAACTGCTCATAATTCATAACCCTTTCTATTATAATTAAAATAACTATTAAGTTAATAATATCATAAATATCAAAAAAAATCAAGTTATTATTTAAATTTCGGGTTGTTATTATAACATTCGCATAAATAAATATTTTTTATTAAAATCAAATAAATAATTTGTATTATTGGAAATACGCATCTAAAATGTCTCTTGCAACGCCTTTGGAGGCTGAACCGGATTTACCATGTTCGATTACTACCGCAACGGCAATTTGAGGATCATCAAACGGAGCGAAACATATAAATAAAACGTGGTCCGAACCATTATTTTGCGCTGTTCCCGTCTTGCCCGCTACCGCTACTTTATACCCGGCAAAATCACGAGCTGTTCCCGAAAGCACAACTTCTCGCATTCCTTGTTTTACGATATTTAAATTTTCCTCGGATATGCCGACTTTCTCAACAAGTTCAGGCTTATTTTCTTTTACAATTTCCGTATTGGTGTAATCTGTTACTTTTTTCACAACATGAGTCTTAAAACGATTTCCGCCATTCGCTATTGTCGCCACATATGTTGCAAGTTGAAGTGGAGTAAACATATTATCCGATTGCCCTATTGCAGCTTGTGAAGAGCCTGATTCATACCATTTTCCGCCAACTTTTTCCGAATGTTCAGGTCCGGCAAGAATTCCCGAGCTTTCGCTTAATTCAACGCCGGTTTTTACTCCCAAACCAAATAGTTTTGCGTACTTAGCTATTAAATCTATTCCCAAACGTCGTCCGAGTTCCGCAAAAAATACATTACAAGACTTCGCCAGCGCTTTCACTACGCTAAGCGCTCCGTGAACATGCATACATTTAAGTCTATACCCAACATAATGAGTAAACGCACCGCTACAACTTATCGTTTCCGACGCAGATATTTTTCCGTTGTGCAAAGCTGTACTTGCGATAAGCGGTTTATATACCGAACCCGGCGTATATGCCCCTAAAAACGCTCTATTAAGCATCGGCTTTTTGGTATCTTTAACAAGTTCGGCTCTATAAGCTTTATCTTCCATAAATTTTGTTAAATCATAGCTCGGATATGTTGCAGCGGCAAGAACAGAAAAATCTTTTACGTTTAAAACTACCGCTGAACCTGACATGCAATCCGAAACACCCGAGTTGTGCATTCTTTGAATATTATTAGCCAAAGACTTGTTGGCGGCTTCTTGTAATTTTGAAGAAATCGTCAAGTGAACGTTATTTCCGGGTCTGGCAGGTTCTTTTTCGGAAATATTTAATATCTGACCATCACGAGACATTTGAACCATTCGTTTTCCGCCAAATCCTCTCAAAAATTCCTCAAAAACCCCTTCTATCCCGATTTTTCCGATAACTGCATCCATCGGATATGAATCTTTTTTCTTCTCATATTCTTCGCTAGACATAAATCCTGTATATCCAACAATATGCGGAGCAGGACAATTATCTTCATATTTTCTTACGAGCAAAGTTTGAACTCTTACGCCTTTTAAAACAGACGATTTTTCACAGATTGTCATTGCAGCGTCTTTATTTATATTTTCCGACAAAACATAAGGTATATATCTGGCAACATACCCTCCGTTTTTATCTATATTTGACCTAACGCTGCAAATTGCTCGTTGGTCTTGTTTTGAAAATTCCGAAAGATTATACCTATTTATCATTTCGTTCATACAATCGTTAGCAGCAGAATCCTCCGAAAGTTTTAGCATCGCTTTTAGCGATTTTATTTGGCTTTCTTTATCTTTTTCAAAATAAAATTCATTGTTTTTAAGTTTAATCGGCATAACATCTATCCATGAGCAATTAAACTTTTCTAGTATTTTTATAATCGACAAAATTATATTATTTTCTTCTTCTTTTTTTATCAAAAGTCGGTCTAAAACTACTTTATATCCCTCTACATTAGTCGCAAATCTGTTTCCGTCGCAATCAAAAATTTCCCCTCTTACAGGGTCGGTTTTGACAAAATATATATTACTGCTGTTCGCTCGCTCTTTATAATATTCGCTGTTTATCACTTGCCAATCTACAAGCCTTGCTATAAAGCACGAAAAAACAGTTATTATAAATAACAGCATTACTATATATCTTCTTTTAAAAGTTGTTAACTTTTTTATTTTTCTCGCCCCCTGTATTCTTCGAAAAATAAATACATCTATTAAACCAAAATACAATAGGTGCAATTATTACAGAATAAATCATAACGGGCAAAAATATTTTTTCTAAAATAAATTCTAAACCCGTAACATTTTTTAACACATAGAAAAACAAAAATCTTAACAAAAGGACAACAAATACCGTTACGGTACTTATTGACCAGAACACAAGTAAATTCGGTTTTATAAAATAAGTCGTAATTACCCCGATTACATATCCCAAAAAGCACAATAACATTGCGCATAATCCTATCGGAACTCCAAAAATCATATCAAGAAATATTCCGGATACAACCCCGAAAATCATACCGACAAATTCATTTTCAAAAACAGCTATAGTTGAAAAACCTATTACAACTAATAATGGCTTTGCGGCAAATTCCCCGATATTTAAAAATGTTGACTGCTCTAAAGAATAAAAAACATACAATTCAAAAAAATAAATTATAAAACGTATGTATAAACTTTTGTCTTTAAAAGACTCCATTTAAGAAATCTCCTTGAAAATTTTTATTTTTTCTATTTTTCTATATTATTCATAATTCCTTTTCCTCTGAAATCAGAAACCACAAAAACTTCTTTTATATTCTTTACATCTTCGAAAAGTTCAATCAAAGCATAATGCGAACATTCATAATTATCATATTTTACTTCTTTTACTTTACCGATTTTTAAATTTTTAGGATACATTCCGCTGGCACTGCTTGTAACAATAATATCATCCGGTGAAATATTATTTTGAGCAGGAATAAACATCATTTTTGTGAAATTATTTTTAGCAGATTCAAGCGAACCCATTACAATTCCGGAATCGCCCGAAACACAATCTTGCGCACCGACTTTAAATTCCGGAGATAAAGCGGATTTAACTCTACAAGCTTCTAATGATACTTCGCAGACTCGTCCGACAATTCCATTTTCGGTTATTACGGCGTCGTTTACTTCTATTCCGGAAGATTTGCCTTTATCAAGCACAAAATCGCCGAAAATATCTGTTTGGTCTCTCCCGATTACCGAAGCCGAAACGAATTTCAAACTATTGTCCGATTCTTTGATATCATAATACTTTTTAAATCTTTCGTTTTCCCTTTTTATATTGTAATAGTCAACTGTTATATCACGCTGATGATTAAGCTCTGATTTTAAATTTTCATTTTCTTGATATAGTTTTTCTTTTTCTTCAAACTGATAACTAAAATCCGACGCTTTAGTCGAAACATAACATAAAGCTTTTTGAACAGGGACCGTTATAGAATGAAAAATATCTGAAAAAATATTGTCTGGATTAGAAAAAGTATACAAAGTAATACCTGATATCAAAATCAATGTGCCGAAAATTGCCTTAAAAGTGGCACTTTTAAAAAATTCCTTCAACTTTTTCTCCACACCTCTTAAAATTAAACCTTAAAGATATAATTTATCTTGTTCTGCGTGAACGATAATACTCTTTCGGCATAGCAATACTTAAACATTTTCCTGTACCGTCGACAACACAATCCAGTGGCTTTTCTGCAACATATACCGGCATATTTGTATACTGAGCGACAAGAGTATCCAAGCCTCTCAAAAGTGCTCCGCCGCCCGTAAGCATTATTCCTCTGTCGATTATATCAGCTGATAATTCCGGAGGGGTATTTTCTAAAGTGCTTTTAATCGCTTCAATAATACGTTCCAGAGGGTCCTTGAGTGCTTCTCTGACTTCTTTTGAGGTTATTACTATATTTTTCGGCAAACCATCTACAAGATTTCTACCTTTTATGCTCATTTCTCCCTCGTCTTCATACGGGACTGCCGAACCTATATTTATTTTTATATCTTCAGCTGTGCGTTCTCCGATTAAAAGATTATATTTGCGTTTTACATAAGAAATTATAGCTTCGTCAAGTTTATCACCGGCAACACGTTCGGATGTCGCCGTAACAATTCCGCCGAGCGATATTACAGCTACTTCTGATGTTCCCCCACCGATATCAACGACCATACTTCCCGTCGGTTCGGAAATAGGAAGCCCTGCACCCATAGCTGCCGCCATCGGTTCGTCCACAAGTTCAACAATTCCGGCTCCGGCTTGTTTTGCGGCATCTTCAACTGCTCTGCGTTCCACTTCCGTAACTCCGGAAGGAATACAAACTATAACCTTCGGTTTTGTAAAAAATAAACTTTTTGCGGTCTGAGATATAAAATACTTAAGCATACTGGCGGTTATATCAAAATCTGCTATTACGCCATCTTTAAGCGGTCGCACGGCTACAATAGAACCAGGTGTACGTCCTATCATTTCCTTCGCTTGTGTACCTACCGCCAAAACCGTATCATTTCGGACATCTAACGCTACAACTGACGGTTCACGTTTTACAATTCCTTTTCCTTTTACAAACACCAAAGTATTCGCCGTTCCAAGATCTATACCAATTTCTTTTGAAAACATTTAAAATCGCCCCTCAATAGATAAAAATGTATATCTGATAATTATATCACTATATTATATTGTTTAAAAATTATTTGCCTGTAGAACCAAATCCGCCTTCGCCTCGACTTGTTTCATTTAAATTTTCGCATAAATTGAGCATCGGAGTTTCAACATTCATTATGACCATTTGGGCTATTCTTTCACCCGGTTGAATGGTATAAGCTTCCTCGCTTAAATTACAAAGTCCAACACCTATTTCGCCTCTGTAATCGCTATCTACTACTCCTACACCATTAGAAAGCGTAATTCCTTTCTTTACACCCAAACCGCTTCTCGCAAATATAAAAGCGGCATATTTATTGCTCGGCAATTCTATTGCTACTCCACAAGGAATAAAAGTTCTTTTGCCGGGATTTAAAATTATCGGCTCGCTTATGCATGCGCAAAGATCATATCCGGCAGAACCGGCTGTTGCTCTTTTGGGAATTATAGCATTTTCTGATAATTTACAAAAATTTAATTTTTCAAACGCTTGACTTTTGTTTTCCACATTATCACCTTAGTTTTCCACAAAATTATGTTTATTTTCTAAAAAATACATTCAATGCGAATACTTTTGGGGATTAAAAGAGAACTATTTTAATAAGTTTTCCTCATTTTCCACATTAATTTCAACATTTTAACCGGATTACATCATCCTTTGTAATAAATTTTACCATAAAAGCTCGAGTAATAATATAAACTTACAATTAAATTTATCAAATATTTCTTATTAATTCGCTTTACAACGGCATATCTGATTTAAACTTATTTATAGTTCCTACTCCGATAAAAAATTCATGCTTACTATTTTATTTTGTACGATTATATTTTACAAAAAATCAAAAATTACGAAAATACTAAAATGAACTTTCTAACTTTTTTACTAATTCGATTCAAAGCGATACATATGTTTTAATTTATTGGCATTGATAAAAACAGGTAGAAAAACAAATTTATAGTATAAAAATTCAGATAATAATATTCAAGATTTTTAGTGTAAGAATGCGTTCTATGATTAAATTTGTCAAGATGATTATTAAATAATTTTCTCATTAACTATTCACTTTTAGCAATGCCATTTATTCAAAAACTTAGTTTTTGTTATTATGCACAATTATAAATATATTCATGAATATATTTTATTCAAAAGGTAGAAAGCGAGAAAAATTCAAAAAAATGTGTTGACAGGATTATTTAGGCGTGATATTATATAGACATAATGTTGGTGCTGATGACGCCGAGGGTACACCCGTTCCCATCTCGAACACGGTAGTTAAGGTCGGTAGTGCTGAAGATACTTGGCTGGCAACGGCCCGGGAAAATAAGAAAGTGCCAACATTTTAAAATGAGATTTAAATTGAAAAATCAATTTAAATCTCATTTTTTTAGAAATAAAAGATGTTTCCTCTTTTGAGTTTGAAGGAGGAAACATTTATGTCTTCAAGACATATCGCCAATATGTCTAATTGATTTTATCTTTTTTTGATAAAAATTTTTGAATTTCATCTTTTAATTTTTTAAATTTTGAAAATATTTTTGGATTGGATAGCATATTATTTTCGATCTTATACTTTAATAAATTAAAATGATTACTATATTTTTTTGCATCATTTTCTTTTCTTATATTGTTATAAATTTCTTTAATAACCTCTATTGTATTTCTTAAAAATGGTTCTTCTTCTTTAAAATTATTAACAATATATTTATAAAAAATAATATTTATATCTTCTATAGTTTGATATGATTTTAATTTTTTCACATCATCTATGCAACAATCTATGGCTACATATAGTGTCTCAATATATATATCATATTTTTCCTTTTCATTCGATTTATATTCGATACTTTTTTTTATTAAAGCAAACATTTCTTGAATACTAGGATCTCCGATAATATCGTCACTTTTTTTACTACAAAAACAATCCTTAAAATATTTGGATATATCTTTAGGCTTTGTGTTTCCTTTGTATTTTTTTAATTTTTTGCTAATTTCTTTTAATTCAGAACTACCCCATTTTTTTTCTTTAATATAACTTTCTAAACATTTTTCGAATAAATTTGAAATTCCATCATAAGTTATTTCAAAATCATCATTCACAATACTATTTTTAAAATTTCGGAAACATTCACAAAGTTCGTTTACATTTTTTTCCATAAAACATCAACCTTTCTGAAATAAAATTTTGTTGTCGAAAATCGACTTCGTTATATATAATAAACTATATATTTTTATTTGTCAAGTGTTTTTTGTAAAAAATAAATATTTTTTATTTTATTTAATACTAAATTGCACAAAACGGCATTTTCGCTCTGTTATTTTCGATAAAAACATTTCTTAATTTAATAAAAATTCGCAAAATAATTCCCCTTGAAGCGCTATTTCCGAAGTTCAAGAGGAAATTTACTATAAAAAAACACCTCTCTCGGATTCGAAAGAGGTGTTTCAATACATATATCAATTATAATTCAAAATTTCAGTTGTTATGCGCTCCGATATCTCCTTAAAAACAGGCCCGCAACTTTCTCCGCCACCACGTCCTGCTTCCGACAAAACCACAACACAATATTTAGGATTATCAAACGGAAAAAATCCAGCTATCCAAGATTGTTCAACTTTTTTATTGTTTTCAACAATTCCGGTTTGAGCTGTGGAAGTTTTTGCGCCGGCTGTTACAAATTCAGACTGACATTTCAAGCTTGTTCCGTATTCGACAGATGCACGCATATAATCCTTCAATTTATTTGCGGTATTTTCTGAAATTATCCTTTCTCGTTCATCTCGAATTATTTTTTTATTTACAATTTTCATATTTTCATCACACAATCCTTTTATCAACTTCGGATTGAAATATATACCGCCTGATGCAACCGAATTTACAATACCTATAACTTGCAGTGGAGTGGCCATCAATTTGCCTTGACCAAATGAAAAATTGGCAAGCGTTTTAATATTTTCAAGGCTTTCAAGCGATGGCAAAACGCCGCCCGATGAAATCATCTCGGGCGTAATTTTTATTTTATGTCCTAAACGGAATTTTTTTGACATTTTTAAAATAAAATTAGGGGGGATTTTTTTTATTAATTCAACAAAATAGCCATTACATGAATAAGCCATTGCCTGTTCCATATTTATTTCTCCATGCTTTTTACCACCGTAACATCTAAATGTTGCATCTTCGACTTTATTTGAACCTTGACAATCATATACAACATTTGAATCAATTCCATATTCAATTGCTGACGCAGACGTTATTATTTTAAATATAGAACCTAAATTAAATGAAGCAAGAATTCTATTTAATAGCGGTGAATTTTTATCATTTAAATACGGGACTATATTTTGCGGAGAAAATCCAGGAACACTGACACAAGCCCTCAATTCGCAATTGGGCACCTCCGAAACAATCACAGCACCTCTGTCTATATATTTACCGGCTGTTTCTTCTGCGATGGTTTGTATTTTCTCGTCAATATTCAAAACTATTCCTTTGGAATTTAAGTAAGATTTATCTTTTATAAATTCTTTTTTTCCGGAAAGAAGCTTTCCGACGGCATTGATATCATATTTTACACATATACATTGATCTTTTCCGGATAAATAATCATTATACTCTCTTTCTATTCCACAAACGCCTATTTTATCTCCGGAAAGGTAACCTATGATATGCGGTGCTAAAGTTATTCCTGAAAATCTTATAGGAACTTCAAAAATTTTCACATACTGGCACTTTACCGGTTTCATAATTTCTATTGTAAATGGTACGTTTTTAGAACATTTACTATAAAGATCCTCTTTTTTTGAATCTTCAACGACACCTGTGAGCGCAGTTAAAGATTCCGTACAAGGAATGACCGCCGCAATTAATTTTTTTTCTTTATTTACTAGCAATTTGTTGTTGCAATCATAAATATTGCCTCGAACATCGGAAATTTTCAGATTGTAAGACTGCTGATTTAGCGCCACATCTCGCAAATTTTCTTTATTCGATAAATAGTCTATTGCAAAAAACATTCCGCAAAATAAAAACATAAATAAACCGAATAGTATAGAAATTCTTTTGTACATAAAAACACCAATCCCAGTCGCATTATTTTATACAACTAGTATTGGCAAATATTTTTAATTTAATAAATTATCTATTTATTAGTTTATGTTATTATTAAAAGCAAAGTTCAAATTCGCACCCTTAAGTAAATCTATAATTTTACCAAAACTAAAATCAGCTGACAATTTTCTCATGTTTGAAATAGCTATCATTGTGTTAAACGCTATAGAAGTAACAGGAGCATTTAAACCATTTTTTCTTAAATATTCATTGGTCCATTTAGTAATCGCTTTGCTTTTCAGCATTCTAACAATATTCTCATCTACTCCTTCGGGATTTTCTGAATATTCTTCGCATCCTTCTATGGTATCAAAAACATTTAGAATTTTTTGATTTTTTTCCAAATCTCTACCGAGTTGTTTGTTAACTTTATCAACTGTATTGCGAATTTTAGTTCTCTCTTGTTTATCATCCGTATTATATTTTTCTCTACCTTTAAAATCTTTAAACATATCTTTGTATTTGTCACCTTCTATATTATTTTTATCAAATTCAACTTCACTTTTTCCAAACATTCCGTATGTTCCATTTTTAAAACTTTTTAGATATTTGATATTTTTATTAATTTGTGAAATTTTTCCAGCAACATCATCTTTTTCTTCTCCTTTAACAGCATTTTCTAGCTTTCCGATCTCTTCAGTTGCCACTGTTTTCATATCTTTCACTATTTGATCGCTAAGTTCGTATCCTTCTAACTGATGTATATAATCTTCCAATTGTTCACCAACAGATTTATCAGCAGAAACTCTTGTTGCTAGTTGTATCATACTAGAAAGATTATCTATCATTACTTGAATTTTAGTCTGATTGATGTTTTTACCATTAACCATCCTTTGGACAACACTTCCATCCTCACCAATTGCCGGAGCTGTAAATTCTCCAATAATATTATTAATTTGGAACATAGCGTACTCTAATACGTTCATTTTCACTGTTTTTTGTTCTTCTTTATCTTTATCTGAAAAATAAGCAGGATAATCGGATTTATTTATAGTAACTTCTCTTGATTGCTTTTTTAAATCATCAGAAATGCTCTTTATTAATTTAGTAACTGAACTTATGCACTCTGCGATATCTTCTTTCCTTACCAATTGTAAAATTTCTTTAAACAAATCAACAGATTCTTTAGAAATATCACTTATAGATTGTGACACCACATTTAATGGCTTTTCCATCATTGCAAACGTATTATCAATACGTTTCAAAGTTTTATATCCTTTTACACCAAGGACAGACATTGCAACCGATACAACCGATAAAGTAGTCACTATTAATGTGTTCTTTGCATATTCAAATACTTTTTCTACTGTAATTTTTGTTGGCAAAATAATCAACCTCCATTATGTATTAAATTTATCTCAACCCGGCTTTTTTCAAATTTACAATCTGTTCTTGATTTGTCCTAGCGTAAAATGCATTACCTGATTTGCTGTGACAGTAATAATAATAGTCTGTTTTCTTTGGACTTATTGCAGCTATAATAGCATCTTTGCTGGGATTACATATTGCTCCGGCCGGTAAACCTTTGATCTTATATGTATTATAGAACGTTTCTTTAATTTTGTCAACATTTTTATTTACAGTTTTATTGTTTTTCTTATAAGGATAATTAATTGTTGAATCTATACGTAAAATATCCAAAGAAAATTCGTTAAATGTACTTTTTCCACCAGTATTTATTGTGTCAAGTCTATTCCATATTACCGAGGAAACCAAATACATATCCTCTTTATTTGCAGCTTCTGCTTGAATTAACGAAGCAATATTCAAAAGCTTGTCCAAAGAAATATTTTTAGATTTCGCAAGTTCTATTATACTTTTATTCTCTGAAAATCCTTCAAAATTTTCTTTCTGAGAAACTTTTTTCTGGAAATTAGACAATATTTTTTCTATAATAGTCGATGCTTTTTCATCTTGATAAAATTTATATGTATCAGGCCACAAATAACCTTCCAATTTATAAATTCTGTTTTGAGCATTATCTATTTCTTTAAGAAAATCGTATTTTGAATCAAATTTATCGGAATTTACCGTTGTCAAAAATTCATCTTTTTTACATATCTTATTTTTTTCCAACAGTTCGGCATAATCAAAAACATTCATACCTTCAGTAAAAGTTACTTCCACCACGTTTTTCAAATTACTTGAATCCTTGAGATTTTCTATTATTTCCTGATAGTCCATGTTCGTTTCGAGTTCATAGACACCTGTAACAAACTTCTTTGATACTCTCATTAGCCTCACGTAAATCTCAAAAAATTCTTTTTCGTATATTACTTCGCTATTTTTTAAAATTTCAGCAATTTTTCTCAGCGAAGCTCCTTCCGGAATTTCCACGACAACTGTGCCAGCCGGTTTACTTACCGCCAACATATCGTTTATGCCTACCAAAATATATCTTGAAAATAATATGGAAATTAAAACTAAAAACGTAAACCACGCTATTTTAAACGCAGAATTGTTCTTAGTGCTTATATTATTCTTTCTTGACGCCATATTTTATTTTTCCTACTTTCTAATCGGAGCAAAATTATTATACTCAGTTTGCTTTATATATTTATCGGTTACCAAATAGTCTACGGGCTTATCAAATTTGCCGGTTCTCAATCTATTTACAATACAGTTACTGTAACATATTCCTATCGTTTTGCCTTCAAAATTTTCCAAATATCTGTCATAGTATCCGTATCCATAACCAAGCCTATATCCGTTATTGTCAAAACAAAATCCGGGAACGATACAAACACTGTTTTTTGTATCTGTTAATTCTTCGCAGTCGGGTTTCGGTTCCAAAAGTCCAAAGGCACCTTTTTCTAAATCATCAACGGAATTTATAATATAAAACCCCATCTGTTTAGTTTCTGTTTTGCAAACAGGAGCCGCCACAATTTTACCTTTGGATAAACATTTTTTTATTAAATCGAAAGTATCGACTTCTATCTCTTTAGACACGTAAGTCAAAACACTTTTTGCGTTCTTAAAAATATTTAAAACAGAAATATTATGCAGTATTTTTTTATCCATTTTGAGTTTATCGCTATTAGACATATTTTCTCGAATTGTTCTGTACTTTAACCTCATATCCGTCTTAAATTGTTTTATATCTTTCATTATTTCAAATTCCTTTGTTATTTTTTATTTTTTAATCTAACGCCAAAGCAAGATATGCATTTTTTATGTTTTTAATTGAATTATGCATCTTGTTATCAAGACATTTTATCATTCCAAAATGCTGAATTTTTTGATTAAATACACGAGATTCAAAAAAATAATTATTAACTTCGGATAACAAAATAT
>JAUNCP010000044.1:4550-7924 GCA_030526535.1 Clostridia bacterium | reverse complement strand
AACAAACATCAAAATAAAAGGAAACCACCAACAATCCATTGCCGGTATTTCGGTGTTGTTCATTCCGTAAATTCCGGAAACTATTGTAGGTATTGAAAGGATAAAAGTAATTGAAGATAAAATTTTCATAACATCATTCATATTATTAGAAATAATAGACGAAAATGCATCCATCGTACTCGAGAGAATGTTAAGATAAATTTCAGACATTTCCAATGCTTGTTTAAACTCTATCGTAACATCCTCTAAAAGCTCTAAATTTTCTTCACTTAAATTCATATACTTTCCACGTGAAATTTTATTAATCATTATGCCAATAGATTTCAAAGAAGCGGAAAGATAAACCAATGATTTTTCTATTTCCAAAAATTGAATAAGGTCTTTATTCTTCATTGTGTTTTTAAGTTCGTCCTCAACATGTTGAGTAATTTTGTTTATCTGATTTAAATATTGTAGATACTTATTGGCCATACGAAGCATAATTTGTAAAGCAAACCGTTTTTCTTTGTTTGTATCAGCGTTTTTAATCAAGCTTCTGGTAAACTCTCCGATAATGGCGTTTTCTCTTAGCGAAACTGTTATTATATCAGTGGGTGTAATTATTATACTAAGCGGAGTGGTATAATACACCAAATTCTTGCCTGATTTGTTAACAACAGGACTGTCAATGGTAATGAATATTGTTCCTTCCTCACTGTCAATATGAGTGGATTCTTCCTCGTCCAAAGCAGAACGTACGAATTCCGGTTCAATTTTGAAATTAGATATAAGATAATTGATTTCATCTTCACTGGGAGAAATACAGCTAATCCAACATTTTTTTTCATATTTAGCAATTTTTCGAGTTTTGCCACTTATTGTTTTATAATAATTTATCACGCTTTCATCTCCCGCAAAAAGATAACAACTACGGATAAAATTATAACACTTTAAACCAATACGGTCAAGAATAATATTTTTTTAAAAAACAGTTACAATATTACAATTTATTATAGCAAACTCTCTTTGTTTATGTTCAAATATACAAAAATCATAAAACGTATTTACATGTAAGTTGAATCATGTTACAATTCGAAAGATAAAATTTTTTTAAAGGTAGGAGACATTTATCGTGAAGAATATTTTCCGTAGAAGTAAAAAATGTATCTTGGGCATTTCACTTGCTATTACAGCACTAGTGCAATCCCCATATGCTAACGCAAAACGTTTAACCAGCGAGAATGGATTAAATAATTATTTTCAAGATAAAATTAAACTTAGTGAAAATTCTGTAATTAAAAGTTGTTTAAAACGTTTTTGTGACAAAGATAATAAACTAGAAGTAAGTGAAGCGGTCGATAAATTATTTATTTTACTTGATATACGTAATAGTGATAATAATAAGATCAAATTTAGATTTGTTTTTAATCGTAGTAATTATCAATTTGATAATTTTCATACATCGAATAATAAATCGGATATAAGCGAGATATTCAGTAATGCAGAAAACTGTTTAGTGATTTTTGGTAATACGAGTGATACCAATCTTGCGGGTAAGTTTACGGATGAACAAATACAAAACATAACCGATTTCTGCAACAAAAATTATTCTGAAAATGATTTTTGTTTTCTAGAGGATATTTCTGAAAGGAAGATAGATAATTTTTAATAAAGTTAATTCGTGTGGATTTTAACTACACGAATTTTATTTTACCATGATTCTTCTCGAAAAGTATTGAAAGTTTTAATTAAATTCAGTTTTCCGTATCCCCACTGTGGATTGGGATACTGCCTAGTTTCATCTCTCGAACATCCTCGTATTAAAATTGTTCTCAATCTATTTCCGGTAATTACGGGTGCATTGCCTTCAACTATCCCCCACTCAAACATTAATGCGCTTGCTCCTGCTGCAACTGCAGAAGAAACACTTGTTCCGGTCATAGTTCCGTCACCGAAAGGATAAACTCCGGATACATTAACTCCCGGTGCAACAAAATCGGGAGAAATTTTGTTACCAATTGTAGGCCCCCACGAACTGTTTATATATAAACTGTTATCTTTATTGTTATACGCTCCTACAGATATTGCTCCCTGCGAAGTTGATGGTATAACCGTAGTATAATTAGGCGTTGGCGAAGCAAATTCGACATCTGGACTTATAAAACCTTTCATAGGTAGCCATGCATGATATTTTCCACTTACAATTACATCACCGTGTAAGCTTATTTCCCATGTTCCGGGTACTGCATTTAAAACCTGAAAAACTGCAAATCTATTTTCATTTTGATGATAAAGTATAGTGACTGTGGAACGTTCGAAAAGAAGTTTCCTTTCAAAAACAGTTCCGACAAAAAAAGGTATTCTATTTATGACTTCTCCTGTTGGCGATTTTAAAGAAAAAGATATTTTATCCCAGCCGGGATACCAAATATATACACTAAAAGAAGATGCAAACTCTCCTACTATAACCTCTATTGGAACTATGTCACCTGTTTTATTAACAATTCCTTCAGTGTGATGCTTTGCATTGCTTTCATTTCCGACTCCTGTACAAACCGCTATACCTATTTCGTTTGACAAAAAAGTTATATAATTTTCCAACCTATTTTGGCCGTTGTGACCTCCAAAATTAGTCCCTAACCCCAGACACACAACACAAGGCGTCAATGTTTTTTGCGACATTCGTACAATAAAATTTACTCCAAGTAATATATCTGTAGATTCATATGCATTTTCTTGTGAAGTTGGCACAAGAAATTTTTTTAAGTAATAATTGCTCGCTTTTTTTAATTTTACGACAATTATTTCCGCATCCGGAGCAGCACCTATAAAATCGTCTTTTTCTCTCCCCGCTGCTACTGAAGCTAAAAATGTTCCGTGACCAACTGTATCCTTATGTGGCACTATATTGTATGGATCTTTATCTCTGAGAGCCTTATTTATATCATCACTTGTATAAACTGTGCCAAAGTTTACACCGAATTTTTCATTTTTTTCATATTCCGAAGAAAATATTGTTTGATCCCAAATATATTTTATTTTTGTACTACCATCTTCGTATCTAAATATTGAATTTGTATAGTCAATTCCTGTATCAACGAATCCTATAATTGTTCCTCTTCCCTTTAAATTTAGATAAGATTGTTGTTGTGCCCTTAAAATTCCGGAAGCATCCAGCGCTTCTTTACCGGTTAATCCATATATTTCTGGATATACATTTAAAAAATCAAAACCTAAATTTTTGAATATTTCCTCCATATATTCTTCCGATGTATACAAAATCGCAATTTTGTTTTCCAATATATTCCCAATACGTATATATGGACGTGTTTTTAAAAAGTTTTCAAATGAAGGTGTAAACCAAGAATAAAAAGAAATAGTGGTAGGCAAATTTA
>JAUNCP010000044.1:0-4540 GCA_030526535.1 Clostridia bacterium | reverse complement strand
TGGCATTTGTGTTTCGTTATAATTTTCTTCCAAAAAATCAACCTTTCAAAAATAAAATCAAACGTTCATATATCATCTATAACCATTAAAAGTTTTTAACTTGTTAAGCGTTTTTGATAAACATAAAGCACCATAGCCCCATCTTGTATTTGGATAATCTATATTATTTAAAAATTTATTGGTACCGGATTTTAAATAAGCTTTAAGGCGCTCGCCATATAAAAACGGATCATTTTTATCTATAATTCCCCATTGCATCAACAATGCCGTGGCTCCTGTAACAAAAGGAGCGGCCATGCTTGTTCCGCTAAAAACGCTGTATCCGCCATTAATTGCTGTAGTCAAAATATTTACCGCCGGTGCAACTAAATCCGGCTTTTGAAAAACAACATTTAATGTATTTCCTCTTCCTGAAAAGCTTGCAATTATGGAACGTTCGGAATCATATCCACCTACTGTTATTACATTTTGCGCCGTAGAAGGAATCGTTAACGTTACATTTTCTTCCGGCGAAACAAATGTAGTTTGAGTACCGGCTTCTTCTACCGTAGGAAGGTAAATATCATATTTTCCATCAACAATTTTTTCGGATTTAATTTTAATTGTAAATAGCCCTATTATATTTTCTAAATTATCTGAATCTATTTTAAAAAATATTTCCTGGAATGAATTATAAAATTGTGGTTGACCGTAATTAATAAAAATAGATACATTGCCTATTCTATAATTTCTTGTTGTACTGTAATACGAAACAAAACCCGTAGAATTTCCGTTTGGTAATATAAGATCTACATTGAATTCATCCACAAAATTTTTCCATAAAGTAATATAAAATGACGAATATTTACCGCTATAAAAAAATTCAATGTCCTGAACTTCATTTTCACCGATTTTTCCAAAATAATGATGTCCGGAATCACCTTCATTTCCAGAAGCAACAATTTCCATTTTTCTGCAATATTATTTATAAATCTTTCAAATAGTGACTGGCCGTTATGTGCACCGTCATTAGTACCATAGCTTATATTAACAGCTAAAGGCATATTTAATTCCATTGCTTTATCCATAACATATTTTAAGGCACGCATAATTTGAGTATTTAAAGCAAAATAGGGATATCCAGGTTCTCCCAGTTTAACAATTATTAAGCTTGCTTTTGGCGCAACACCTATATTTTTCCCATCTGAACTTCTTCCATTACCCGCTGCTATACCGCAAACTGCTGTTCCATGTCCTATGCTATCGATTTCGGAAACTAATTTATATGGGTCGTCTAAACTTAAAGCCTCGTTTATTTGAGCATTTGTGTATTCACTGCCAAAACTAAATCCGCTCGGAGGATTTCCTAAAATAGTTTGATCCCACATATATAAAATTCTGCTTGTTCCATCCTCGTTTATAAAATCTTCATGAGTATAGTCTACCCCTGAATCCAAAACAGCTATCAAAACATTTTCACCTGTCAATTCTGTACCATTTTCATCTCTTACATTATAAATGCATGATTTATTTATTGCTTGATTTAAATTTAAAGTCAATGTTTTTGGAGGTTCTATATGTTCTATTTCTGTATAATTGAAAAGATATGGAATTTTATTAAATTCTATAGTTAAAATAGCGTAATTTGGACTTAAAATTTCCACTGTCGCTCCCAAATCTTCAGACACTTGGAAAATATCACCGTTATATTTTACAATTAATTCCACCTTTTCGGCGTTATTTATCGGATTTTGAAATCTTCCTTGAAAATCTTTAAATGAAACACTCATAAACAAGTACCTCTATATAAATTTATAAAAAATATGATTTAAAATATAATCAATATTACAAATCACAACATAATATAGAGTAATACATATTTTAATAAATATATTTCATATACAATAGTAACTAAACTTAGGAGTGAATTTTTTTGAACAATTCAAATTTAGATGACTTAATGAATAAAATATCCGAAAAATTAAATATTGACAAAAATGATTTAGGAAAAATTGAAAACAAAAAAGAAATTAATAATATTTTAAATAAAGCCGATCCTTCAGACATAGAAAAAGCTAAAAAAATAATTTCCGATAAAAGTGCTTTATCAAAAGTTCTTTCTACTCCGGCGGCAAAACAAATCTTAAAAAAATTTTTAGGAGGGAAATAAAACATGAATGATTTAACCGGAAAAATTTCTAAACTTTTGGAAGACCCAGAGATTATGAAAAGCATTTCCGGTTTATCTCAAATGTTACAAAATGATAATGTAAGCTCCGAATCTCCAAAAGAAAAATATTCTGAAAATAATTCCGATAATATACTAAATGACGTCGGCTTTCAGCCTGAAATAATGGACATGATTCTAAAAGTTATGCCGATTCTATCCGATATAAAAAAAGAAGATAAATATACAATTTTTTTAAAGTCACTAAAGCCACTGCTTTCAAGCGACCGACAGGAAAAAATAGACAAAACTTCTCATATATTAAAATTAATAAAAATTTTGCCAATCTTGAAAAATAAGGGGCTTTTTTAAAATAAGCACAGTGAGGGTGAAATAAAAAAGTGCCTGAACCAAATAAAGATTATGAAAAAATGCAATTGGATGCCATTAATAAACTAAAAGAAATCTATTCCAAATCTAAAAATCCTATCAACTCTGAAAAGACATCACAAAAATCTTCTTTTGATAAAAAAACTACCAATCATCCAAACAGAAATAAAATGAAAGCAATTTTTTCAAATAACGGTTTAAAAAATTTAACCGGCAAAATACCAAATTTGATTGACTTAATATTTAAAGATAAAGACAAAACATTAATAATCATTCTGATAATACTTTTGATGGATAACGAAGAAAATTTCACTTTGCTTTTAGCTCTGTTTTATTTACTAATCTAAAAAAATTATGAATTACAGACTGAAGAAATATAATACCTTTTACTTTCAATATCTTTTTTTAGTTTATAAATCATAGTTTTTTCGGTTTTATTTAATATTTCTTTTTTCATATTTTGGCTAAATTGATCACTTGGTAAAAAATATTCGACAGTTAATATTATACTGTTGCCAATTTTTTCAGCTTTTGTAACACGTGGGAAATAATTATCAACTCCGCTTATAGGTTCAACTAAAAATATTTTTTTATAATTATTGAATTCAAAAAATGAATTTTTTTTTATTTTTAAATTTTCAAAATTTATTGATATATTGAACAATTTTTTCAAGCTCTCATTAACTTCTTGATTTGAAAAACTCATTCTTCCGTCTTCATCTAAACGCAAATTTTCGTTTTTATGTTCCATACATAAATCCCATAAAGCGGATTCAATTGCTTTAGTTTCATCTATAAAATTTTCTTCGTCGAAAGGACTAGGGTCTTGCATAACTACCGGCCAAATAAAATTATCGTATCTTCTTAAATCTGAAATTATATCATTTCTTTCAAATAAACTTATTACTTCGGAAAACAAAACAAAAAATACTGCCAAAATAAAACATGATATTATAAATTTAAATATATATCCAATGCGATGCGACTGTAAATTATCCTTAATTTTCACATCTGACATATGCTTCGGAGGTAAAAATATGTTTTTGAATTTTTTTTTGTAATGCTTGGCTTTCTTATATTTTTTACTTTTATTTTTTTCTGACTTTTCGCAATATCTAGTGCTTTTATTGTCATAAACGCTTTTATAATTTACTATATATGAATCCGAAATATTGTTTTTATCATTAAATTTATACATTCCTTGCGCTTAGCGTTTTACTTTACAATGTTTTACGCTAAAAACTCCACCTCTTTATTATTTATTAAATAGATATTACCACACCTATTTATTTTTACTTTGTCGAAGCGTTGATGGTGAATTTTGTATAAACCGATATAAGTAAAATGTTTTTTGTAATATTTAATATATTAAAGTTAAATCTTGTATTTTTTAAAAAATTATAATCATCACTTCCTTTAATTAACAATTTGTGATATACTGTGATATATGAAAATAATTTTTTAAGGAGTGTTGTTTAAAACATGGAACAAGGGCTTTTTGTTACTCTATCAACGATAATGAAAGAAATAGCTTTTGAAATAGTTTTCATGCCCCAAAATCCTAAAGATGTTAAAATTTATTCCAGAGATGTAAGCAGGTTAGGATTGGCTCTTATAGGGCCGATAGACCATTTTGACAGAAAAAGAATATTGCTTATGGGAGAAAGTGAAAATTACTTTTTATCTACTCTTTCTTCCAAAGAGATTTACAGGTCAATGAAATCTATAGTGTCTTTAAAACCACCCGTGATAATAGTAACTTCCGGCATAAAACCGGCTGACGAGGTTTTAGAAGTCGCGAAAGAATGTGAAGTCCCGATTCTACTTACAAAAGACAGCGGTGCCGAATTAATGGCTTTATTAAACCCTATTTTAAACATGCATCTTGCTCCAAGAATAACACGGTCAGGCGGATTGCTAAATATTCACGGCGAAGGAGTACTTTTAGTAGGAGAAAGCGGAGTCGGTAAAAGCGAAGTTGCAATAGAACTTTTAAAGCGTGGT
>JAUNCP010000043.1 GCA_030526535.1 Clostridia bacterium | reverse complement strand
CGTCTTTCTAAAACTTCTCTTATAGAATTATAGTCATCTTGATGGTCGATAGTTTTAATTTTAAAGCGTTTGTACGAAGATTTTAAAGGGACAGCGTTCTTAAAAACTACCATTCCGCCAACATTGTCGCTGCCTTGAAGATTAGAAATATCGTAAGCTTCGATATAATACGGAACGGTTTCAAGATGAAGTATATCTTTTAATTTCTGTAAAACTTGTAAGTCGTCATTCTGGTTTTTGATGTTAAAAGCTTCATATGCGTTGTTTTTGCACATTTGAACGAGTTTAAACTGTTCGCCTTTTATTGGCTTTAAAATTTTAATGTTTTTATTTTTAGTTTTATAAATCCACTTTTCTATGAGTTCTTCGTTTTCGATGTCGCCATCAAGAGTTATATTTTCAGGTATATCAGTTTTTAAGTCGTAATACCTTTTTATAAATTCCGTTCTTAAACTGATTTCGTCCTCAAAAGAATCGAACAAAAAATTTTCAGCGTCGTAAAGATTTCCGTTTTCAAATCTAAAAACGTGAATAGATGCCTTTTTGCCACTAATAGCCAAGGCGATAACGTCTTGATTTTTTACTTTATTAGAAACAACTTTTTGCTTTTCTTTGACGATAGTTTTTATGGATTTTATTCTGTCACGTAAATTTGCTGCTTTTTCAAAGTTTAAATTTTCAGAAGCGGCTATAATTTCGCTGTTTAATTTTTCGATAGTGTTTTTACTTCCGTTTTTTATAAACGATATAGCTTCGTCGATTATAGATTTATAAGTTTTAGAAGAAATATTTTGCTTACACGGAGCAATACACTTATTAATATAATAATTCAGGCAAGGTCTGGTTTTTGACGTTAAAAAGTTTCTATTGCAAGTAGGAAGCTTAAAAATATTAATCACTTCCTGAACTAAATTTTTTACATAAAAAGAATTCATATAAGGTCCGAAATACAGGGAAGAAGGGTTATTTTTTTGTTTTACATATAAAATTCTCGGAAAAGCTTCGTTTGTGATTTCTATATAGCTATATCCCTTGTCGTCTTTGAGTAAAACGTTGTATTTAGGCTTATGGCGTTTTATTAAACTGCATTCCAAAACTAAGGCTTCGAATTCACTATCAGTAACGATGTATTCAAAGTCTTTGATATTAGAAACCATAGCTTTTACTTTTTCGGAGTGTTTTTTACTGCTTAAAAAATATTGAGAAACACGACGTTTTAAAATTTTAGCTTTTCCGATGTAAATTATGTTTTTGTCGGAGTCTTTCATAATATAAACGCCAGGTTTTTCGGGCAATTTATTAGCTTTTGTCTTTAAAAAATCCATAGTTTAAACATACCTTATAACTTTAATATTTTCTTTAAATATTCTCCTGTGTAAGAATTTTTATTCATTGCAACACTTTCAGGAGTTCCGGTTGCAATAATAGTTCCGCCGTTATCCCCGCCTTCTGGTCCTAAATCTATTATGTGGTCGCAAGTTTTAATTAAATCTAAATTGTGCTCGATAAGAAGTACAGTATTTCCAGCGTCGACGAGTTTTTGTAAAACTAAAACAAGCTTGTGCACGTCGGCAATATGCAAACCTGTTGTGGGTTCGTCTAAAATATATAAAGTTTTTCCGGTAGACCTTTTTGAAAGTTCAGAGGCAAGTTTAACTCTCTGAGCTTCACCGCCCGATAAAGTTGTTGCGGATTGACCGAGTTTTATATATCCAAGACCGACTTCTTTTAATGTTTCGATTTTCCTTTTTATTTTAGGTATATTCTCGAAAAATTTTAACGCTTCGTCAACTGTCATGTCTAAAACATCACTTATATTTTTGTCCTTGTACTTTATCTTGAGAGTTTCGGAGCTGTATCGTTTACCTTTACAAACTTCGCAAGGAACATAAATATCAGAAAGAAAGTGCATTTCAATTTTTAATATACCGTCGCCTTGACATGCTTCACATCTACCGCCTTTAACATTAAAAGAAAATCTGCTGCTACTAAATCCTCGTGATTTTGCGTCATTCGTCGAAGCAAAAAGTTCTCTAATGTCGGTAAACACACCGGTGTAAGTTGCAGGATTAGAACGAGGAGTTCTACCGATTGGCGATTGGCTAATATCAATAACTTTATCAAAATTTTGAATGCCTAAAATTTCTTTGTGCTTTCCCGGTTTTAATTTAGAACCATTAAGTTTAGACGATAAATCTTTGTATATAATTTCATTAACGAGTGTTGATTTCCCGGAGCCTGAAATCCCCGTAACGCAAGTCATTGTTTGGCACGGAATTTCTACGTCGATATTTTTTAAGTTGTTTTCGCTTGCACCGATTACTTTCAAAAATTCGCCGTTACCTTTTCTTCTTGTTTTAGGAATTGGTATAAATTTTTCGCCTTTTAAGTATTTCCCTGTTATTGAATTTTTGCAATTTTTTATGTCGCCGATAGTTCCTGCGCAAGTTATATAACCTCCGTTTATACCTGATTCGGGTCCAACGTCAACTATAAAATCCGCTGCGTACATAGTTTCTTCGTCGTGCTCGACAACTATAACCGTGTTACCTAAATCTCTTAACTTTTGTAGCGTTCCGATTAATTTAGCGTTGTCTCGTTGATGAAGCCCGATACTTGGTTCGTCTAAAATATATAAAACTCCTGTAAGAGATGAGCCAATTTGAGTTGCTAATCTTATTCTTTGGCTTTCTCCGCCCGAAAGTGTTCCTGCTTTTCGAGAAAGAGTAAGATATTCAAGTCCGACACTTTGTAAAAATTCCAGTCTTGAATTTATTTCTTTTAATATCGGTTCTGAGATGATTTTTTCTTTTTCTCCGAGTTTTAAATTTTTCGTGAATATCAAGCAATCTTTTATGGATTTGTCGCAAAAATCAGAAATATTAATTCCGCCAACAGTTACCGCTAAACTTTCTTTCGAAAGCCTTTTGCCGCCACATTCACTGCAAGGTATTGCGCTCATAAAAGCTTCTATTTCCGATTTAATCCAGTTGCTTTGAGTTTCCATATATCGTCTTTCGAGGTTGGTTACTATTCCTTCAAAAGTACGTTTGTATCTAGCCTGTCCGTGTTCGGTATTTCTAACTAAATCCAAAGTTTCTCCTTTTGTACCGTAAAGGATGATATCAATAATTTCTTTTGGAATGTCAGAAATAGGACCGTCTAGCGAAAATTCATATTTTTTAGAAAGAGCTTCAAAATACATGTTGGCAATGCTGTTTCCTTCCATAGACCAACCGCTTCCTTTTATCCCACCGTCGTTTATAGATTTAAACTTATCAGGAATAATTAGCTCCGGGTCGATTTTCATGAAAACGCCAAGACCCGTACATTTTTTGCATGCTCCAAAAGGACTGTTAAACGAAAATATTCTCGGAGAAAGTTCTTCGAAACCGATATTGTGTTCAGGACAAGAAAAATTTTTCGAAAAAAGAATATCTTCTTTTAAGTCAACGTTTATAATAACAAGTCCGCCCGAAAAATTTGTAGCAGTTTCAATTGCTTCCGAAAGTCTTGAACGAATATCTTCGGATATAACTATTCTGTCAACAATAATTTCCAGATTATGCTTTTTGTTTTTTTCTAATTTTATGTCATCAGCTAAATCAAATATTTCGCCGTTAATTCTTACTCTTACAAAACCGTTTTTTCTAATATTTTCAATTTCTTTTGCGTAAGTTCCCTTTTTTCCTCTGGCGATAGGAGACAGGATTTGAATCTTTTTGCCACTGCCTAAATTAATAACTTTATCGACTATTTGGTCAATTGTTTGCGGAGAAATTTCACGATTGCAAATAGGACAATGTGCAACGCCTATTCTTGCGTAAAGAAGTCTTAAATAGTCGTAAATTTCAACGATTGTTCCAACGGTTGAACGGGGATTTTTAGAAGTTGTTTTTTGGTCAATTGATATAGCAGGAGAAAGCCCTTCTATGCTTTCAACATTCGGCTTGTCCATTTGACCTAAAAACATTCTTGCGTATGAAGACAACGACTCAATATATCTTCTTTGACCTTCTGCATATATTGTGTCAAAAGCCAGAGAGGATTTTCCCGAGCCTGAAAGACCCGTAAAAACTATAAATTTATCTCTCGGTATAGTTAAATCTACGTTTTTTAAATTGTGTTCTTTTGCACCTTTAATAACTATATTTTTAATAACTATCAGTCCTTTTTATTTTAATTTTTCGATTTCATCTCTTAAAAATGCAGCACGTTCAAATTCAAGCATTTTAGCGGCATCTTTCATTTTTTTAGTAAGTTCGTCGATAAGTTTTTCTTTTTCGGATTTAGACATTTTCTTCTGCTTTTTCGGAGATTTAAGCGTTTCGCTACTTGATATTGCTAATACATCCGAAACGTTTTTAATTATAGTTTTAGGAGTAATATTGTGTTCTTTGTTGTATTCAATTTGTATACTTCTTCTTCTGTTAGTTTCGTTTATTGCAATCTCCATTGAGCGAGTTACTGTGTCGGCGTACATAATAACTTTTCCGTTAGCGTTTCTAGCAGCTCTTCCGATTGTTTGAATTAACGAGCGTTCGGACCTTAAAAAGCCTTCTTTGTCTGCGTCTAAAATAGCAACTAGCGAAACTTCGGGTATGTCCAGTCCTTCTCTTAAAAGATTTATCCCGACTAAAACATCAAAATTGCCAAGACGTAAATCTCTTATTATTTCCATTCGTTCTATTGTATCAACATCGCTGTGAAGATATTTAACTTTTATGTTTAAGTCAGAAAGATATGTTGTTAAATCCTCGGCCATTTTTTTAGTTAGAGTAGTTATCAAAACCCTCTCTTTTTTGCTTATTCTATCGTTTATTTCGCCTAATAAATCATCAATTTGTCCGTCAATTGGTCGTACATCAATTTCAGGGTCTAAAAGTCCCGTCGGGCGTATTATTTGCTCAACAATATTTTCGCTTTTTTCAAGTTCAAAATCGCCAGGCGTAGCGCTTACAAAAACGACTTGATTTATTTTGCTGTAAAATTCATCAAAAGTCATAGGACGATTGTCATAAGCTGACGGAAGCCTAAACCCGTGTTCTATCAAATTTGATTTTCTAGCTCTGTCACCTGCATACATTGCTCTTACTTGAGGGAGTGTAACGTGCGATTCGTCTATAAATAGTAAAAAGTCGTCCGGAAAATAATCGAAAAGTGTAAACGGCGGACTTCCGGGTTCTCGACCTGACATTATGCCCGAATAATTTTCTATTCCTTTGCAAAATCCAACTTCTCTTAAAAGTTCGATGTCATATTTTATTCTTTGTTCAATTCTCTGAGCTTCTATTAACTTGTTGTTTTTTCTAAAAAATTCTACTCGCTCGTGCATTTCGTCTTCTATTTTTAAGAGTGTTTTTTCTAATTTGTCTTTCGAAAAAATGTAGTGGGAAGCAGGATAGATAGCAACATGTTTTAAAAGTTTTTCGATTTGACCTGTAATCGGATTAACTTCGCATATTCTGTCGATTTCATCTCCGAAAAATTCGACTCTGATTAGATAGTTGCTCGACATTGCAGGGAAAATTTCTAAAACATCGCCTCTAACTCTAAATTTATTTCGAGTTAAGTTTACGTCATTGCGTTCATACTGAATTTCTATCAATTTTCTTACTAAATCGTCGCGGTTTTTCGTCATTCCAAGCCTTAAAGATATAACCATAGTGCGATAATCGATAGGGTTTCCTAAACTATATATACAAGAAACGCTTGAAACGATTATAACATCTCGTCTTTCCGATAAAGCAGAAGTTGCCGAATGCCTTAGTTTGTCTATTTCGTCGTTTATTGCAGAATCTTTTTCTATATACGTATCCGTGGACGAAATATAAGCTTCCGGTTGATAGTAGTCGTAGTATGATACGAAATATTCAACTGCATTGTCCGGGAAAAAAGTTTTAAATTCACTGCAAAGTTGAGCGGCAAGAGTTTTGTTGTGAGCAAGAATCAAAGTCGGCTTTTGAGTTTGCTCTATGATATTCGCCATAGTAAAAGTTTTTCCAGAACCTGTAACACCCAAAAGCGTTTGTTCTTTAATGCCGGAATTAATACCACTGCTTAGATTTTTTACAGCTTGAATTTGATCAGCTTGCAATTTAAAATCCGATTTTATTTTAAAATCCATAAGCCGCTCCTCTTAATTTTTAAAATGAATTTATTTGTTAAATTTTATTATATTCCTTTTCATTATGTTTATTAATAGTTATGTTGATAATTGCTTGTATAAAAAATCGCGCAAGTTATAAATTAACTTGCACGATTCAAATTATTTTATATTAGTCTTCGAGATTAAGCTTTTTACAAATCCACTCGCCTAATTTTAATCCGCCTATACATGCCGCTGTTGCAGGAATTCCTAAAATTGCGCCACATGAAGAAAAAAATGCGGAGTCTGATAAAATGGTATCGTCACAATATGTATGTTCAGTTCCATGTCTATTGGTACGCTTTTTTTCTTTTCCTAATGCTTTGTTACATCTAATGTAAAGTTTACGTTTTAAACCTGTTTCGGCACTAGCAAAACATTCTATACCTAAAGCAACACATGTAGAAACAGTTGCACAAGTGCCTTTTATTGCATAAGCACCAACTTGTTTTGCAGTAACTCCTCCGAAAATTTCATCAAGCTCAAAATCCTTTAACTTAGTGATTGAATTGTTCACAATTTATTCTCCTTTTTTGTTTGATTAATTTAACTATATTTATATAATAACATAATTATTTTAAAAAATCAAGCACTATTTTTCATTTTCTACGAAACTATCAATCAATTTGTAAAAAACAAAACAAATTTTATGTAAATTATCAGAACATAAATTTTACAAATAAAAACCGCTTAAAGTGAAATTTACTTCAAGCGGTTAATTTTAATATTCTAAAAAGAATTTTTGTATTTCTTCGAGATTAGTTGATTTAGTCAGAGCCAAAGAAAGTAAAATTCTTGATTTTAAAGGCGATAAATTTTCCGCAAAAATGCCTTTTTCGTGAATAGTTTTTTCGTTATAGGTTACAACGCCATTTGCAATCCTAGATGACCTCACAACCGGAATCCCTGAAGAAATAATTTTCTTAACTTTTTCACTCCAAGATGTGCTGACATTTCCACATCCGGCACCCGCCAAAACAATTCCATCGCAATCTTTTGAAACATAATCTAAAATTTTAATATCAGCACTAGGATAAAACATTACAATTTCTACTTTTGGTAAATTTTCTAAATATGAAATATCAAATTCTGAATATATTGTATGTTTTTTAGTAGGTGAATTATAAAAAAATACGTTTTCATCTCGCATATATCCTAGACAGCCCAAGTCTTTTTGTCCGAACGCCGCGGGCTTAAATGTATTAATTTTAGAAACATCTCTTGCACTATATATTGTGTCAGAAAATACAACCAATACGCCTTTATTTATAGCGTCTTCGCTTTTTGCAAGGGAAATTGCTTGATATAAATTCATCGGTCCGTCTGCACCCAATGCAGTATGCGGTCTCATTGCTCCCGTTATTACGACAGGTTTTTGAGTTTTTACGGTTAGATTTAGAAAATACGCAGTTTCTTCCAAAGTATCTGTTCCGTGTGTAATTACAAATCCGTAATAGTCTTCGCTTTCAGAAACTTTATTTATATAATTTGAGAGTTTTATAAGTTTTTCTGAAGTCATATCACAACTGTCAATATTAAAATAGTCTATTGTATCCATATTGTCATGAATAGTATTTTCACATACTTCGTTAACTAAGTCTTCTATTTTTATTTGTGCTGCAGTATAGTCTGAAGTTTTGAAATTGTCGCCTTTTCCGGCAATAGTTCCGCCCGTTCCGATTACTAATATTCTTTTTGATTTCTTTTCTTTTTTCATAGTACAAAAACTCCTTTATAAGTATTATTTTTGATAAGCAAATTTTTGAGTATTTAAATTATACATAAAATTATACATGTTTTGGTCAAGTTTTCAAATTTTAATTCTAAAAATATTTTTTTAATCTTAAATATTATTATATAACATTTGAGTTCTATTAGTGATATAATAAGTTAA
>JAUNCP010000042.1 GCA_030526535.1 Clostridia bacterium | reverse complement strand
ACCCCTATAAATCAAAATTATTATAATTTATGCCGCAAAATTAATATTGTTACAAATTATTTTTTGAATATTATAAATATTTTTTACCAATAATATAATTTAGGAGGTGCGTTTAAATATGAAGACGCCAAATAAATTTATTGATCCAAATAGTTCTGCGGATATCGAACAAAAAACTAAAAAAAATAAAAATTTTTACATTGCAATAGCAATTTGCGTGACAGCAATTTCCGCTGCAGCATGGTCCACTTATGAAAGTTTAAAAAGTGTAATAGTACCCAATCATTCTGAAAATGAATTAAAGTCACCGCCAAATGCATTACACAATTTTAAAAGTAAATCTGAAGTTTCCACAAATGAAAACAATTCATTAGCAAATGAAAAAAACGCAATACCTTTTTCAAAGCAAAAATCCAAAAATAATTCTGTATCAAAAAATGATACAGAAAACGAGGATTTACAGCAAGTTTCCGTTTCAACACAAGAACAGAAAACAGTTTATCCTATTGGAGAAAAAATAGTTAAAGAATTTAGCGATGGAAAACCGGTATATTCAGAAACTATGAAAGATTGGCGCTCACATAATGGAATAGATTTTCAGGCTGAAAAAGATTGTCGTGTAAAATCGGTTGCAGATGGCTTAATAAAAGATATTTACGATGACCCTTCTTATGGAATAACGATTGTAATTGAACATATCGGCCAATTTACGGCAATTTACTCCGGATTGAGCGATAAAATTTTTGTAAAAAAAGGCGATAAAGTTGGTGTAAGTCAAGAAATCGGTTCTATTGATAAAGTACCGTGCGAAATGCTCGAAACCCCACATCTGCATTTTTCGGTTTTAAAAGACGGTAAATATATAGACCCATCAACAATTTTTTCAGAGTAATAGTAAATTTAAAAGATAAGATAAATCATATGATAACCATAACAAATACCGACTATTTTATATCAAATGGTCGGTATTTAACAGCACTAAAATTAATTTTTTAAACAAAATTATATATTTTCACAATTATTCATAGCAAGTATTTTTAAAAATGTGTGTTTCAAATAGATATCTCTCTGAGAATAGTATATTTTGCACTTGATTTTGAACTATTTGTGATCAACAAATTGTTGCCATACGCTTTTATAAATTTAAATTAGAATATATGTATATTAAAAGTAAATAAAAAATATTTTTGATAAATTAAAACTAAATAATTTTTGCTTATAAAAAACTTTAGTTCGTAAAAAAGTATTATTTTAAAATAATCACTAAATCTATTAATTTTATTTTTATATGGAAATTTGCAGAGCGTGAATATATAAATTTAAGTCTATATTCTTTTTACACTTTAAAGCTTCGTCAATGTCAATATTTATAACTTTGTCACATCTTAAAGCTATAGCTTTATTAAATTTTTTATCTAAAATATTATCAACAACTTTACAACCCATAAGACTTGCAACGACTCTATCCCTTATTGTCGGTGAACCGCCTCTTTGTACATGACCTAAAATTGTACATCTTGTTTGTACTCCTGTCTTTTCCTCTATTGACTTTGCTATCTTAGAAGAATCAAAACAATTTTCTGAAACAATTACTATAAAATGACGTTTTCCTAGATTTTTAGTAATCTTTATTCTCTCAATTACATCTTTTTCAAAATCACATTCTATTTCAGGAACAATTATTGCAATTGCTCCTACTGAGATTCCCGTAAACAATGCAATATCGCCACAATGTCGCCCCATAACTTCAACTACACTACATTTTTCATGAGATTGTGTAGTATCTCTTATTTTATCTACCATTTCAACCGCTGTATTCGTAGCGGTATCAAATCCTATTGCATATTCAGTATATGGCATATCGTTATCAATAGACGCCGGAACAAACATACATTTTATTCCCATGTCGGACAGCTTTTTTATGCCATTTAGAGTACCATTTCCGCCTATTGCAACCACAACATCAATTTCATTTTTATTGCAAGTTTCAACAGCTTGTTTTACTCCATTTTCGCTCAAAAATTCCGAATCTCTTGCACTATACAAAATCGTTCCTCCACGATGGAGTATATCCGAAACTGTTCTCAAATTCATCTGAAATATATCGCCGTTTCTAAGCCCTGTATATCCTCGATTCACTCCAAAAACATTAATATTTTGTCCGAGCGCATACCTAGTTATTGCACGAATTGCAGCGTTCATGCCGGGAGCATCTCCGCCGCTAGTTAAAATTGCAATATTTTTTATTTTCAAATATATCTCTCCTATAAAATGCTCAAATTAAATTATTGTTTTTTAATAGCTCCAAAGTATCCCTAGCGATTGAAAGCTCTTCATTCGTAGGAATTACAAAAACGTCTATTTTAGATTCTTTTTTAGAAATCCGTCCACCTTTTCCCGAAACCATAGTTTTATTTAATTCATCATCAATTTCAATGCCCATAAAAGATAAATTTTTACATATATTTTCACGATGTACCCATTGATTTTCGCCTATTCCACCTGTAAAAATTAAAACATCCAATCCTTGTAAAACCGCTGTATAAGCTCCAATATATTGAACAATTTGATATACCATCATTTCGTGAGAAAGTTTTGCAAGTTCATTTCCGTTATTTTCTGCTTTTAATATTTCTCTGTCATCACTTCCAACGCCGGAAATCCCCAGTAATCCTGATTGTTTATTAAGTATTTTGTTAATTTCATCTAGATTTAAAGAATCGAGTTCCGCTATTCTTAAAATTACAGACGGGTCAAGCGAACCAGAGCGAGTACCCATCATTATTCCGCCAAGCGGTGATAATCCCATACTTGTTTCAACTGCTTTTGAATTTTTTACAGCAGTAATTGAAGACCCATTTCCTAAATGACAACTTATTATTTTAAATCGTCTGAATTTTTTTGTGTTATGTCGCAATATTTTTTTATAACAAATTTATGTGATGTACCATGAAATCCATATTTTCTTATATGATAATTTTCATAATATTTATATGGAATAGGGAAGATGTACGCTTTTTTTGGAAGATTGCAATAAAACGACGTATCAAAAACAGCAATTTGCGGTATATTATTTCCAAGCAATTCTTTGCAGGCTTTTATTCCCGACAAATGTGCGGCGTTATGAAGTGGTGCAAGCGGTATCAAATTCTTTATTTCTTTTATGACTTCATCGGTTATAATCGCAGGGGACTTAAAATATTCTCCGCCGTGAACAACTCTATGCCCAACCGCATTGACTTCTGAAATATCTTTTATAATCCCTTTTTTACTGTCCATCAACATTTCTTCTATATATTTAAATGCTTTTGTGTGATTTGATATTCCCGGAATTACTATTTTGTCTATTTTTTTGCCTAAATGAGTTGTTTGATGGACTTCGCTTTCTGATGCTCCGATTTTTTCGCAAATTCCTTTTGCTAAAATTTTTTCGTCATTCATATCGATTAATTGATATTTTAAAGACGAGCTTCCGGAATTTAAAACCAATATATTAATTGCAATCACTTCCTTTTTAAAATTCTTTATTTATAAAAATATTATTAATTTCTTACTTCAGATGTTCCTTTTTCTCTAAGATAAGTAGCTTCCAAATCCGACATATGAAGTTTTACGCAAATCGGGTATTTATCAAAAGCCAAGCTCATAGAAAATCCTCCGGCTTTTGCAGAATCGTCAAATCCTCCCATATGCCATCTTATTGCCATAGCTTCACTGGGTTTTAATCTAATAAATCTTTCGATTAAAAAAACTGATTTTTCTCCATGTCCGTACGGAAATGAATCTTCGACAATATAAAACGGTACTTGTTCCCAAACTCCGGTAAGTTCATTTTTTACATTCCTCGTAGTAGTTTTATAAAATTGAGCTTTACATAAATCGTGCAAAAGAGTACAAATCGTAACACTTTCTAAATTATCTTCACTTTCATCAAAATGTTTTTCCATAAACACTTTGTAAACATTCAAGCTGTGTTTTAAAAGTCCTTCTTTACACGAACAGTTATATTTAGTACTCGCAGGAGCAGTAAAAAAATCTGTTTTTTCAAGCCAAGATAAAAATTCTTCTGCGCCCTCTCTTTTTATATTTGCTTTATATATACCAATAAATTCATCTTTTAAATTCATATTTTTCAACTCCATAAAAAATTTTATACTCATATGATTATATCAATTTACAATTAAAAACAAAAATTATTATTAAAAATATAATTTATTTTTATAGATATATCACAAATTAACGTAAATTTATCATTTGATTATAGTATAAACATAGAAATAATTAATTTAGTATTGACAGTTTATATTAAATAGAATATAATTAATATATAATCTTAATTTTAGCAAATCTAAATCATAAATTTATTAGTATAAAAATGAAAGGAAAAATTTTAATATGAAAAAATCAAAAAATTTGGCAAAAAAGTTAACAGCATTGGCATTATCCGCAACATTATTCACTCCCATTCAAAGTTCAAAAGCAATGTTTGGGATTTTTGGAGGAAATCAAAAAGGCAAAATATTAACAGCCGAAGAATTAACAAAAAGCTACACTGAAGAAGAAATGGCAAATTTAACCAAATACGAACGAGAACAAATATTTGAATTTAAAAGAGAAATGTCAGAAAAAAGAGTTCACGATTTGCTATCTAAAATAGAACAACTTCGAAAAGAAGATGCGAATGGAAACGCTTCTCTGATACGCAAATTAGAACAAGAAATAGCCGCAAACGGAGCAGTAGTTGTGACAAGTAAAGCTTCAGAGGGATTAGCAAAATTGGCTAAAAGTTTTTTGCCAATTGTTGCCACAATTTTTATATTAAAATACTCAGGTGATATTTTAGAACAAGTTAAAAATTTCTGGAAAGCCGGAAAGAATGAAGCAAGAAAAATTTGGAGTAAATTAACTCAAAAAGGATTGAACGTTCGCAATTACTATGAAATTATATCAAGAATTGAAAAACGTTTGCGCAACGAGCTTGTTGGTCAAGATGAAGCTATAAATAAAATAATCAAAATTATGACAGGATACTTTGAGTCTGTTTTAGAAGCTGAAATTATGGGTAAAAAATTTGAAGGTGGATTAACACTGTATTTAACCGGTGAACCCGGTACCGGTAAATCTACTACAATGAAAATAATATCTGAGGAATTAAATCTCGGAACATGCACAATGCGCATGTCAGATGCCGTAGAGGATAAAGGAAACGGAGCAGCAACAGTTGCCGCAAGATTTTTAAAGCCGGTTATAGAAGATAACGGAAAAACTAAAGTATCAATAGATACACCTCTAAGCTTACAAATATCGAGCGGAATCCCGACTCTTTACTGTTTCGATGAAATAGATAAAATGAGAAACCTTGATAGTATAATTCAAAAAACCGGTTTAAGAAATGAATCAGGTAAAATCATGGGTGGAAGTATAGATGAAATGATTAGAAATTTCGGAGATACCGGTCAAATGAATGGCGTGAATATTTCCGGTTCTATACTAATAGTTACATCAAACGAGACACAATCACAATTAAAAGAATTAGAAAGTAGCTTGTACAGTAGATATAGCGGTTGTAATGTCGTATTTAAACAATTTAACGCTGAAGACTATAAAGAAATCATGAATCGTAAAATTAGTAAAGACAATGAAGTTTATAGAAAACGTTATAATATAAACAGTATTGTATGGGATGATTCCGCACTTAATTACTATTCCAAAAAATTCGAAAAAGAAAATGTAGGAGCCAGAGGAGTTGAAACGTTAAACATTGATGTAAAATGTGCGCTCAAAAACTATGACATAAAATTAGCTAAAAATGCAGATTTAACTATCAAATATGATGATGTTTCAGATAAACTATATATAGAAAAATTATAACGCAATAAATATCCACCCTAAATCACACGGGTGGTATTTTATTTTAATTAAAAATAATAATATTACTGTATTTAACTTTTTTATTAAGCGATTTTTTAATATTTTATCGAAATATTGTAAATTACATAATAGAATTATTATTTATTTCTGTTTTTCTATTTTTTTATACAAACATTTTATCGCTTGAGAAAGTGTTCCGACATTGTCTATAATACCTTCTTTTACCGCTTGTTTACCTTCAACTATAGAGCCTATGTCCAATACAAGTTCTTCTGTATTCATACAAAGTTCGTAAAATCTTTTTTGAGTGATTTTAGAATTTTTAACAACAAAATTCGCAATTCTTTGTTGCATTTTTTGAAAATATTCGAATGATTGCGGAACACCAACCACCATTCCGCCTGACCTAACCGGATGTATTGTCATTGTGGCAGACTCAGCTATAAATGATTCATCTGCGCAAACTGCTAATGGTACTCCTATTGAGTGTCCGCCTCCTATTACCATAGAAACAGTCGGTTTACTCATTCCGGAAATTAATTCTGCTATAGCCAATCCTGCCTCTATATCGCCTCCTACGGTATTTAAAAGTAATAAAAGTCCCCCTATTTCAGGGTCTTCTTCTATTGCAACTAGTTCCGGTATTACGTGTTCATATTTTGTTGTTTTATTTTCTTCAGGAAGATAAGTATGCCCCTCTATTTGGCCGATTATAGTTAAACAATAAATTTTCTTCTTCTTGGAAGATGTAATAACGGAACCTATACTTTGTATACGCTCGTATTGCTTTTCACTCCCTGTTGGGGCGGATTCGGTAACGCTCTCTGAGTCTTTATTATCAGATTTTTTTGAAGTTTTCTTCATTACTATCACCCTTTCGATAATAATATTATTACCACTAATTTTAATTTCAATTCTCCGATAATGATTTGTGGTATAATAAATTTATATAAATTTATTTTTTAAAGGGTGAGTTAAAATAAAAGTAATAGCAGGAAACATAAGAGGACTAAAATTAGATTCCGACAAAAATGAAAAATTACGTCCGACAAAAGATCGTGTAAAAGAATCACTTTTTAATATTTTAAATTTCGACATACTTGGAAAAAGCTTTCTTGATTTATTCGGAGGAACAGGTCAAATCGGCATAGAAGCATTTAGCCGTGGCGCCGAAAATGTAGTTATAATCGAACACTCCAAAGAAAATGCAAAGTTAATAAAGAAAAATATTGCCAAAATAAAACAGTCTCATAATATAAAATTTTTTCAAACAGATGCTATAAATTATATTCAAAATTGTAAAAATAAGTTTGATATAATTTACATAGATCCACCATATCAAAAAATTGATATTTTAGAGAAATCATTAATTTTTTCTGAAAAAATAATAAATAAAAATGGTTTTATAATCACAGAGACTTTATCGTCTTATGTATCAACTGAAAAAATTAACAATATCACTTTGCAAAAAAGGTATATATATGGTAATATATCATTGAATTTGTATAAAAATATTCAATAATATGGTAAATTGATTATTTTGTATAAAAAATATAATTTATAGGTGGTTAATTCAAAGATGGAAATAGAGAAACTTTTAAATGAACTTGAAGATATGATTGAAGTGTCTTGGCATTTACCGATGTCCGGCGGGAAATCTCTTTTAGACGCAAAGGAAATTCAAAGAATCGTTGAAGATTTAAGGCTTAAACTTCCGAAAGAAATAATTCAAGCTCGCAAAATAATTGATGAAAAAGAACAAATGTTTGAAAATGCAAAAATAGAAATTGAGAAAATGGTAGAAGCTTCGAAAGAAAAAATTCAAGAAATGGTAAATAATAGTGAAATTACGGAAAAGGCGAAAGTTTTAGCCGGAGATATTATATCTGATGCCAGATCGAAATCAAATGAAATACAGCAATCTGCAAACCAATATGTAGATAATGTTATGAAAGATTTAGAAAAAATGATGGAATCGAAATTGTCAGATATAAGAAAAGCGAGAACCTTATTAAATAAAAAACGTAATAGTTAAATATTAAATTGAAAAAATTAAAAAGAATTGTCTTTATTGCATACAGAAAACCACACCATTTTATAAAAAGGTGTGGTTTGTTTGGTTAGTCACTTTAATTTGGATTTATATTTTTATTTTTCTCTTACTTTTGCTCTTCATCTTTCTTTTCCTCTTTCTT
>JAUNCP010000041.1 GCA_030526535.1 Clostridia bacterium | reverse complement strand
TTCATATGACGAATTTTATGAATTTATACAAGCAGTTTCGAATTACATTTCTAACGGCAGTACCTATGATTTTACTCTCAATGATAATACTTATTCACTCGTTCCGGAAAAGGGTGAATTAAGTAAAAATTTAAATGGTATATTTTCATTTCCTGCCGGAACCTCTAAATATATTACAAATTATATAATTAACCCCAGTTTAGCTTCTGTTTTCGGTTCTGCGGCTGAAGCTAATATCGCAGATGGCTCAAAAATGGAAAATTTATCCTATGCGCTTATGAATTTTTCCGAATCACTTGATTTTATAACATCCAATATGTCTATAATAACCGGTGCAACAGGTAGAGGATTAGATATTTTAAGCACAACAAAAAACAGTACAAGTCAAGCTATGAAAAATTTTGTTAACGGTAAATCATTATTCTTACTCGCAAACAGCAATGATTATAATAACATCTCTGTTTTTAATTCTTTAATATCAAAGCGATGTACTTTTATACCAATAAAAATTCCTTTAAACAATATTATGGAAAATTCAGACGCAACCGAGAAAAAAATAAATCGTGGGATAACGGTGTATGCCCCTCGGTATTATTGCATAAATGCCAATGCATCTGATGATGAACTAAAAAAAGCGCAAGATTTTTTAACCTGGATTCACACTTCTGATTTAGCTCAAAAATATGTTATTTCAAACTTTGGATTTGCACCATATGACGTAGAAGATATCAGTGTGATAGACAACCCTCTTTCGAGAGCAATATTAGAATACGTAAATGATAAGAAAATATTACCTGCGGTATACCGAGGTACACCAAATTCCTGGTGCGAAAATATCGGTAAATATTTATCAGAAAAATATTTGTCAAAAAGCGACTGGTCAAATGAAACATATAAAGAAATAGCAGATTACGGTGTAGATAAATGGAAAGAATTTGCAAATTAATTTTTATAACTGAAAGGAGAAACAAAAATGAACTACAATATTGATGATGCATTTTTGAAAAGAGGGAAATATTTATGGTGTAAACCCGTAATAAATGGTATGTTTAAAGCGTTTAATGAAGCAAAAAAACGCAATTCACCGGAACTAAACGAAAGATGTTTTATAGAATTTTGTATTGAAGTAGAAAATGCCAACAGAAAATTTCTAATCGATATAAAAGAGTTATCGTTAATTTCCAAATGCAGAAGTGTCGGAAATAAAAATTCAAATTTTGGCGGAATGGAATGTGTAAATTTCATGAAAAGTATTAACAAAGCATCCACAAAATACTTAAACACAACAAAATTTGTTACACTGAATATCGAACAATCGTTGTATTATGTAATTTCATTAATAAAAAACAAATCCAAAACAGATGAATTGGAAGCAATGAAAATAGAAGAAAATATACGCAATAAATATAAGTCTTCAAATATAGACGATACACTTTCATTTCTTAAAAAGTGCGGTTACGACAGTCAGAACACTTTTGAACCTCTTATATTAAATTAAATTTTAACATCTTGAGACACATCGGTTAAAATATTGTATTTTAAAATATCTTTTAACAACGAATGCGCTTCTTTTTTTACAGTATTTATATCATTTTTTTGTGCTTGGCATTCATTTATAAATCCTAAAAGCCCATAGCATAAAAATCCTGCAATTTTCTTTATATTGTATTTCGGCTTAAGCGTTTTACTACGCTTTTTTGTATGAATTTCAAGATATTTTAAAATATATTTGTAAAAAGAAAAATTCAAATAAGGATTTTCATAAGAATTTGTATGTGAAAAAAAATTAAAGTTATCATGATATATATTCAGTATACAATCCAAAAAATTGCAATAACTTGTTATAGGATTTTTTTCGGGATTATTGTCTTTTTGCAATTTTTGATATTCCTTTTGAGCAGAATTTATCAAATCCTCTGATATATCATTAACTAAATCATATTTATCATCATAATGAGAATAAAACGTTATTCTGCTTATATCTGAATTTTCGCATATACTCTTAACTGTAATTTTTTCAAATGTTTTTTTCGACAACATATTCATAAATGTTTGCTTTAATATTTTTTTTGTTCTCAATATTCTTTTGTCGCTCATAACTTATACCCTTTCTGTCTTTTGTATAATTATTTATACAGTAATTATAATATGTACTTTTTTATATGTAAACATAAATATATAATCACTTTTGAGATTTTATATTAAAGGAGAAAAATATGAACAAGTACATTCTCAGCTGTTGTTCAACTTTCGATATGTCAAGAAAATATTTTGAACAAAGAAATATAAATTTTGTTTGCTTCCATTATACATTAAATGGTACACAGTACCCTGATGACTTAGGAAAAACAATGCCTTTTGAAAAATTTTACGATACAATTAGAAATAAAAACGTAAAAGTGTCCACGTCTCAAGTTAATGTAGATGAATTTATAAACTATTTCACACCATTTTTAGAAAAAGGAAAAGATATTTTACATATAAGCCTTTCTTCAGGATTATCAGGAGCATATAGCTCTGCAATAATAGCAAAAAATGAATTGATGAAAAAATTCCCGGAAAGAAAAATATATATAGTAGACAGCTTAAGCGGTTCCTCAGGCGGCGGGCTTATAATGGATAAGCTTGCCGACATGAGAGACTCGGGTTCCGATATAGATGAACTTTACAATTGGACAGAAGAAAACAAATTAAAACTTCATCATTGGTTCTTCTCAAGTGATTTATCGTTTTATATAAGAGGCGGAAGAATATCAAAAGCCTCCGGATTTATAGGAACAATTTTAAAAATATGTCCGGTATTGAATGTAAATAACAAAGGGCGATTAATTCCAAGATTAAAAATAAGAACAAAAGAAAAAGCGATAGATGAATTAGTTTCAAAAATGGAAATTCACGCACAAAACGGAATAAATTACTCCGGAAAATGTTTTATTTCAAATTCCAATTGCTATGAAGATGCAAAAATATTAGCGGAAAAAATCGAACATAAGTTCAAAAATTTAAATGGAAAAGTTGTAATCAACAGTGTCGGCACAACTTTGGGAAGTCATACAGGACCCGGAACAGTTGCTTTGTTCTTCTGGGGCGATGAAAGAACAAACTGATTTTTTGAAAAAACTTTAAAATATAATTATCTAATTCCTTTGAAAGAATCAAAGGAATTTATGTTTTTCATAATCACAAAAATTAATTGACGATAAATGGATTATAGTTTAAAATTAAGTATAAGTAAAAATTACATATTCAAGTAAGAATCGAGGCTTTGATATGCAAAAAAAATTATTCACATCTGAATCGGTTACAGAAGGTCATCCCGATAAGCTTTGTGACCAAATTTCAGACGCTATATTGGATTCTATTTTATCAAAAGACCCACAGGCACATGTTGCTTGTGAAGTTACCGCAAGCACCGGTTTAGTGCATGTTATGGGAGAAATAACAACGAAATGCTATGTTGATATAGATAAGGAAGTTCGCAAAGTTATAAACAATATCGGTTACAACAATCCCGAATGCGGATTTAACGGAAACAGTTGCGGAGTAATAGTATCTATAAATTCTCAGTCACCTGATATAGCGATGGGCGTAAACTGCTCTATGGAAAAAAAAGAAGGAAATAAAAGTGAATTTTCCGAATTAGGAGCCGGAGATCAAGGTATGGTGTTCGGGTTTGCTTGCGACGAAACCCCCGAACTAATGCCACTTCCTATTTCTCTTGCCCACAAGCTTGCAAAAAAATTGTCTTATGTAAGAAAAAATAAAATATTAGATTACCTTTTCCCCGACGGAAAAACTCAAGTAACGGTCGAATACGAAAATGATATTCCCAAACGTATAGATACAATTATTGTATCTGCACAACACAAAGAGAATATTGGCCTAAAACAAATAACAGCCGATATAAAAAAACATGTAATAATTCCAACTGTACCCGAAAATATGATAGACTCAGAAACTAAAATATTCATAAATCCTACCGGAAGATTCGTATTGGGAGGTCCTGTTGCCGATACAGGATTGACAGGAAGAAAAATTATTGTAGATACTTATGGCGGTTACTCAAGACACGGCGGTGGAGCGTTTTCGGGAAAAGACCCGACAAAAGTAGATCGTTCTGGGGCTTATGCGGCAAGATATGTGGCTAAAAATATTGTGGCTTCGGGTCTTGCGAAAAAATGCGAAGTACAAATTGCGTACGCTATCGGAATATCAAAACCGATTTCCGTTATGGTAAAAACTTTTGGAACATCTAAAATATCGAATGAAAATTTATCAAAAATCGTCTCGGAAGTTTTTGACTTAAGACCATCTTCGATAATATCAAAATTAAATCTTAGAACTCCGATTTATTTGCCACTTGCGGCCTATGGGCATATGGGACGTGAAGATTTAAATGTTGCTTGGGAAAAAACTGATAAAAAGGATGACATATTGAGTTTTTCAAAAAAATTGATTTAGGAGGAAAATAATGATAGAAAACTTAAACCAAAAAATCGTTAATCAAAAAAAAGAACTTTTAGACGATTTAAATTCAATTTCTTCTTTAAATGATGCTATAAATTTAAAAAATAAATATTTAAAAAAATATGTAAAATCTTTGTATAATGACCTAAAAAATATTGTTTTTCCGGAAGAAAAAAAATCCGCCGGAAAACATATAAACAATTTTAAGATTTTTATCGAAGAAAGATTTGCTGAAATAGAAAATAAATTTAAAGAGCAAAAAGCTTCTTTGAAATATGATGTTTCTATATTTAACGGGAATATAAAATTAGGCAGTGCTCACCCTCTTATGAAATTATACAAAAAAATCGAAGAAGTTTGTATAAATATGGGTTTTTCAGTTGTTCAAGGCCCTGAAATAGAAATCGACAAATATAATTTTGAAATGCTTAATATTCCTGCTCATCATCCGGCGAGAGATATGCAGGATACATTCTATGTTTCTCATCCAAATATTATTTTAAGATCTCACACATCTTCAGTTCAAATAAGAACTATGCAAAAGCAAAAACCTCCGATTCAGATAATTTCACCGGGAACAGTATATCGTGTAGATGATATTGATCCTCAGCACACACCCATGTTTTACCAAATTGAAGGTCTTATGATTGCCGAAAATATATCTTTTTCGAATTTAAAAGCTGTTTTGATAAAATTGTTAAAAGAAGTTTTCGGTGAAAAAATCCAAGTCCGCTTTAGACCAACCTATTACCCATATACAGAACCAAGCGCAGCGATTGATATGTCTTGTACAAGTTGTGGAGGAAAAGGTTGCAGAATTTGCGGTAACTCAGGTTGGATAACAGTTTTGGGCTCCGGAATGGTTCATCCAAATGTACTTGAGGGAGTAGGATATGACATTTCAAAATACACGGGATTTGCGTTCGGATTGGGACTTAATCGTTTAGCGCTTCTTTATTATGGTTTAGATGAAATAAGAAAACTTTATGAAAATAATATAGATTTATGGAATCAACTCAATTAAGAGGGGGAAATAGAAATTGTTCAAATTTTCATACAACTGGTTAAAAGACTATATAGGAAATAAAATAAACTTTAAGGAACTATTAAATGTTTTAAACTCACAAGGTTTTGAATTTCAAGGAAGTCAAAACATAAACGACGACATAGTAACAGCAATAGAAGTAAAAGCAAATCGCCCTGACATGCTTTCTCATATGGGAATCGCAAGGGAGATTCAAGCTTTCTACAAAAAAGATATTTCAAAACCTAAAAAATCAACTTTATTAATTCAAAATGAAAAATTTCCGATTAAAATAAACGTTGAAAACGAAAATATTTGCAAAAGATTTTGCGGGATCATTATAAACAACATAAACAATAATGCTAAGACGCCTGAATATATAAAAACCAGACTTTCTGCGCTTGGCATAAATCTTGTTAACCCTGTTGTAGACATAACAAATTACGTTATGATTGATATGGGTCAACCATTGCATTCATATGATTTAGATAAAATATCAGGAAAAGTTTTAAATATAAAGAAATCAGACAAAGAATTTGATTTAACTACGCTTGATGGCACAAAATCTAAAATAGAAAAAAACGATATCATAATCTGTGACGAAAAAGAAACACTTTGTGTTGCGGGCATAATCGGTGCAGAAACCTCGAGCGTACAAAAATATACCACAAATGTACTTTTAGAGGCGGCCGTATTTGACGAAGTGTCTGTAAGATTAACATCAAGGCGCTTAAAAATCTCTACGCCGTCGTCGTTCAGATTTGAACGTGGAGTTAACGCTAATTATTCACTTGATATTCTTAACAAATGTGCCGAGATGATAACAGAAATTTGTGGCGGAGAAATTTTAAATTGCGCTTTTGATTATAAATCTCAAAAATTAGAGCCCGAAAGATTAAATTTATCCGTAAAGAATTGTAATAGACTTTTGGGTACAAATTTTGACGTCAAAACCATTGTCAGCTATTTAGAAAAATATGATTTTAAATGCGAAAACTACAGTGAAAATAATATTAATGTGATTGGTCCAAGTTATAGATTAGACGTAAAAAAAGAAGTAGATTTAATCGAAGAAGTAGCAAGAATTCACGGCTATGATAATATTGAATCAGTCATGCCAACCATTATGACAAGCTACAATAAAAATGAAATTTGGTCAAAAATAGATATGCTAAGAAATATTATGGTCGGTTTTGGCTTTTTCGAAACTATAAACTATTCATTTATACCATCTGATATAATGAATATTTTAGGAATAGAAAAAACAGAAGATATATATTCAGAGCTTGTATTACAAAATCCCATCGCAAGAGATTATGCATTAATGCGTCCAACATTGGCGTATTCTCTTTTAAACTGTCTCGCCTATAACTACTCAATAGGAAATCAAAATTTAAAGCTTTTCGAATGCGGGAGAGTTTATTTTAAGGATGAAACGAAAGACACTAATTGCAGAGAAATTGACACTTTTGCGTTTATATGTTCCGGAAACAGAGAATCAAAAGGCTGGGGTATAAATAAAGATATTAAATTCACTTTCTATGATTTACTCGGATATTTAAATACAATTATGAACAATTTTGGTCAAAAATTTGATTTAAAACAAAATAATTATAAATTTTTGGAAGAAGGTTCCGGATTTGATATTTTAGTAAATAATCAAAAAATAGGCTATGTCGGAGAGCTTAATAAATCCAAAATCGGAAAAATCACAAATGCTAAACTTATAAAAGACAAGATATTTTACTGTGAATTTTATGTAAACGGTATTTCCAAAACAGTAAAACAAATAGAATTTGAATCTAAGTTTCCACCTGTTAAACGTCAATATAATTTAGTTCAAAAAATTGACACAAGCTCTAATGACGTCATAAAGACAATAAAATCTCAAAGCGATATTATCAGAGAAGTTTACGTCAAAGATATTTATGTAGACAAGACATTTAATGAAAACGAATATGCTGTTCTTTACGAGATAAATTATTGCAGTAAAACATCAACTCTTACACTGGAAACCATTGGAAAAATTGAAAATAATTTCTTGGATGAAATAAATAAAAAATATGGAATATCTTTAAAAAAATAAATTTTTAGGTAAAATAAAAAAACCTCTTTCTTGAAATAATTTCAGAAAGGGGACTTTTTTATTAATTTATGCTTGTTTCGAGATAATCTTCGAGTTCTCTCTCCTCTTTTTTCTTCTTTTTATCCAAAACAACAATTGCGGTTATTGCTAGCGACATTATCGCTATTACTGATGTAACCACTCCCCAAAATATCGCAAATCCATAGCTTCCTCTACGCTCCATAACTACTTCCTCCCAAGTACCTATTATTTATCTACATAATAATAAAGATTAGCATTCAAGTCAAGACTTTATTTGTCGATAAAAATAAACGCAAGCAAATAATCGCCTACGCTTACATAGTCCTATTCAGAAAACATCTTATCTATTCTTTCTCTATCATAATCCAAAATCCAATCATTGAATTTTATGTAAATACCCTTCAGCTTTTGCTTATCATTTGCAGCAATATCTAATCCTCTATCATCATATAAGAAGTATAATATTCCGCTATTTTTATTTACGAGAAAAACACTATTCGATAAGGATGATTTTCCTTTCAATTCAGATTCTACGATTTCAGAAATCAATTTGTCGGCATCTATTGAATCTCTTGAAGTTTTAATTATATATCGATCATAAGGGTATTCCTCTTCGTCATCTGCATACGTTGCCACA
>JAUNCP010000100.1 GCA_030526535.1 Clostridia bacterium | reverse complement strand
ATAATCCTAATTCTTTAAGAGCAGATGAATTCATAAACGATGAAGAAATTTTATCCACTTTGGAGTACGCTGAGAAAAATAAAAATAATATTGTACTTATAGATAAAATTTTAGAAAAAGCCAAACCTCAAAAAACAGAAAGCGGATATATATGCAAAGGTTTAACTCACAGAGAAGCTTCTGTGCTTTTGGCCTGTGATATACCCGAAAAAATAGAAGAAATTTATAAAATAGCCAAGCAGATAAAACTTGCTTTTTATGGAAATCGTATTGTCATTTTCGCGCCGCTTTATTTATCAAACTATTGTGTTAACGGATGTGTTTATTGTCCTTATCATGCTCAAAATAAGCATATGGTAAGAAAAAAGCTCACCCAAGATGAAGTAAAAAAAGAGGTTATCGCTCTTCAAGATATGGGGCATAAACGTTTAGCTATAGAATCAGGAGAAGACCCCAGAAATAACCCGATAGAATACATATTAGATTGCATAAAAACAATTTACAGTATCAAACATAAAAATGGTCAAATACGTCGTGTAAATGTAAATATTGCTGCAACTACAGTTGAAAATTATAAAAAATTAAAGGATGCAGGGATAGGGACTTACATATTATTTCAGGAAACTTACCATAAAGAAAGTTATTTAAAATTGCATCCGACCGGTCCAAAACACAATTATGATTATCATACCGAAGCCATGGACAGAGCTATGCAAGGAGGTATTGATGACGTCGGTTTGGGTGTGTTATTTGGATTGGAAAGATATAAATATGAATTTGCCGGACTTTTAATGCATGCGGAACACTTAGAAAAAGTGTACGGAGTAGGACCACACACAATAAGTGTACCACGAATAAAACGTGCCGATGATATTGACCCAAATAAATTCAGTAATGGAATAAGTGACGAAATATTCAAGAAAATAGTTGCATGCATTAGACTTGCCGTACCGTATACCGGAATGATTATCTCTACACGAGAAACGGAAGAGGTTCGCTCAAAATTACTGGATTTAGGCGTATCACAAATTTCCGGAGGATCAAGAACATCTGTCGGAGGATATTCTGGATATTCTAACGATGAAAGACCGCATGACACAGAACAATTTGATGTATCAGATCAGCGTTCATTAGATGAAGTGGTTAGCTGGTTAATGAAAGAAGGGCATATACCGTCATTTTGTACAGCTTGCTATCGTGAAGGGCGTACCGGGGATAGATTTATGAGCCTATGTAAGTCAGGACAAATTTTAAATTGTTGTCATCCCAACGCCTTGATGACATTGTCGGAATATTTGGAAGATTATGCTTCTGAAGAAACCAAAAAACAAGGATATAAACTTATTGAGGAAGAGTTAAAACGCATTCCGACTGAAAAAGTACGCAATATAGCAATAAATAATATTAACAATATAAAAAATTGTAACAGAAGAGATTTTAGATTTTAGGTTTTATTTTTAAAATTTTAGGCATTGCTAAAAACAGATAGAAAAACAAATTTATAGTATAAAAATTCAGATAAT
>JAUNCP010000040.1:8071-9496 GCA_030526535.1 Clostridia bacterium | reverse complement strand
TCAAGAATTTTTAGGTTTATTTTTGAATAGCAAAAAAGAATATATCACGTTAAAAAATCTGATGAGTTTTAAAATTAAAAACTTCAATAAAATTTTGCAGTATTTTTTAGACGAAAAAATTATGATTGAGGAATTTGATTTATCTAAAAATAGTGTTGAAAAATTCGTAAAAGTTTACCGCATGTCCGATGACTTAAATGATATTTCAGATTTAAAACTTACCGAAAAACAGAAATGTGTTTTAGAATTTTTGAAAAAATCTGAGGAAGCCACGGTAAAAGAAATTACTTATTTTACAGGTATAGGTGAAAGCGTTGTAAAAACACTTTTAAAAAAAAATATTATAGAAGAAAAGAAAATTGTTAAACATGATTCGATAAATTCGAATTTCGAATTTTATTCGGAAAATAAAAATTATAAAAAAAATATTTTGAACTCGGAACAAAAATCGGCTTCTGAAAAACTTTTGGATATTTATAACAAAAACGAATTCAGTGTTTCGGTTATTCAAGGTGTTACGGGGAGCGGAAAAACAGAAGTTCTTTTAAATTTAGTTGATGTTGTTATATCTCAAAATAAAAGTGTTATATTTATGGTGCCGGAAATTTCACTTACATCACAATTTATTGAAATTTTCAGTAAACGTTATCCGGAAAAGTTGGCTATAGTTCACAGCAATTTGAAAATCTCAGAAAAAAATTATTATTATAAAAAAATTTGTGATGGTAAGGCCAAAATTGTACTCGGGGCACGAAGTGCCGTTTTTTCTCAGGTTAAAAATTTGGGGCTTATAATTATTGATGAAGAACATGAATTTACATATAAATCTGATTCAAACCCGAGATTTAACGCTAAAGAAGTTGCTAAAATAAGGTGTAAATATAATGGTGTACCATTAATATTTTCTTCTGCGACACCATCGGTAGAATGTTACTATAATGCAATAAAAGGTAAGTACTATTTGTGTAAGCTTTCTTCGAGATATGGAAAATCAGAGTTGCCGAATGTGGAAATTGTTGATATGAATGAAGAATCTGCATTACAAGATACAAATCAATTTGGGAAAACGTTGATAGAAGCACTAAAAGAAAATTTTAAAAATAAAAAACAATCACTTATATTTTTAAATAAAAGAGGTTACAATACATTTGCAAAATGCAAACATTGTAATACAGTATTGACTTGTCCTAATTGTAGTGTTTCTCTAAAATTTCATAAAGCGAATAATAGGCTAATGTGTCATTATTGTGGATATTCATGTGCATTTTCTGATAAGTGCAGTAAATGCGGGCACAATAGTGTTAATTATTTAGGTTCCGGAACGCAAAAAGCTGAAGAGTTTCTTAAAGAAATTATTCCAAATGCAAAAATTTTAAGAATAGACGCCGATACCAAAAATTTAAGGAATGATAATTTTGATTCATT
>JAUNCP010000040.1:5237-8061 GCA_030526535.1 Clostridia bacterium | reverse complement strand
CAAGACCTCACATATAGGGCTTAAGGCTATAGATTTTGGTTGGAACTCAAATTATTTCTAAAGGATTTAATTTTCCGAATTTGACTTTAGTCGGAGTTTTATCGGCAGACCAATATTTATATTCGAGCGATTTTAGAAGTTATGAAAAAACTTTTTCTTTGCTTACACAAGTAATTGGTAGAGCCGGCAGAAGCAAATTTCCAGGTAAAGCTATAATCCAAACTTTTACTCCTGATAATGAAATATTTGATTTTGTAAAACAACAAGATTATGAGGCTTTTTTCAATCAAGAAATAAAAATGAGAGACGCTATGCTTTATCCGCCGTTTTCCGATATTTGTATAGTTGGATTTGTTTCTGAAAATGAGAGAAAAATAAAAGAAGTTTCTAAGAATTTTTTTAGCCATATAAGACAGGAAGTATCTAAAAATTACAGAAATATACCGATAAGAATTTTAAAACCAATAGAGGCTATGGTTAAAAAGATTTCCGGAAAATATAGATATAAAATTGTGATAAAATGTAGAAATAATAAAAAATTCAGAGAAATGCTTTCTAATATAATTAATGATTTTTACAGAGAGTACAGTACTTATAAAGTGAAAATTTTTGTGGATATTAATCCCGATACAATTCTATAAATTTTTTTAATAAAACAGCTGTGTTATTTGAGGCTGTTTTTATGAATTCCGGAAAATCAATGTGCGAAGTCTTGTCGGCATTGTCGGAAATGGATTTTATTATCCCTAGAGGAATATTATTTAAGTAACAAACTTGAGCTATGCTTGCAGCTTCCATTTCGCAAGCTATTCCTCCAAATTCATTTCTTAATTTATCAGAAATTTCTTTTGAGGATATAAATCTATCTCCAGTTAGGATTGTTCCGACATGTGTTTTTATGTTTTTTATTTCATTTGAGCATTTGATGAGACTAGCGACAATGTTTTTATCGCAAATGAATTTTATAAATTCAAAACCGCTGACTTGTCCTTTTTTTCTGTCTGCAAATGCTGAAACATCATAATCGTATTGTATGGTTCCGTCGGCTATAATTAAATCATTAATATTTGTTTTTTTATCAATACTTCCGGCGACGCCGACATTTAAAATTATTTTTGGATTATAGATTATTATCATAGTTTGAGTGCATATGGCAGAGTTTACTTTTCCGCATCCGCTTAAAGCAAAAACACATTCTTTATTTAAAATTTTGCCTAAAATAAATTCAAATGATTTGAATTTTACGGTTTTAGTATTTTCCGATATTTTTATTATTGCATTTAATTCTTCTTGTTCGGCACAAATAATTCCTATCATAAAATTTTTTCTCCTTACCGGTGAATTTATTTTTCTATTATTCACATAATAACACAAAACGCTTTAATATTTTTTTATTTTGGGAGGAATTCAAATGGAATATTTGAAATGTTTTATTTCAGGTGGGCTTATTTGCGTTATAGCTCAAATTTTTATAGATAAAACAAAAGTTACACCGGCTAGAATTTTGGTGGGATTAGTGGTGTCAGGCGTCTTTTTTACGGCAATCGGGGTTTATAAACCTTTTGTAGAGTTTGCGGGATGCGGAGCGACCGTACCGCTTTGCGGATTTGGATATTTAATGGCAGAGGGAGTAAAAGAAGCAATAAAAAATCAAGGTTTTTTGGGAATAATAAGCGGAGGATTAACCGCAGGAGCGGCTGGAATATCAGCAGCAATATTTTGTGGATATATTGCGGCTTTGTGTACCAGGTCTAAAGACCAAGTATAAAATTCATGCCCGATTTATGTCGGGTTTTTATTTTTTTTACATACTTTATTTGATATAATTTGAGTAGTTAATATCCGGAATAAGAATGGAGAGTGTTGGGTTGTTAAATTTTATTTTAGGAAGATTTAATAGTAAAAGTAGAGATAAATTATATCAAATATTGAAAGAAAAAATTGACTCAAATAAAAAAATTGTTTTTATAGTACCGGAGCAAAATTCATTTTATACAGAACTGAAGTTGCTTGATTTTTTAGGTGACAAAAAATTTAACAAAATAAACGTTCTGAGTTTTTCAAGGTTATATGATTTTATTTCCAGAAAATTAAATATACCTCCGATAAGTGAATTTAGCGAAATAAAACAGATTGTTGCAATAAATTCAGCGATAGAAGAAGTAAGACCTCATTTAAAAATTTACAAAAATATTATTTTAAATGAAGATACTGTAAATGTTGTTCTTAGCACATTTAAAGAGATGAGTTTAAATAAAATTGATAATAAAGTTTTAGAAAATATAAAAAGATTATCCGATAAAGATATGTTGACACAAAAAATATCTGAAATTCAGATGATTATAGAACGTTATGAAAAAATAATTGAAACTAAATTTTCAAATTCGTTTAGTTCTCTTGATTTAGTAGAAGAAGCTATAAACTCGAATAAAATTTTTGATGGGTATGAAATATTTATTGACGGCTTTAACAACTTTACAAAACAGCAATTTTCTATATTGAAGCATATGCTTGATCAATCTCAAAACATGTACATGTCTTTTATATGCGACAACTCAAATATTAAAGATATCGGTACTTTTTCTGAAGTTTATAAAACTATATCTAATGTTAAAAAATTAGCGGTGGACTTAAATATTGAAATAGCACCACATGATTTTATTTTTGAAAAAAACTATTTACCAAACGACTTAAATTACCTTGAAGAAAATATTTTTTCTGCTTTTAAGAAAAAATTCAGCAGTGAATCTGAAAATATTGTAATTTATAATGCTTTGGACCAAAATGAAGAATGTGCTTTTATTGCCGGAACTATTAAAAAAAT
>JAUNCP010000040.1:0-5227 GCA_030526535.1 Clostridia bacterium | reverse complement strand
ATATAAATACAGTGATTTTACCGTTTTAACTCGAGATATGGCAGAGTATTCTGGAATAATAAAAAATGTTTTTAAAAATTACGATATACCATATTTTATAGACAGTTCGGAATCTATATTTTATAAAAGCGTTACAAATACGATTTTTAGCGCTTTTGATGCTGTAAAATTCGGATATAATACAGCCGGTATACTTAATTTTTTAAAATCGGGATTACTGGATATTTCGACCGAGGAAATTTGTACTATAGAAAATTATGCTTTGCTTTGGAATATAAATGGTAAAGCTTGGGAATCTGAATTTAAATTCAACCCCAAAGGTATTGTTGAAAGTTTTTCTGAAAAAGATATTTTGGAGTTGGAAAAGATAAATAATATAAAAGAAAAATTTTTTATACCTCTTAAAAATTTTAAAGAGAGAATATCTAATGCTACAGGAAAACAAATTTCAAAGGCTGTCTATGATTTACTTTGTGATATAGATGCGTCATTAAATTTAAAGAAAATTTGTAAATCGTTTTTTGAATCAGAAGATAAAATTGCTATGGAAAAAGAGGCGAAAACATGGGACATAGTGATTGATATTTTAAGCGAGATAGCTGAAGTTGTCGGAAATAAAAAAATATCGATAGAGAGCTATATTAATATTTTTTCCGGCTCATGTAATTTTGCCAGCATAGATTTAGTTCCGCAAACAGTAGACAGTGTATTTGTCGGAGAAGTTGGTAAATCAGGTATTAGTAACAAAAAAGTTGTGTTTATAATAGGTGCCGTTAACGGAAAGTTTCCTAAATGCCCAGAGATATCCGGTTTATTTACTGATAAAGATATTGATTACATAACTTCTCTCGGAATAGAATTTATTGATAATGCAGAAGCGTATTTAATACGAGAAAAATTTTTATGTTACTGTGCTGTTTGTAGCGCAACGGAAAGACTTTTTGTAAGTTGGCCTGCTTCTAATTTTCAAGATGTGAATTTGCCGTCAGAAGTAGTAACAGAAATTATCGGAATTTTTCCGAGCGTTACAACCTGGAATAGATATAATTTTACGGAAGAAGAGACAATATGGTCAAAAAAAAATGCACTTGAAATATATGCTAAAAATACGAGAACCGATCTTTCTGTTGCAATTGAAAAATATTTTTCAAAAACTGAGGAAGGAATAAACAAATGTAATAGTATAAAAAGAATTAATGAATTTGTCGATATCAATTTTAAAGACAGTAAAAATGCAAAAAAGTTATTGGGAAATGATATTACAATATCCGCATCTCAAATTGAAAAATATTATAAATGCAGGTTCGGATATTTTTGTGAATATGTTTTAAAAGCAAAATCTAATAAACCTATAAAATTTGACTGTATACAGTACGGAAATATAACACACTTTTTTTTCGAAAATCTGTTTAAAAAATATCCGCTTGATAAAAATACATATATTTCGGATGAAATTTTAAAAAAAGAGATAGAAGAAATTTTAAATTTATATATTTCTAAAAAGTTAAGTTTTATAGAAGAAAATTCTCCTAATTTTGTTTATTTAATGAATCGTTTAAAAAAATCTTTGTTATATCTTTCGAAACGTTTTTTAGATGAATTTAAGCAAAGTGAATTTAAAATTGCGGATTTGGAATTAATAATTTCAAAAGGAGGCGATATACCTCCGCTTAAATATAAATTTGTTGATGATACTAACGTAAATATCGAGGGTAAGGTTGATAGAGTCGATATAATGAATGCCGAGAAAGGTGAAAAATATATACGAATAATTGATTATAAGACAGGTGATAATCAAAAATTTAATCTTTCAGATATTTTATATGGATTAAATACACAAATGCTTATATATTTGATGGCAATAAAAAATAATGGTCAGAAAAGATATGGAAAAATAATACCGGCGGGAGTGCTATATTTTAGGGCCATTAAGCCGTTTGCTGATAGTAGACAAGAGGTACGAAATAAATTATGTATGAGCGGATTAGTGCTGAATAATGAACAAGTAATTTTAGGTATGGATAGTTCCGGTGAAAAGTTATATATTCCTGTGGAATTTAAAAATGGAAAGATAGAAGATTCAAAAAATCTTGTTAATTTGGAAGAATTTGGAGTGATTTCTAAATATATAGAATTTTTGATAGAAGAAATGATAACTTCAATGAAATTTGGGAAGATATCTTCAAATCCAAAAAGAGATTCAAGCAAAAAAACACCATGCGATTATTGCGAATATTTTCCGATTTGTAGATATGAAAAAAATGAATTTTATGAAATTAAAAATCTAAATAAAAAAGAAGACATTTTCAAAAAAATGAAAGAAATGGAAGGTGAATGTTTTGAGTAGAAACTGGACGCAAGAACAACAAAATGCAATAAAGGCTACAGGGGGGGCGATTCTTGTTTCTGCGGCTGCCGGGTCAGGTAAAACTTCTGTTTTGGTGCAGCGAATTATAGAACAAATTGTTAATCCGAAAAATAAAATCAATATTGATGATTTTTTGATAGTTACGTTTACAAAAGCTGCCGCCCAAGAAATGAAAAACAGGATTTTTGTAGAGCTTTCAAATATTGCATTAAAAAATCCTAATGATTTTAATATACAACGTCAGCTTATGAGATTAAAATATGCTAATATAGGCACGATACATAGTTTTTGTTCTAAGATGGTAAAAGAAAATTTTTACAAACTGGGAATATCTCCTAATTTTAAAATAATTGAAGATGAACAAGCTTTTGAGTATAAAGAGCTAGCAATAAAGAATACATTTAATTATTTTTATAGTCTGAATGATAAAAAATTTGAAAAAGTTTTAGATGTTTTATCAAAAGACAAAAATGATCTTTCTTTAAAAAAAATTATTTTTCAGATATATAATTTTGTATCATCATTGCCATTTCCCGAAAAATGGATGGATGAAAAGAATAGAGATATGGAAAATGCAATAAAAAATATTAAAAATTCGAAATATATAAGAGTGGTTTTGGAAATTATAAAAGAAAAACTTGAATTTATGAAACAACTAAATTTTGAAATTTTAGAAATTGCAAATTCGGATGAAGATATAAAAAAATCTTGTATAGAAACAATAGAAGATGACAAACGGATTATTATGGAAATTATGTCCGTTTTGAACTCAGAAGAATCATCTTGGGATGATATATCTAATTATATTAAATCCGTTTCATTTAAAAGATTTTGTTCTACAAGAAATAAAGAAAAAGCATATTTAAATAAGATAATTAAATTTAAACGTGACTATATAAAAAATAATATAAAAGGATTTATTGATGATTTTTCGTTTACTGAAGATGAAATAGTGGAACATTTTAAAGAAATTTACGATTTGCAAAAAACATTATTTTCTATAGTTGAATATTTTTCCAAAGAATACAGCACGCTTAAAACTGCCAAAAATGTTTTAGAATTTTGCGACCTTGAACGTTTTGCTCTGAAGTTATTATGCGAATATTCCGATAATAAAGTTGTAAAAAGTAAAACAGCAAATGATATTTCTGAAAAATTTAAAGAAATTGTTATAGATGAATATCAAGATATAAATGAGTTACAAGACATGATATTTAAACTTGTTTCCAGAGATGGAAAAAATATATTTGCTGTAGGAGATATAAAACAGTGTATATATAGCTTTAGAAATTCTAATCCCAAAATATTTTCAGAAAAAAAAGATAGTTATGAAATTTATAATCCAAATAAAGAAAAATATCCTGCAAAAATTATTTTAAGTAAAAATTTCAGAAGCAAATCCGGAATTATTAATTTTGTCAATTATATTTTTGAAAATATTATGTCAAAAAAGGTGGGTGAAGTGGACTATGATTCGGAAGAAAAATTAAATGCGGGAGCAAATTATTCCGAAATATTTGACAAAGATGACGCAGACGTTGTGTTTAAAATGATAGATGTTAATAAACAAGATGATTTAAAATCGGAAGCACGTGAAATTTCTAAATTAATAACTAAAATGATAGCAGAAGGTTACCAAGTTTATGAAAATGGTAAATTAAGAGCAGTTACTTATAATGATTTTTGTATTCTTTTGCGAAGTGCGAATAAAAATTTTCATGTATATTCTCAAGAATTTTTAGAAAATGGGATACCTTTTTGGTCCGAAAATAAAGAGAATTTTTTGAAAACTCCTGAAATATCTACAATTTTATCAATTTTACAGGTTATAAATAATCCAATGCAAGATATTCCTTTAATTTCCTCGATGCTTACTCCAATTTTTGGATTTAATATAGATGAAATATCCGGTATAAGATATATTGATATAAATGTACCACTTTATTTTGCTATAAAAAAATCAGCAGAAGCAGGCAATGTTAAATCTAAAATATTTATTGAAAAAATAGATTTATATAGAAAAATGTCAAATACAATGCCGTGTAATGAATTTATTGATTATATATATTCCGAAACCGATTATCCGGCTATTGTTCTTTCGCAAAAAAATGGAAATGTTAAGAAATCTAATTTAATTGCTTTTTCTGAGCATGCAAAAAAATATGAAAAACAGTATAAAGGTGGATTGTCAGGATTTTTAAAGTTTATAGATACACTTAAAAACAGTGATTTAGACCTTTCGCCGGCAAATAGATCTTCTAAAAATGAAAACACCGTAAAAATTATGAGTATTCACAAGTCTAAAGGTTTAGAGTTTCCTATTTGTATTTTAGCCGGGTGTTCAAAAAAATTTGTAAATGATACTGATTCTCTGATGATTAATAAGGATTTAGGTGTTGGTATGAAACTCAAAAGTATTGACGGAACTTTGAAAATTGATAATATTGTCAGAAAGTCTGTTGTTTTAAAAAATAGTATTCAGGATTTATCGGAAGAATTAAGAGTTTTGTACGTTGCACTTACTAGAGCTAAACAAAAGTTAATTATAGTGTCTTCAGATGAGAATATTTTAGAAAAAATTGACAAAAAAACCAGTTTGTTATATGGGTTTCAAAAAATCAATTCATCGGTTGTACGGGATTCAAAATCATTTTTAGATTTATTTTCATTGTGTTTCTCAAAAAGTAATATTGAAAATTTTGTAGATGTATTTTCCGGAATTGGTTCCGGAGCGCATTTGCGTAAAATCAGAGTCAATTTAGATAAAGATTGTTCAATAGACTTAGAATATATAAATTCATGCTTTCAAAATGAAAATATTCAAAATAAAAAATCAAATTTTATATCATATACACATGA
>JAUNCP010000099.1 GCA_030526535.1 Clostridia bacterium | reverse complement strand
TTGCGACATGTATTCCCGAAGTTGCCAAAAGATGATATATGCCGGATTTTTGAAAAGTTTCTTTTGTGGTTTGTGGAATATCATTTTTATAACTTAAAATGAATCCATTTATTACATTAGCGATTTCTGACGGGAAAATTTCTTTTGTTGTTAGAATTATCTTTTTTCTCATTTCCAACGTATAATATCTCAAAGAAAGATTTTTATTTTTTTCAATAATTTGTTGATTGTATTTGTAAGAATATGCAGAAGCGTATATTCCTTGTGAATAGTTGTACCAATTATCTGTTATCCAATTATTGGATTTTAAAATGTTTAAATTTACGTTACATGTGATTTTGTCATATAAATCTGCGTCTATAGGCGATTTTGAATATAAGATTATTTTAAAAGGTTTAATTTCTTTGTTGTTTACACTTTGAATTTTAAGTGTATAAATGTAGTTATCATATTTTTTGTAAGGGATATCATATATTATTCCGGAAATTTTCACTTCTGTTTCCGATAAATTTTTTATGTATTCTATGTTTAATTTAAAATTCGCAAAATTCATAACGCTTGCAACAAAACAAGTCGCTGCACATAATATAAGCGATTTTTCCGAGCGTGTTTTTTTGAAAATCAATAATATGAATAAGATAGTGAGAGTAAGAATTATTGGTATAAGCGAAAAATCATTTGGCACGAGATTTAAAATTAATAATGAAATTAGATATGAAATTCCAATTATCGCAAATGGTCGTTTTATCATTTTTTCACCGTCTTTTATTAAGTTAAAAAATAAAGCGTTCAAACTTTAATAAAATTAAGCTTGAACGCTAATAGCATTTACTATGAAAAATCAACCCGGAGGCCATGAAAGTTTTCTTCCTCCTAAAACATGAAAATGTAAATGTTTAACAGTTTGACTTGCGTTTTCTCCGCAATTAGTTACTATTCTATATCCATTTTCTAATTCCTTTATATTTTGAGAAACTTCGTTAATTTTAGTAAAAATATGTGATATAACATCTGAGTTGCATGCATTAAGTTCATTTACTGAAGCTATATGTTCTTTTGGAATTACTAAAAAGTGTTTGGGCGCTTCAGGATTTAAATCATTGAATATCAATATTTTTTCGTCCTCATACAAAATTGAAGCAGGAATTTCTTTTTTTATTATTTTGCAAAAAATACAATCCATTGTACAATCATCTCCAAAAAATATTTTCAAAATATAATTTTATATACAATTTTCTTTTATGTCAACATACAACCATATTTGGCAGTGCCCGAAAAGAAATTTTGTGTTATAATGATGAAGTATGAGATGTGAAAGATGTAAAATAGAAAAAGAACAAATAAAAGCAGGGAAAACAAAAGCTGGAAGCCAAAATTATAAATGTAAAGTTTGCGGAAAAGTATACACGCCAAATCCAAAAGAAAGGAATTATAGTGAGGAAGTAAAAAAACAGGCAATAAAGTTGTATATGGAAGGAAATAGTGGAAGAGCGGTAGGAAGAATACTGGGAATAAGCGAAAATATATTTTTATACTGGATAAAAAA
>JAUNCP010000098.1 GCA_030526535.1 Clostridia bacterium | reverse complement strand
AATTTTCGTGAGCGCATTTAACAAATTTGCTCTTGCAAAGTTTCTTTACCCTCATCTCAAATCTTCATTCGCTCTTTCTTATTTTATTTAAATGTATCTTTTGGACATTCCCGGGGAAAATTTTAGGTTGAAAATATTTTTGTAGCGGTATATAATAATTTCAAAAGGACGCATAGCTCAGCCGGTTAGAGCGTTCGCCTCACACGCGAGAGGTCAAGGGTTCGAGTCCCTTTGTGTCCACCATATTTGTACTCAAATATTGATACAATTAAAACCTCAGTAATACTGGGGTTTGTTTAATTTTATGTATTTTTTCAAGCCTAATTTTTGAATAACTGACGAATTTTTTAAATTTTAGAAATGCAATACCCTACAGGGTGTTGCATACTTTCACACGGCTAAAATGTATAAGTTTTTAATTTATTTTTATAGTATTTGTTCAATCAACAAATACTTTGTGCTTTTATATAAATCTTAAAAAAGGGACGCTTATAATTTGAGTTGTTCTTACACGGAATGTGTTCGAAAGCACAAATCATCCTCAAGCTACGAAAAAATGGGAAAAAACATAGAATAATATATTCAAATAAAGATTTTTAAAAGTTTTTGTTATAGGTTACAAATTTAATACAGGAAAATCAAAGTTTATGGTTTTACTTTAATGTTAATATTGATGTTGACATGGGTTTTATTTTATGATAAAATAAATATAAGCATATTTTAAAAAATATTTCGTTTGATATATATTATAATGAAAGAGGTAGTACTTGTGAAAGAATACATAGAAATGAACTCAGAAGAAATATGTTTTTAAAAAATTTATTATCAAAACAACTTAAAGAACAAGAGTTAAATGAAACAGATTTAGAAAAAATTGGTGGAGGGTATATTATGTTTAAAAAGTTTATAGCAAGTTTATTAACTGCAACCTCAGTACTTTCATCTTTACCTAATCAATCAGCCGGAGCAATAAAAAATATAAACAGTTCTTCTCCAATGATTGGACATTCTAGTAGCATTCATAAATCAAATGGCAAAAATTCGGGAACTTTAAAAAGTTAAAAGTGCCGTTAGTTATAACAGCAGGAACTGTCTTGATAGGAGGGGTGGCTTCATCAATTATAAATGGAATAAGAAATGCAAAAACTATAGAAATAGAAGAGGTTGAAAATATAGTATATAAAGCTTTTAAAAATGAAACAAATCCTAATAAACTTATTGATTTAGTTGAGAATATTTTCAAAAAATTTAAGGAGAAATTCAGCAAGGAAAATATAACTCCTGATAAATTTATTGCTTTAGTTGATGCTATTTACATAAAACTTGAGTGGAAAGTTGATACCGACACAAGAAATAAACTTGATGAGAAATTCACAGAACTAAAAAATAAAGTTAAGGAAAGTGTTAAGTCAAACAAATTTAATGGAGAGAAATTTACCGAACAACTACTTTCTTGTATATCATCAAACATTAAACAAATGGAGGAAAGAATTAAAATTGAGCAAGAAAAGTGTGCGGAAGAAAAAAGAAAACAAGAAGAAAAAGAACGTGAGTGCAAGAGAA
>JAUNCP010000097.1 GCA_030526535.1 Clostridia bacterium | reverse complement strand
AAATTTAAAATTTTCTTTCCTTAGAAACGCTATATTTTTATTCATATAATTACATGAAAAAATAGCAATATATTCGCTTGGGTTCTTTGTTTCTTTAATAGATTTAACTAAACACGGAATACCGTATTCACCATCAATCAATTGCATATCAATTGTAATTTCATCGCCTTGATTGATTTTTCTAATTTCTTTTTCATTCAATTTACAAACTATATACCATTCTTCAGATGTAATTATTTTCCCAATATCATTTTTACTGTTTTTGATTGAATTCAAATCTATGGTTTTAAAATCTAAACTTTCAAAGTCGAAATCAAATATATTTTTTTCACCGGTTAATTTTTCATATCCATCCAAATTTCCCATAAAAATTCCGGCATTAGGTGCATTTATTGTACCTATGCTTTTAGAAATATCAGAAACTATTTTTTCTTTTTTTTCCTTCAAATGATTTATTCTTTTATCGAAATTAACATTTTTACCCAATATAATTTGCCTTTCATTTAAAAGATAAATTATTTTTTCTCTATAAATTTTTTCTTTTAACGGGTTAAAATCATGAGACGATAAAAGCAAATTTCTTATTTGCTCATTTATTTGAGAATTTACAAAATTTACGCCTTTGGAAATATTGTTTTTCAAAAAATTTAGCTTTTCCAAAATTTCCAGTTCTTTATTCAAACTTTCAATTTTGTAACTTGATCTAACGTCTTTAGAAGATTCATAAATTTCTGCAACTATTCCATTTTTTTCTATTCTTTCACCATCACTCAAAAAATATTTTAAATTTTTTTTGGTGTAAATTTCATTACTTAAAATTTCTTCGTTTCTTATAACTATTCCTAAAGAAGAAATAGTTTCTGTTATTTCATCACGATCTATAGGCTGAAAATCCAAATGATTACTCAGAGAGATTAAATAATTTATTACTAAAACAATCAACGAAACCAACAACAAAATTTTAATTTTGGTACCGGTTTTAATATCTTTTATTTTTTTAAAATCATATATTTTCATATTTATCCTTTTTATTTTCAAAAATAAATTTATTTACAATTTCAAAAGACTTTTTTATAACTTCAGACATGTCTTTGCATTTGTCCACATAAATCCAATTTATGTCAGAATTTTTTCTAAACCAAGTGAGTTGACGCTTAGCATACCTTCTGGTAGCTTTTTTTAGTTCCTCACACGCTTCTTCTTTTGTACATTTACCTAAAATGTAAGGCAAAACCTCTTTATAGCCTATTGCCATACTTGAAGTTTTACTTAAATTTAGTTTGGAAATCATCTCAACCTCTTTTTCAATTCCATTTTCAAACATTTTATCTACCCTTTTATTTATTCTATCATATAAAATATCTCTGGATTCAAAATTCAAACCGATTCTACAAGTATTATACGGTGAAACTATTTTTTTTGAATTTTCTACCTGATATGATATCGGATAACCCTCTTCATAAAAAAATTCAATGGCCCGTTTTAATCTTTTTACATCGTTAATGTGTATTTTTTTTGAACTCACAGGGTCTATTTTTTTTAAAATTTCAAACATTTCTTCACCGTTT
>JAUNCP010000039.1:7469-9742 GCA_030526535.1 Clostridia bacterium | reverse complement strand
CATACACTTTTAACAGTGAACAAATAAATGATAATGGAGAAGAAATAGATTTTAATGATAATTTGTATACTTTTAATAGTCAGCAAGCAAATGATAATGAAGAAGAACCAAATACAATTAGTTATTATGAAATGAGTAATGTAAAAAGTAATGGTACGGTTTTTTCAGACGTATCAAAATTAACACCAAGTATTACATTTCTAAAAAAAGATTTAGGTAATACGAAGGAAAATAGTATTGAATATAAAATTATATCTCCTGCGTATTATAAAAAAATTGAAGAAAAAGAAGAGGAATATTTTATTAATGTAAATAGTGGTACATCGTTATCATTTATGGTGAAAGCAAAAGAGGGTTATGATATTTCGGATATTATAGTACATTATATAAGAAATAATAATCAACAAGAAACATTGCGAGTTGTAAATAATGTATATACTTTGGAAAACATAACCCAAGATATAATTATAGAAGTTGAAAATGTGAAAAAATTAAAAAATAAGGCGACTTTTTCTAAGTATGAAGGTATAATTTTTAAATATGAATCCGGTTATCCTATCTATAATGATTATGTAGAGTGCGATTACGGAAAAGATGTTAATTTTACTGTGGCAAGAGATAGTGGATATATTACTTCAAATATTACAATTAATGCAGAATTCGCAGATGGCCAAACTTTTTCTAAAACAATAGATAAAGATGGAAAAATTAAAGGAAGCGAAACGGGAAATGACAGATTTTTATATCGTAACGGTACATTTACTATTAAGGAATTAAAGCAGAATGTTCGTATATATATTACAGGAACTGAAATTGATAAGTATAACATAGGATTTTCTGATAACGAAAGTGTTGAATTTCGTGATCAATATGGCGAAAAATTTTCAGGTGAGTCTGTTGGTGTTTCACATGGAGAAAGTTTTAGCTTTAGAATATTTGCCAAAAATGGTTTTGATTTATCAAATATGAAGGTTTATAAAAATTTTTCTTCTCAAAAAGCCAGATTAGAAATTTTACCTGTGAATGATATTTATAAAATAGAAAATATAAACGAAAATTTAAATATAACAGTAGAAAATATAAGCAAAGTAAAGTATAATATAGAATTTCGAACAACCAATGGAGTAAGATGTATCGATCCGAATAGCGGTAAAGATATAGGGGAAGATGTATCAGTAGAACATGGAAGCAATTTTAAGTTTAAATTATTATTGGATAAAGCATATAGTGATGCAAATCCAAAAGTTGCTGTTAAAGGTGCTCAAGTACCATTGGTAAAAAATGATGACGGAGTGTATACAGTTGAAAAGATAACTGATGATAAAATAATAGAAATATTGGATGTAAAGAAAAATTCGTATACTGTAACATTCAAAAAAACAGAAGGTCTTGTTTATAAAACCAGCAAAAATAAAGTTTTTGAAGGAACGCAAGAAATAGAATATGATGGAAAATTCTATTTTAAAATTTCGGTTTTAGATGCATATGACGAATCTTTACCATGGGTTTTACTAAATAATGAAAAAACATTGACAGAAAACAGTGGTTTATATTGTCTTGAAAATATAACAAGTAATTCCACGGTAATTGTCAAAAATGTAGTTAAGAACAAAGAAGAAGTAAGTATGGATAGTATAAATAATGTTCCACAGGAAGTTAATTCTGAAAGTGATGTAAATGCAGTAGTTGATGCTACACTAAAATATGATTCTTTATCGGATGAAGAAAAAGAGAAAGTTACAAATTTAGAATCTTTAAAAGCTTCTCAAGATTTAGCAGGTGAAATAAATCATAAATTTGACGGAATTGAAGTCAGTGGAATAGATTGGAACGCCAAGGTTTATGTCACTCCTTTAAATGATAATTTAGAGCAGATGCAATCTTTTGATAAAAAAATAGACAGAAGAACGGTTCTTTCGCTTTATGAAATAAAACTTGTTGACGTATTGACAGGCGAAGAATATGAAGTTGAATACGGAAAAACGGTTTCGGTTGCAATACCATCTGTAGATTTGGTTGGATACAAAAATATAGTTGTTGTTCATGAAAAAAAATCAGGCAGTATAGAATATTTGGACGCAGATATAAATTCTGATTTTATTAAGTTTGAAACAGCTTCGTTCAGTAAATTTGCAGTGGCTGCAAAAGAAATTCCGAATTATTCTGAAGGAACTTCCGATTTGCAAATTTCTGTATCTGAATTAATAGAAGACAATAATGAATTAACTACACTTTTAGGAAATGATGTTTCCTCTAAATTAGGAAGTATCATA
>JAUNCP010000039.1:0-7446 GCA_030526535.1 Clostridia bacterium | reverse complement strand
CCGGTTCCGGTTCCGGTTCCGGCTCTGGCTCTGGTTCCGATAGCGGCTCCAATTCCGGTGGCGGTTCCGGCTCCGGCTCTGGCTCCGATTCTGATTCCGATTTCGGCGATGATATTATAGATAGCATATCGAATTTTGCTGGAGAATCTGAAAAAGCAATAAATGAAAGTATGGAATATGTGTATGATTGGGCAATAGAAAATGAATTTATAGCGGTAATTTTAATATTAATAGTAGGGTCTATTCTAATCGGAATAATATTTTATATAGGTAAAAAGCGTAGTAAAGAGGATAGTACCGAATAATTATAGATAGCTAACTAAATTTAATTTTCAAATAAAAAAATAAGAGCATTACGCCTTGTGCGTTTGCTCTAATTTTTTAAAAAATTTTTCTGATGAGATATACGGCGGTCTTAAAAATCTACCTAAACTATATAATGTCTCTGGGTTGCGGTTTATAATGTTTACTTTTTCTTCACAAGTAAATGAGGCTTTAAATCCCAAAGATTTTACAACTTTTTCTGTGTTTTTATCGAAAGCGCCAAAAGGATATACAATAGCTGTTGGAGTGAAATTAGTTTTTTCAGATATTAAATTTTGTGCTTTTTCGAGATCACTTGAAAGTTTATATTTATAATTTTCGAAATTTTCGGTTTTTAATTTTGAGCAACCTGTCCTAGGAGAATTTATTTTATGCATGTTATATGTATGATTTTGTATTTCCACCAATCCGGATTCTGACATTTCTTTTATTTTTCCCCAATTTGTATATGCATACGTCGGATTTTCATCGTCTATAGAAGAATATTTGTCACATTCTTTTGCAATAGGAGAAAAAATAAATTTGGCGTTATATTTTTGAGCCAAAGGATAAGCGTAGCAATAATTATTGTATGCTCCGTCGTCAAAAGTAAGAATTATAGGCTTTTCGGGCAAATCTGAGCCATTTTCTGTATAGTTGATTAAATCGTTAACAAGAATTGTAGTATAACCGTTTTCTGATAAATATTTCAAATCTTCCTCGAAAGTTTTGGCAGAAATGGTAAATTTATTATTTATATCTTCGCCTTTTGATATAAAATGGTACATAATTATAGGTAATTTTATAGATTGCTTTGTGCTGTTTTGAAAAGCATTTGCGAACTTTTGATTTTTGGAATAAAAAGTAATTGTGAAAATTATGACGATGCTAGCGATAATGCTTATAAAAATTTTACTATTAATTTTGAATTTTAAATACGAATTTATTTTCATACTTTCACCATAGAATAATTATGTTTTAAATATTAAAAAAAGACCGCTTGAAGCGGACTTTTGAAATTTAATGTTTAATTAGTCGGGTTCATCATACCATTTTTTTGCTGTGGCGGCGCCATATTTCGCACCGTATATTGCACCGGCTACTGCTCCGGCAAAGGCCCCATAAAACCTGCCACTATCAACGGAAACATCATCTCGATAATTGCCGACAGCTGAGCCAAGCAACATTCCAGAAACAGCTCCAGCGGCTCCGTACTCTAAAGCGCCTATTGTAGCTCCTAAGCCACGAACAAATAGAGAGCCGCCTGATCCACCAGATATTTCTCCTAAATCTTCTTCCGAAAGTTTTTCGTTGCCTTTTTCGGAGATATTCTTGATGAATCTGCCGAGCATTTCCATTTCTTCAATGCTTGTAGTAATTCCTTGGTCTTCGAAAAGTTTCTTAGCGTCTTCGATTGTCTCTTGTGAAATTAATTTTTTAACAAATTCCTCGTCGCTAAGTAATTTCTGAACCTTCTCGATTTCTTTTGGGTCTACTTTGTTTTCGTTCGTATATAACAACTCCTTTAAAATGAAAATTATATTATTTTAAAATTATTATACCATAACAAGTCTATTATATCAACATTTAAGAATTGTGTTTAATTATTGTTTAATGCCTTGTTTACTAAAGATCTGTGTTTTATAATAAAACAAATATATTTTTAATATTAAAAAAGACAGCATTTATCAGCCTTTTTTGAGTTAATATTTATTTATTAAACCATTTTTTAGCGAATTTATTAGCTTTGATATGTCCACTTATATATCCTCCGATGGAACCAACTAGTGTTCCGATTGGTGTTGCCAAAGTGGCTCCTATCATAGCGCCGCCCAATGCAGCTTGACTTATATATTCGCTATCGTTTCTAGTAACTATAGCCATTGCAATAGCTCCTGCTATAGCACCGATACTTGCCCCAGAGAATGTTCCAGAAATTGCGCCAACTTCTGTATGCTTATTTATAATTTGGTTAGATATATTGTTCATTGTGTATATATCTTCTAAGGTTTTCTCGTTGTTTTTTCCGCCGACAACTTCTTTTAAATCTTCTTCTGAAAGTTTTTTATTACCTTTTTCAGATATTTTTTTGATAAATCTGCCGAGCATTTCCATTTCTTCAATGCTTGTAGCAATTCCTTGGTCTTCGAAAAGTTTTTTAGCGTCTTCGACTGTTTCTTGCGATATTAATTTTTTTACGAATTCTTCGTCGCTGAGTAATTTTTGAACTTTCTCGATTTCCTTTGGATCTACTTTGTTTTCTGCCATGTGAAACAACTCCTTCAAAATAAAATTAAGATGCCTAGTGTTTATTATACAAAAAACAACATTTAACTGTCAATAAATTTATATACAAAGCACAAAACGGTACGATGAAAAAATTGACATTCAAATATGTGTTGCTAAATAGTTGACACAAAAATAAAAATGATATACAATGATTTATAGCTGTAAAGCAAAACACTTTACAGGTTAATTTTAGGGAAGCGGTTGACTATGAATAAAAATGTTGATATTCCATTACTTTTGGATTTGTATGGGAATATGCTTTCGAAAGTTCAACGTGACAATCTTGACCTATATTACAATAAATATTTATCATTGTCGGAAATTTCCGACAACATTGGCAAAAGCAGACAAGGTGTTTTTGAATCTATAAAAAAAGCCGAAGAAATTCTTTATAGTGCCGAACAAAAATTGAAATTTCTCGAAAAATTCACTCAAATACGTAATGATTTTTCAGAAATAGAAAATATTTTAAATGTTCAGAATTTCGATAAAGCGAAAATTTTAAAGATTACCCAAAAATACAAATTAGATTAGATTTTATCTTGTATAGGAGGTGATAGATTGGCGTTTGAAAATCTTTCAGAAAAAATTTCAGCAGCGTTTAAACGACTTCGCTCGAAAGGTAAATTAACAGAATCCGACGTTAAAACTTCTATGAGGGAAATAAGATTAGCGCTTTTAGAGGCAGACGTAAATTATAAAGTCGCAAAAGAATTTACTAATAAAGTTACCGAAAGAGCAATTGGCTCACAGGTTATGGAAAGCCTCACACCTGCTCAAATGGTAATAAAAATAGTAAACGAAGAATTAATCGAATTAATGGGAGTAGGAAAAAACCAGATATCGTTTTCTTCAAAACCGCCAACAGTTATTCTTCTTTGCGGACTTCAAGGTTCAGGTAAAACAACTCATGCCGCTAAATTGGCTTTAAAGTTCAAAAAACAAGGTCATATGCCACTTCTTGTCGCTTGTGACGTTTATCGTCCGGCAGCTATCAAGCAGCTTCAAGTCTTAGCTGAACAGATTAAAGTTAATGTTTTTGAGATGGGCAACATAAGTCCTCTTGAAATTTCTAAAAATGCTATTTCTTTTGCAAAGGATCACGGAAACGACATAGTAATAATCGATACAGCAGGTAGACTTCATGTAGACGAAGGATTGATGAACGAACTCAAAGAGTTAAAAGAAAATCTTAATCCGCAAGAAATTTTGCTTGTAGTTGACGCTATGACCGGTCAAGATGCAGTTACGGTTGCAAAATCGTTTAATGATTTACTTGATATTACTGGAGTTATATTAACAAAACTTGACGGTGATGCAAGAGGTGGTGCGGCGCTTTCGGTAAAATCTGTAACAGGAAAGCCTATAAAGTTCATCGGCGTTGGAGAAAAGCTCGAAAATTTAGAAGAATTTCATCCGGACAGAATGGCATCAAGAATTTTAGGTATGGGCGATGTGTTAACATTAATAGAAAACGCAGCTGAAAAATTTGACCAAAAAGAAGTTGAGCGTTTAAGCAGCAAGATACAAAAAAATAGTTTTGACTTAAATGACTTAAAAGACCAGATGCTTCAAATCAAAAAAATGGGTTCGCTAAAATCAATTTTGACTAAACTTCCCGGAATGGATAGGCATTTAAAAAATGTTGATATAGATGATAAAATAATGGACAGAACTTGTTCGATTATATTGTCTATGACTCCTAAGGAAAGGAGCAAGCCTGAAATTATAAACCCGTCGAGAAAAAGAAGAATTGCAAACGGAAGTGGCGTTAAAGTAGAAGAAGTCAATAAACTTTTAAAGCAATTTGAGCAAATGAAAAAAGTAATGAGGAAATTTGGCGGAGGTTTCGGCGGCAAATTTAAAAGGGGCATAGCAGGATTTAGGTTTCCCAAGTTTTTTTAATATTTTGATTTATATGTTTTATTTTTTAATAAAATTGAATATATAAAAATTTTTTAAATTTTATTTTTGGAGGAATAAAAAATGGCAGTAAAAATTAGACTTCGTAGAATGGGAGCACATAAAAAGCCTTTTTACAGAATAGTTGTAGCGGATTCACGTTCACCACGTGACGGAAAATGTATCGAAGAAATCGGACATTTTAATCCAATGGTGGAACCGGCCGATGTAAAACTTGATATGGAAAAAGTCGAGAAGTGGATTTCCAACGGAGCTCAGCCGACTGACAGAGTTAAAGCTATTATAAATTCAGTTAAAGAAAACTCCGGAAATTAATATTGGTTGAAAAGGGAGTATTTTTTAATGGAAGATGTAATATCGAATCTCTTAAATGTTATTTTACATAGATTGGTGTCGAATCCGGATGCGTTAAAAATCACGACTGAATATTGTGAGCAAACGGACGTTACAATCTATACAATTCATGCCGATAAAAAAGATATGGGTAGAATAATAGGCAAAAATGGCAGAATAATAAGGTCTATAAAAGTTATAGCTTTGTCTGCCGCAATAAAGAATCATTTAAGAATATCAGTTCAATTGGAGCGTGTTTAAACACGCATAGCGTTCGGTAAATTTTTTAGCCGAACGCCAATTTTTTAGTAATTTTGGGTGAAAAATATGGAAAATAAAGATTTTCTTTGCGTAGGAAAAATAGTGAGTTCCAGAGGAATAAACGGTGAATTGAAAGTTGACACGTGGTGTGATTATCCTGAAGATTTTTATGATATAAAAAATTTTTTTATAGATATAAAAGATAAACCATTGTGTATTGAAAATATTCGTGTACATAAAAATCAAGTATTGTTAAAGCTTTCGGACGTTAACGATAAATGTAGAGCAGAATTGTATAGAGGTAAATTGCTTTATGCTTTTAAGAAAGATATACCTATAGAAGAGGGAAGATATTTCATAGAAGATTTAAAGGGTTGCTTTGTACGCAATACAGATTCTAAAAAGCTTTACGGAAAACTTATCGATGTATTTAATAATGGCGCAAGCGATATTTATAGTGTAAAAGATAGTAATGGAAAAGAATATTTAATTCCGATATTAGATGGAACTATAAGCGAAATAAATCTCGAAAAAAATGAGATTTATTTGTCGCCGATAGAAGGTATTTTCGATGTCTGAATTGATAAGTATAGATATAATGACGCTTTTTCCGGAAATGTGTGAAGCGGTTTTGTCAGAAAGTATAATAGGTAGAGCACGAAAGAACGGATATATAGATATAAAATGCCATCAAATTAGAGATTTTGCCTTTGATAAACATAAAAGAGTCGATGATACGCCTTATGGTGGTGGAAAAGGCATGGTGATGAAAGCCGAGCCGATTTTTAAATGTTTCGAAAGCGTTTGCGATTATAGAGGCGAAAGACCAAAGTTAATATATATGACGCCAAAAGGAAGAGTTTTTAGTCAAGAAATCGCAAAGGAATTGAATTATGAAAAAAGAATAGCGTTATTGTGCGGACATTACGAAGGAGTAGACGAAAGAGTTTTAGAAGAAATTGTTGATGAATATATTTCTATCGGAGATTATGTGCTTACAGGCGGAGAAATTCCTGCTTTGGCGGTTGTGGATTCCGTTTGTAGAATGGTACCCGGGGTGCTTTCTGAAAATGTATGTTTCGAGGACGAAAGTCATTATAATGGTTTTTTGGAGTATCCTCAGTATACAAAACCGTCTTCGTGGCATAATAAGAATGTTCCGGAAGTTTTGCTATCAGGCCATCATGCTAATATCGAAAAATGGAAGCGAGAAATGTCTGTTAAAGAAACACTAAAATATAGACCTGACTTATACGAAAATGTCAATATGTGCCGGAAATCGACGATGAATTTAGGTTAATGTTCGAAGTTAAAGAGTTGGTGATTTTAAATTGTAAAATTAGTGTATAGTTGTCGCTATTTTGCACAATAGATAAATAGATTTTGATAACAAAAAGGTAAAATAGCCGAAATTTAAAGTTTTTGTTGACTAAAATAGGTTTTGTGATATAATATAAAAAAACGGTGGATTTTTGTGGATATTATAGGAATTATAAGTCTACATTTTTATTGCAAGGAGAGATTGATATGTATGTCAAAGAGGTATTAGTTCAAAACGAGGTAGGACTTTATGCACGTCCGGCAACTTATTTTATCCAAAAAGCAAATGAATTTAAGTCTACAATATGGGTGGAAAAAGATGAAAGACGTGTAAACGCAAAAAGTCTTTTAGGCGTGTTGTCATTAGGTGTTGGTGGTAATACCGGTATAAAAATAATAGCGGACGGAATAGATGAAGAGGTTGCAGTTGAGCAACTTGTAAAGTTAGTGGAATCCGGATTTTCTTCCGACCAAGTTTACGGAAAATAAATAATAGCGAAAAAATAACCCCGACTTTTGAATTTCAAGAGTCGGGGAAAATTTTCACATCAACCACTTTTTATATGGGATTGGTGTATTATTTTTTATAATTTTATTTCGATTTTTTTGTTTGATAAGAAACTTGGTTGATAGATTAATATTAAATTAGAGTCATTTTTCGGAACTTCAAATACCATAGAACCTGTTTTTGAGCCTTCTGAAGCAAGCTGTGAACTTTCTAATCCATCATCTAACGAATATGTCGGTGCAGCACAATCATCTATTACACCATTGCTATCCTGAACTTTAAAATCAAATGTATTTACAGAAACTGTATCTTTTGATTTGTTATCTATTTTTACGGAAACTTTTATAAATTCATTTCCAGATTTTGGTTTTGAAAATTCATTACCAGTACTATAATTTCTTTTAACGTTTGTTATAGTTACTTCTTTATCGTCAAACTTTATAACATCTCCTACGGCATATTGAGATTTTTCTACTTCCTTATTTTCGGATGTGTTTGAATTATTATTT
>JAUNCP010000038.1:7884-9873 GCA_030526535.1 Clostridia bacterium | reverse complement strand
AAAGGTAAAAAGGACTTGAGCGCTTAATATAAAAGCTGTTTTAAATAATAAAGCATCAGGGGGTGCCCAAGTCCTGTAAAAACAAGAAAAATTTGGATACAAACAATGTATAAACAAAAAATCATGGAAGTAGTGAGAGTATGATAAAAAAGAAACTAAAAAGTATATTTATGATGCTGATAATGCTAGTAAATATGATAGGTGAAGGAGCAGTGTTTGCGGCTCAAAATAAGCGTGGTGGAAATAAAAAAACAGTAGATAACGGAATATATGTAATAGAAAGCTTAGTCGGGGAAGGAAAAGTATTAGATATATGCGGAGCCGAAAAAACAGATGGTGCAAAACTACATATATGGGATGAGTCGAAGAATAGTCTAAATCAAGTGTTTTACATAGATAAAAATGAAGACGGAAGTTATGCAATAGAGTCTTTGCATGCTGAAATGTTCTTGGGAACAAAAGATAAGAATAGAGATGTAAAGCAATTCAACCCATCGTTTAAGGAAAATTACAAGTGGGAAATAAATTTAAAGAATGACGATGAGTATGAATTAAAGTTAAAATCAAACAAATTGAGTTTAGATGTATCGGGAGGAAAAAGTCAAAACGGAACGAAACTACAGTTGTGGGAATCGAATAATACAAACGCCCAGAGATTTAGGCTTCATAAAATCGGAATAAAAGATACAAGCTTAATAGACGAATTGCATAAAAAAATGGTGCTACGTAGAGAGCAGTCAAAATTGGAAGCGCTATCATTAGAAAGTAAGATAGATAAAATCACAAAATATATGGTATCGCATTTTGAAAAATTAAAAATAGTTCATATATCGCAAGAAGTAGGAAAAATAGAAAAAGGAGCATTTGAAGATTGCAAAAGTATAGAAACAGTATTATGTAGTCCAAAAATGCTTAAAGGGTTTGATAAGAGCAAAATAAAAACATTAGTAATATTAGACGGAATAAAAAAGCTAGAAAAAAAGGATTTTCATGGGCTTGAAAATCTTGAGAATATTGCTTTGCCTGAAAGTGTAGAAAAAATAGAAAAAGGAACATTTGATAACTTTAAGAATATAAAAGAATTAAAGTGTGACCCAAAATGGTTTGAGTATTTTAATAGAACAAAGATAGAAGAATTAGAGAAGCTAAGAGCAGAAATAATTAAAGATAATGGAATAAAAGACAATGAAAATATCCAAAATCAAATAGATTATTTTAAAGAAAAAATAGAGATTTTGGAAAATAGATTAGCAGAGCTAGGAGTAACCCAAGATAAAAAGAATGCAAATAATAATGAAAAACTCGAAGGGATTGAGCAACTTAAAAAGCTCGAAAAAGAAACAGAAGAACTGTTAGCAAAATATATAAATAAGTGCAAAGAAAATGAAGAAAAGCTCTATAGACAAATTATTGAAAACGGAGTGGAAACGGCTTTAAAAAACGGAAAATATAAAACAGAGGAATTGGTGTTTGAAAATAATAAAAAGGTAGAATCACAAACAACAATAGAAGGAATAGTTAAGTCCGATGCTCAAAACAAAAAATACGTAAAATACGCAAAAGAAATACTTAAAAATCTTGAGAGAAATAATATAAAAGAAAATAATTCTCAGAAAAAAAGTTTAGACAATATAAGCGAGAAAATAAGCTATATATTCAAAAAAATCAAAGATACATACGGAATAAAGCCCTATCCGGTACAAGTAATGACCGTACTTAGGTTATCAGATGAAATATTAAACGGGAAGAATACGATAGCTGAAGTAAAAACGGGAGAAGGCATTGGTGCTATCAAAGTATGGTCACAGGGTAGATATCGTAACATCAACAGAGGAACTTGCCAAAAGAGACAACGAAAATCAAAGAAAATATTATGAATTATTTGGAATAGGAAGCGGTGTTTTAAAAAGAGAATCAGAAGAAATAAAACATGCTAAAAATGAATTTAATTTAGAAGTATTGGATAGAGAAATAGTATACTCAACAAAT
>JAUNCP010000038.1:0-7874 GCA_030526535.1 Clostridia bacterium | reverse complement strand
CCGGAAAGGAAAAGAGAATACGACGTAGTAATAGTAGATGAAGTAGACAATATGCTATTAGATCAATCGAGTATGCCGGCAATAATATCAGAAAGATTAACGATAAAAAATCGCGAAAATATATTTAGGTGTATATATGAAAATAGGTATAAAAAAGAAGAAGAAATAATCGAAAAGGTAAAAGGGTTCTTCAAGAATAAAAAAGTACCTAAAGAAGCAGTACTAGAACTCTACAAAGCAGCGCGAAATTCGGATGAATATGAAAAAGACAAAGATTATGTCGTAAAAGATAATGAAGTAATAATAATCGATTCATCAACGGGATATAAAAAGCCGGGAAGTCGTTGGAGCAACTATATACACGAAATGCTAGAGCTAAAAGAAGGGTTAGAGCTAAAAGAATCAAGTGTTTCAAATAGTATGATAACGCAAAAATCATTTTTTAATATGTATAAACATATAACGGGTCTTACGGGAACAGTAGGGAACGAACGAGATAGAAACATATTAGAAGAAGCGTATAGTGTACAGTTATTTAAAATGCCGAGAAATAAAGCTTCAAGACAAAAGGTAATGTATATAAAAAGAAATAATGATGTATTGGGGCAAATAGAAAAAGAGATAAAGGAGAAACAAAAAGAAAAAACGCCAGTACTTGTAATATTGCCAACAAATGCGCTAGTAAATGAATTTGTAAGTTCTCGTTTTCCGAACGCGAAAAAAATAACGGGTGTAGAAATAGAGGAAGATAGAGAAGCCATAAAAGAAGCCGGAAAAGCCGGAAACATTACAATAGCAACAAATGCGGCGGGAAGAGGAATAGACATTATCTTAGATGAAAAAAGTAAAAAAGGTAATGGACTACATGTGATAATCCCATATATGCCTGAAAACGAAAGAATACTCGAGCAAGCAATGGGAAGATCGGCAAGGCAAGGAGAGCCGGGGTCAGTAAGTATATATTTTGGAAATGGAGATATATTTTACGAAACACCAGAGTTTGAAAAGAATTATGATAAACTTTTGGAAATCCAAAATAGGTTTTCAGAGTATGTAAAAAGTAATTATCCGTGGCTATATAAATGCAAAAGAGGGAACAAAATACTGTTTGAAAGCGAATATGAGTTAGGGGTAACGCCAAAGGAAGTGCTAAAAGGAGCGGCAAGAGACCTAACCTTAAGAATGCAATACATGAGAATAAGAGAAAACGAGGCGGAACAAATTCTAACAGATACAATGCTGAATATTCTCTTAAAAGCGTGGGGAGTGTACTTTCAAAAAGTAAGCGATCGTATATACGATTATGATGACGCAAAGCAAATAGAGGAAGAATACGAAGAGTTTATAGAAGACTTGGAAGAATATTTTCCAAGAGACAAGAAAACGGTATATGAAGCAGTAAGTCATATGGTAACAAATGAAAGTTTAGAGATGATAGACGAACTGGCGGGAGAAATATTAAAAATAATAAGTAAAGCAATAGAAATGATGCCGGATTCAGTGATAAAGAAAGCGCTTGAAGATAAGATAGTGCAAGGATTAATGAAAACCGCCGGAGGACTAGCACAAATAGCGACAGGATGCGAACTGTGTACAACAGTAGTAGGAACAATACAAGGAATACCGATGATAGTATTCGGAACGAATATGGCAATTGAAGGGATTTCGGAATTGTGGTATATATCAAAGGGAAAATTCGACCAAGAAGGCAAGAATTTGATAAAAGAAGCAACGGGGCATAAAGCTGACAATATAGTTGAGCTGGCAGAATTAGGAGTAGCCATTTGGTCCGGGAGGGTTGCCTCGAAAAGAGTGGCAAGCAAAGCGGCAGGAAGAATAGCTGGAGAAGCAGAAAAAGTAAGCGAGAGCCTTCAAAAACTTAGAGGATTCAGAAAAGCAAAGTTCAAAACCAAAAAGCTAGTAAGAAAGTTCCTACCTAAAAAACGCTATAGGAAAATAGCTGTAGTTGACGTAGAGGAATTAGCTAGGAAGCAAGGCTTAAAACCTAACCTCCAGCTTTTCGCAGAGGAGACAAAATGGGATATGCCTAAAGGCGGTAAGGTGATTAATGGTAGGTATTATACTCAGCACGCTTTAGAAAGAATGGCGCCAGATACATTAGAAATCAGAGCTAAATTAAGTAGGAGAGCGGAAAAAATAGCAAACCAAAAGGGATATAAGTTAGGAACCAAAGATTACAATAAATTTTGTATAAAATATGTGAATCCACGTAATATACCACCAAGTGTTGTAGAAGACGCAATAAAAAATGGTATAAAATATGCTGGAAAAGAATTAGATACTTTTTATTATGCAACAAAAGATATTAAAGTAGTTGTAAATTTAAACGGTGATGTTATTACTGTTATACCAAAATGAGGAGGAAAATATGTTTATTAAATATGATGAAATAGAATTATTAGATTTTTTTGAAATTGAACCATGTTTTATTGGCGATAAAGCGGCTTGTGAATGGATGTACACTTATTCTAATAATGATTTTGAAATTGTTTTTTTTATATCTGCGTATGAAATGTATGTAGATGTTTCTATATCATATAAAGAAAATACTGTATGTAGTGAAAAATATACTTCTGTTTCAGAAATTAGACAGGTTGACTCTAACACACTGAATGTTATTGCCGATCGTTACAATATAACTATACTAAAAAAGCCACAAATAGGAATATTTGTAGATAACAAATAATTGAAATTTGTTTATTAGACCTAAATAAAAGTATAACTAAAAAAATTAAACCACGACAAAAATAAATTTGTTGTGGTATTTTTTATCAAACGAAAGTTTAGAGATGATAGACGAACTGGCGGGAGAAATATTAAAAATAATAAGTAAAGCAATAGAAATGATGCCGGATTCAGTGATAAAGAAAGCGCTTGAAGATAAGATAGTGCAAGGATTAATGAAAACCGCCGGAGGACTAGCACAAATAGCGACAGGATGCGAACTGTGTACAACAGTAGTAGGAACAATACAAGGAATACCGATGATAGTATTCGGAACGAATATGGCAATTGAAGGGATTTCGGAATTGTGGTATATATCAAAGGGAAAATTCGACCAAGAAGGCAAGAATTTGATAAAAGAAGCAACGGGGCATAAAGCTGACAATATAGTTGAGCTGGCAGAATTAGGAGTAGCCATTTGGTCCGGGAGGGTTGCCTCGAAAAGAGTGGCAAGCAAAGCGGCAGGAAGAATAGCTGGAGAAGCAGAAAAAGTAAGCGAGAGCCTTCAAAAACTTAGAGGATTCAGAAAAGCAAAGTTCAAAACCAAAAAGCTAGTAAGAAAGTTTCTACCGAAAAAACGTTACAGAAAAATGGCTGTAGTTGACGTAGAAGAATTAGCGAAGAAACAAGGCTTAAAACCTAACCTCCAGCTTTTCGCGGATAAAGTCATAAAAAAAGCAAAAGCTTATGCAGAATATGAATGGTACGAAAATGTTGCTGATACTACACAAAAAGCAAGTAGAGTAAAAAACAAAATTCATCCTCATCCGAACGCCAAATGTGATCATGTTGTTTATAAAACTGACCCGACAACAGGTAAAATTACGAATTACAAGGTGTACAAAGTAAACCCTAAAAATCCTACGGGGTTTGATGAAGTTGTTGGGTACGATGCGAAAGGAGCTTCTCACACAAATTCTGTTACTAGACAAGATATATCTACACCTCATGTACATGATAAAACTGTGCCAGGTGAAATCAGGATTCCACATAAAAGTGAATTTATTTGAATTATGGAAAGGATAAAATTATATGGAAATGATAAAATGGTTGGAAAAATGGTATAAATCAGAATGTAATGATGATTGGGAGCATTTATTTGGATTAAAAATATATACAATAGATAATCCTGGATGGCGAGTAAAAATTGATATTAGAGAAACTTTTTTAGAAAATAAACCATTTAAAGAATATGAATATAATGTACAAGATAAAAATGATTGGATGTTTTGCCAAGTAAAAAATGGGAAATTTGATGCAGCGGGAGACCCGAACAAGCTTGGAGAAATAATAAGAATATTCAAAGAATGGGTTGAGAGTTGATTTTTTTGAATGCTGGATAAAAAATTTAAAAAGTATAACTAAAAAAATTAAACCACGACAAAAATAAATTTGTTGTGGAATAAAAAAATTTCTACCTAAAAAATGTTACAGAAAAATGGCTGTAGTTGACGTAGAGGAATTAGCGAAGAAACAAGGCTTAAAACCTAACCTCCAGCTTTTCGCGGAGGATAATATTGGAGAATATGTTTCTCCGAGCGGTGGCGGAGGAATAACATCGAGAATTAGTATTAATGGTAAAGAAATAACTTTTGGACATGGCGGAAGACATTTAATTGGGACTCGGTTAAATATTAATGCTGTAAATAAAAAATTAGCAGAGGTTGTATCGAAGTTAAAAATAAAAAAGGGCGAATTTTATAAAGGACAGGTGAAAGTAAACGATGTTGTAATCGAGTTCACATCTTTTGGCGTATCAGATGATGTTATAAATATTGGGACGTATTATCCAAAATAAAATTAAGGGAATGAATATATAGTGAATAATAATGAGCGAGTGAAAACATGGATAAATTGTATATTTGAATTTGATTTTAAAGGTAAAGATGTTTTAAAAAATCAAGTGTTGAATTCTGAATTTTTATATTATCAACATTGTGATTATATATCAATAAAATTTTTAGTTAACAATGAAGTAGAACTTTATCCATACAAGCATAGAGTAGCGGTTGAAATAATAGCACACCAAAAATCATCAGCTCCGGTTTTATTTCTTTTGCATGTTATAAATGGAAAAGTAAATGAATTAGAAGTGGTAAAAGCTGATTCATCTGAAATTGATCCAAATATTATAGAATTAGATAATTTGAAGCTGTATATTTAACATAAATCCAAAGGCTAGTAAGAAAGTTCCTACCTAAAAAACGTTACAGAAAAATGGCTGTAGTTGACGTAGAAGAATTAGCAAAGAAGCAAGTCTTAAAACCTAACCTCCAGCTTTTCGCGGAGGACACAGGAGAGCCAATTTATAGAGCGGTATATGGAGAAAAAAGAAATATTAGAATCTTTGAAGGTAGGCAAGATAAACATATAAAAGGACATAATAACTACGAAAATGCGGTAAAAAATGGAAAAAATCCTAGCATATTTGAAGGAACAATAGAAGAAGCTCAAAAATTAGCTGACGAATTTGCTGGAAAAGGTCAAAAAATAAAACCAGACTTAGAAAGAGTGAATTTTAAAAATGTGATAGGTAAATTTTTTGATATAAATAAACAACAATATATTGATACTACATGGGGAACTATAAGATATTCTAAAGACGGGGTACACATAGTACCATCAAATCCGAATTCTTATTAATGGAGGATTTTAATATGTGTTTTTCTGAAAAAGAAAGAAAAGTAATAGGTAATTTTCATAAATATATAACTATAACCAAAACAAATAAAGAATTATATTTGTTTAAATGGAAATATGGTACTACTATATATGCAATTAGTGATATTATTTATGAAACCGATAATAATTTGAATTTTGACGATTCAAACTATGAAGAATATATAGGTATATGCATGAAAATAAAAAAAATATGTTGTTTGGATGAAAGAGATAATTTATTTCCTGATAAAACAATAAATAATAAGAATATATCGGAATGGTTTAAAGAAAATGGGTTATTTGAATTTAATTATCACAATTTTCCGGACGAAATATACAATTCAAAAGGCGAGCTAATAAGCAAAAGAGACAAATGAAAACGAGAAAAAAGTTAAACCACGACAAAAATAAATTTGTTGTGGAATAAAAAAATTTCTACCTAAAAAATGTTACAGAAAAATGGCTGTAGTTGACGTGGAAGAGTTGGCAAAAAAGCAAGGCCTAAAACCTAACCTCCAGCTTTTCGCGGAGGAAGGAAAAGCTATATCAAAGCCAGTAAATGGAATGAGGGTAAGTAGTAGTAAGGCATTAGACATGGCAGAAGAGTTTTTAGGCAAAGGATATAAAGATATGGGGAATGGAAGATTTGTATCCCAAGACGGTTATAGACAAGTTAGAATGGGAAATAGTGATATTACAGGCCAGCATGCGGGTGGTAAACATATGAATTTTGAAATGTTGAGTCAAAATCCAATTAAACCTGGTAAGATGATGATAGATGAAAATATTCACATTTATTTGGTGGATTAAGAGAGGTGTATTAATATTGAAAATAGAAAATATAATACAAAAATTTCTTCAAAAAAATAACAAATTGAGTTTTGAAAAAGATGGTTATATAGCCATAAACAAATTGAAAAGTTTTAATGATGAAGTAGTTTTATCTGGAAATAAATTAGGTTTAATATTATTTGCAGATTATGTTTTGAGCGTTGCACTATCTAGTGGCGAAGGCTGTCATATACATTTAGATGAAAATAATTTTTTTGATATGTCAGATAAAAAATTGATAATTGAATTAGAGGATTCAGAAAAGCAAAGTTCAAAGCGCAAAGGTTAGTAAAAAAATTCCTACCGAAAAAACGCTATAGGAAAATGGCTGTAGTTGACGTAGAGGAATTAGCGAAGAAACAAGGCTTAAAACCTAACCTCCAGCTTTTCGCGGAAAAGAATATGACGAGAGTCGGAAGATGGATGTCGCGTGAAGAATATAATAAGATGATTAAAACCGGTAAGGTTCAAGAAAGCTTTAGTGGTACGACACATGTAGCAAATCCCGCTTCTATGGATGCATTTTTTAAACAGGCGAAAATTGGAAGTATATACGTTGAATTTGATGTTCCCACTAAATCATTATCTCAAACGAAAGATATTTGGGCAAAAATTTTAGGTCCAAATACACCAGAAGCTAGGTTAAGACAGTTAAAAGGATTAGATGTACCTGAAATGCCATATGCTAAAAATATAAAAATTGTAGGTGAAAAAACAAAATGAATTTAAATTTTAAAAAATGGATAGAAGATAATAAAAAAAATTTATATGAAAAAAATATAATTGTTAAGAATATAGTTACTTCGGGAGAAAAATCTAATGATCCAAGTACAAGAGCTGATTTTTTCTCAGCTAAATATTTGGGTTGTGTTACAGTTTGGAAGTCGGGGAGTATAGATATAGAAAAAATTTCAACAGTTTTTTTTGACAGTGGTATGTTGAATATTGGTACAAATTTTTACAGTTTTTTAGAAGGTTTTTTTAATAAGTTATTATCAAAATAGTGAAACTTTATAATAGCGGAAAGTGTTGATGAGGCTACAGGAATAAGAACACCTACGACATGGGGTAAAATCCATTATGGAAAAAAAGGTGCGCATATAGTACCGCATATGCCAGATGGATCTAAATGATATTAGAATGGGAGAGGATATTTATGTATTTGACAAAAAATGAAAAAAAATCATGGGAAAATTTTATAATTACGTTTGTAATACTAGACCAAATGGAGAATTGTATTTGTTAAAGTGGAAAAATGTAACAGAGATTTTAGCAAATATGCATGGATGGGGTGACGATGACAATTGCTTATAGCCAGAAGACCCAAATTACGAAGAATATGCTTCGTTTATAATGGAACCTAAAAAAATAATATGTTTAAGTGAAAAGGGTGGATTTGATTGGGTTGAAGGTAGAGAACTTTTTTCATTCAGTTATCACAATTTTCCGGACGAAATATACAATTCGAAAGGCGAGCTAATAAGCAAAAGAGACAAATTAAAACGAGAAAAAAGTTAAACCACGACAAAAATAAATTTGTTGTGGAATAAAAAAATTGGCATTGCTAAAAACGAATATAAGTAATAGAATCACGGTATGAAAATAAAAGGACAGAATCTTCGATCATGCTTAAACTT
>JAUNCP010000096.1 GCA_030526535.1 Clostridia bacterium | reverse complement strand
GAATATATGGTTCAAGAAATATATGTTCAAAAGTTTCAGAGAAAGGCTACGCTTGTAGTAGTTTTGTAAGTGATATGTCTACTAGATATAGTGGAAATTTTGGCTATCCCCTTCCCGCTAATTGGGCATTTGACCAGATAAAAGAGTTTAGGTTTTCGCAAAATGGAATAAGTTTTCCGCTCGACAATGACGCTGTAAGAAAAGGTATGAATTTAGGCGTTAAATTGATAAGGGATTACATATTTTACACCGCAAGAGAAGGCGGAGATTTTTCTACTCAAGCAAACGCCGAAAAAGAATATCTTGAAAGTTTAGGGAAACACGTTATAATGGTAAAAATAGATAACGCAGATGAATTTATTAAAGAGTGGGAAAATCTTGGTATAATAGATGGTAAAGAAGTGGGTGTGGATACACTTACAATTTATTCTCATGGGAGTAATAGAAATATATTAATCGAACCACATTCAAATACAAATGCTATAACTGTTAATGGAAAAAGTGAGGACGGTTCCTGTAGAACTGGAAATTTAAATGAACTAAAAGCTAAAAAAATTAACGAAGTAAATTTGTGGATATGCAATGGTGGGAATATAGTGTATTATGAAAGTGAAGAAAACCCTGATGGACCTAAAACAAACACAGCAAGCGTGCTTTCGAAGAAAGTTATAGACGGACATATAAATGCCTTTGACGGAAATGTATCTTTTGGAAATCCAAACAGAGGACTTTTTGGTGGGAATATTAGAAAAGGTCAACCAAGACTTGCACAAGCTCAAAATGGATTTTATGAAATCGCAATGGTTAATAAACAGCCGGAGGCCAAACCTAAAGGACAAGTAAAATACAAAAATGGAGAGTTAGTAGAATGAAGAATTTAAAAATTAAATTAAATAAAAAAGTGAGTATAATATTCAGCATAATGTCGTGTTTAATCTTAATATTTGGAATATATTTATTAAGACACCCGATATTTTGTTATGAAAAAGACTATTTTGGCAAAGTAGGGCTTCCTAAAAATCATTTGTATAAGTCAGTAGTAGAAAAAATGGGCGAACCACTTCGAATAGAAAAAACTGAAGATGGATATTATATTGTTCACTATAACGGTTTAGAATTAGGCACGGGCATAAAGCTAGGGATTGTTCAATACGTAAAAGTAACAGGAAAGCAATATAGGTTTGGAATGTGGAGAATTGGAGTAGGATCTACCAGAAAAAAAGTAGAAAGTGTTTACAGGCATATAACAAAATCAACAGGTTTACCACAAAATTGCCTTGGAGTAATAGAAGGACTTAGATGGATAACTTATGAGTTTGATGAAAACGATATAGTTAGAGAAATACGGTTTAGCTGATAATTAGTATATATAGGAATAGGGAATTAGCAGAATGAAGAATTTAAAAATTAAATTTAGTAAAAAAGCGTGTATAATATGGGGCACAATTATAGGTATATTTTTAATAATTGGTATATACCAATTAAGACATCCGTCGATATTTTATTATGAAAAAGATTACTTTGGCAAAGTAGGACTTCCGCGTGCTAAATTATATGAATCAGTAGTAGAAAAAATGGGTGAGCCATTGAGAATAGAAGAAACGGAAGATGG
>JAUNCP010000095.1 GCA_030526535.1 Clostridia bacterium | reverse complement strand
AAAAACTTAAAAAATCGAGGACTTGTAATAATTCCATGCGTAAATCCGGACGGCGTAGAAATATCTTTGAACGGATATAAATCCGCAAACGAATTTCAAAATTTAGTAAAAAAAGCTTCAAATGTTCATACATTTTCTTGGCAGGCTAACGCTGCGGGAGTAGATATTAACCACAATTTTAACGCCGGATGGAATGAACTGAAAAAACTTGAAAAAGAAAACAATATACTGGAGCCTTCACCGACAAGATTTGGCGGGAAAAAACCGGAAAGTGAGCCTGAAACAAGAGCATTGGTTAATTTTTGCCAAAAAAATAAATTTTCATATGCAATCGCATTTCACAGTCAAGGCGAAGAAATTTATTGGAAATATGGGAAAAGTATTCCCGAAAATTCTTACAAGTTGGCAAAAATATTTTCCATAACAAGTGGTTACAGACTTAGCTCACCCGAAGGATTAGCTGTCGGCGGAGGATTTAAAGATTGGTTCATAAAAGAATTTAACAAACCTGCATTCACAGTAGAAATGGGAATCGGAAAAAATCCACTCCCGATTTCCAATCTTTATACCATTTACAACAAAATATATAAAATGTTACTTTCTAGCTTATTAATCTAATAATTTTTAGAAATTCTCATAGCGGCGACTGTTATATCGTCGTCGTGAGAATTTTTTCTCATTTTAACCGCTTTATTTAATAAAATTCTTGAAAGTTCCTGTGGTGTGCTATATTCTTTTGAATTTAAAATATCAAAAATCCATTCTTCACCTATATCCGTAGCACCATCAGACATCATTATAACCCAATCTCCGCTTTTTAAATTCGTACTTTTCACAGAAAAAGATGCATCGTTCAGTATTCCTATAGGTAATGATTCGAAGTCCATCTTCAAAACAACTTTATTTTTTATCAAAAAAGTGATTGGAGAACCTGCTTTCATAAATTTTGTATTTCCGTTAAATAAATCTATTGAAACCACATCGAGAGTAGACAATATCTCTTCATTTTTGGAATTAATCATAAGCGTAGAATTCAAAATTTTAATAGAAGAATTAAAATCAATTCCCAATTCCGAAAATACTTTCATAAGTGAAATCGTTAATGCGCTTTGTTTTGAAGCTTCCGCTCCTGTTCCCATTCCGTCACTTATTATAACGTTATATTTTCCCGTACCATTTAGAAAATTACAATAGCTATCGCCGCAATATTTTCCATTATTAAAAGCATGCTGGCAAACTCCGAAATCTATTCTTAAACGTGGAATTTCGTAAATTTTTACTTGGCAAATGTCATCGAAAATATTTATTATTGGATTACTAAAATTCCTGGAACAAACACATGATATTCTTTCTAAAAATTCATCATCAAATTTATCCGAAATAATCTTATCGCATTTTATATCCAAAAATAAATGCCCGAACTTGTCCTTTTGGCATATGAATTTATTTACGTCTATTCCCAAATTTATAAATTCTCTGCTTAATAATTCAGAAAATTCTTCGTCGTAAATATATGATTCTGAAAATTCATTTGATATATTTTCTATTAATTCACCTACGCCTAAAATTTGCTCAGAAACTGCTGTCTTCACATTGGAAATTTTATCTTTATTC
>JAUNCP010000094.1 GCA_030526535.1 Clostridia bacterium | reverse complement strand
GAATGCAGAAAAATTAAATAAACTAAATGGCTTGCGTAAAGATATTGAAGAAAAAATTTTTAAAATGGCAGAAGAGCTTTTAATTAAGGATCCTAAACGAAAACATGAAAAAATTATAGTAATTGAGGGAGAAAATTGGGATCATGGCGTTTTAGGTATAGTTGCCACAAGAATAACCCAAAAATACGGGAGTCCCTGTATTTTAATAACTTATAACGATAATATGGCAAGAGGTTCGTGTAGAAGCATAGGAGATTTTCCATTATATGATGTTTTGCTGGAATGTAAAGAACTTTTTGAACGTTTTGGCGGTCATCCTTTGGCAGCAGGATTTGATATAAAAACTCAAAATATTGATAAATTAAAGCAAGCAATCAGGGAATCGTGCAAGAAAACAGATATTCCTTCGCCAATAATAAATATAAGTGCTAAATTAAATCCCTTGGTGATTTCCAAAAGAATTCTTGACGATTTGGCAATATTAAAACCTTTTGGTGCAGGAAATCCGGAACCGGTTTTTGGCGTATTTAATATGACAATTAAAAAAATATATTCAATTGGTCAGGGAAAACATATTAAGATAACCATGTCTAGAATTAGTAACGAAAATAATAATTTTGAAATGGAGGCATTGTATTTCGGAAAATCTAAGAGTGATTTTTTATATCGTGAAGGTGATATAGTAGATATAGCCGTAACATTTAGTAAAAATGAGTTTCATGGTATTGTGAATTTATCTATTCAAATTGTTGATATGAAACTTTCGAGTGTTGATTTAGAAACTATAATAAAAGAAAAGAAAATTTATAAAAGCTTTTACAGGGACGGAATTTTAAAAGGTTTAGATATACCTATAGAAAATGTTATTCCAAATCATGAGGACTTTATAAAGTTGTATAAATATTTTAAAAAAGAAGAAAATAATTTTTTAAGAGCAGATGTAATAAACTATAGAGTTTACGGTGGAAAAGAGAGTACGCTTAAAATATATTTTGCTATAGATGCTATGGAGGAACTTGGAGTGACTACCGTATTCAGAAGTTCTGATGAGTATCGTATTAGTATAAATAAAGTAAATAAAAAAGTTGATATCTTAGATTCTGTTACTTTAAAACGTATAAAGGATTTTTAAAAGAGAGGTTATCTTATGAAAGATATTATGAAGAATTATCATACGTTTGATGAGTTAATTAAGCTCATAAACGCTAGCGGTAAAGCATATAATATTGAACTTATAAATAAAGCATATGATGTCGCATATAATGCTCATAAGGGGCAAAAAAGGGTATCGGGGTTGGACTATATATATCATCCAATATCTGTTGCATACATATTGGTGGAAATGGGGATGGATAGTGCATCGGTAGTAGCGGCTATTTTGCACGATGTTATAGAAGATACCAAAGTAACGCAAAATGATTTAAAACAAATGTTTGGTAAGGAAATAGCGACATTAGTCGAAGGCGTAACAAAATTCAAGAAAATTCCTTCTTCGTCTCGTGAGGAACAGCAAGCTGAAGATATTAAAAAAGTTTTGCGTGCCACTTCTCATGATTTAAGAGTGATTATGATAAAACTTGCAGATAGGTTGCAAAACATGAGAACTATAGATTGTATGGATATGCAAAAAAAGAGGGAAAAAT
>JAUNCP010000037.1:2684-10605 GCA_030526535.1 Clostridia bacterium | reverse complement strand
AATATAGAGTTTCTCAAGCACATAGTCAAAATGTACCAATAACAAATTATGGTATGGCTATAGCTTATATGAATGGCATACTAAAACGAAGTCTATCAATTTATTTTTAAAAATTTTTCTATAAAATTCGGTTTGAACTCAGGAATAATTGTCCGTATAAATAACAATTTAGAAAGCAATATATGAAAAAATATATATGACACACCCTATTTTTCTACATCAAATAACCTAAAGTTGTTCCTAATAGTGAACTATATGGGTACGGCTATGATATTTATATAATTGTGGATAACCAGGAGGAATTGCGAAAAGAATTTGATAATGAAAGACTTAAAATATTTTCTGTTACAGATTCAACAATAAAGAATTAGTTTTAGAAGAAATCGACGACAGATGGTTTGGTTTTGATGTAAAGCTTAACATAAAAAATTCAGAAAGATAAAAACAGAAAAGACATGATGTACAAAATAATGTATTTCATGTCATAATTTTTTACTCTAAATATTCTTTAAGTTTTTTACTACGACTCGGATGACGAAGCTTTCTAAGAGCTTTTGCCTCTATCTGTCTTATTCTTTCACGAGTAACTTTAAATTCTTTTCCAACTTCTTCTAATGTTTTTGGTCGACCATTATCTATACCAAATCTCATTTTTAAAACTTTTTTTTCACGTGGTGAAAGTGTATCCATAATTTCTAAAAGTTGTTCTTTTAAAAGCGAATGTGAAGCTTCTTCAACAGGTGCTTTCGCTTCCCCGTCCTGTATAAAATCACCCAAATGGCTATCATCTTCTTCACCAATAGGTGTTTCAAGTGACATAGGCTCTTGAGAAGCACGCATAATTTCTTTTATTTTTTCTACGGGCAAATTAAGTTCTTCAGCAACTTCTTCAGGAGTAGGTTCGTGACCGTTCATGTGCAAAAGCTGACCGGAAACCCTTTTTACCTTATTCATGGTTTCTACCATGTGAACCGGTATTCTGATAGTTCTGGCCTGATCTGCAATAGCTCTTGTTATCGCTTGCCTAATCCACCAAGTTGCATAAGTTGAAAATTTAAATCCCTTTGTATAATCAAATTTCTCAACTGCCTTTATAAGTCCTAAATTTCCTTCTTGAATTAAATCTAAAAGGCTCATTCCTCTTCCGACATACCTTTTTGCTATACTTACAACTAAACGCAAATTTGACCTTGAAAGCTTTGATCTTGCTTTTTCATCACCTTCTTGAGCTTGTTTTGCTATTTCTAATTCTTCATCCGCATTTAACAGCGGTATAGACCCTATTTCCTTTAAATATAACTTTACCGGATCATCCGTCGCAGACGGCTCACCTACCAAAACATTGTCATCATTTTGTTTTTCAGAGGATTCATCATCAGACATATCATCAAAGCCATTTACAATTTCAACGCCCATATCTTCCATGGAATCATACAATTTTTCTATTTCATCAGGCTCAAAATCAACTTTTCCCATAGCTTCTAATATTTCATTTTCACTTATATGTCCTGATATTTTTCCATGTTGAACTAAATCTTTTATAATTAAATCCGGAGATTTGTTCAATGCTTCAACATCTTTCATCTTCATTATCCACCTTAAAAAATGATTTATTTTTTTAAATTTTTAATATAATCCATAACTTCTTTTTCCGAAACTTTTGAAATATCTTTTAAAATTATTTTTTTATTTTCTTCCTCGATTATTTTTAAATATTCATTAACTGAATTTAAAGTCCCAAAAGAAGGCTTATAACTGCACATTATACGTGTAATTTTTCCTATTTCTTCAAATGAAAATCCATATTGACTGATGGTATCTATGTCTATCAATTTACCGTTATCTACAATATCTTTTAAAACTTCAGCAACTCTCCTATTAAATCCGGTTATCATATTTTCCGGAGAAAAACTTTTGAAAATAGTATTTGCTACATCCGGATTATTTATAATATAAGAAATAAGAGATTCTTCAGCAATTGCTGCTCTAAGGTGATTTCTTTTTTCCGGATTAATATTATCATTTAATGCAGAAGTAGTTTTTTGTACATCCTTAAATTCTATTTTTTTTGACTCTTTAAGATTTTTTTTAATAATTTTGTTAATCTGAAGCATTACAGAATCTTTGCTTATGTTTGCTTCTTCACTAATTTTAATCGCATAAATTTCTCGTTCTACAGAATTTTTACATTTTGCTAAAATCTCACAAGCAGCAGTTATATACTTGACTTTATCATTTGAAGAAATTAAATCATAATTAGATTTTTCATTAAAAAGCTTATATTCAATATCATTTTTTGAATTTTCGATTAAATTTTTAAACTTAACCGCACCATCTTTCCCATAAATTTGCAAAAATTCATCCGGATCTTTAGCTTTCGGAATTGATAAAATTTTCACTTCCAAGCCGTTATCTTTAAGCATCTCTATCGCTTTATTTGCGGCTTTTTTCCCGGGAATGTCTGAATCATAGGAAACAATTACCTTATCAACATTTCTCGCTAAAAGCTTAACCTGATTAACCGTGAGTGCTGTCCCCAAACCTGCAACAACATTATCAAATCCCGCTTGATAAAGAGATATTACATCCATATATCCTTCGGTGAGTATAAACTCATTTTTTCCTGATTTTTTAGCAAAATTCAAAGAAAAAAGGTTTGAACTTTTCTTAAAAACGAGCGTATCGGATGTATTTATGTACTTAGGAACATCTTTTCCCATTGTTCTCGCTCCAAACGCTATAACATTGCCTTTAATATCTATTATTGGGAACATTAAGCGATTCCTAAATCTGTCAACTTCCTTTCCGTTTCGAGTTTTAAATGTCAAATCAGACAATATTATATCTTCACTATTATAACCTATTTTTTTTAAATAGTCCACAAGTGCATAACCCGTTGATGGTGAATATCCAAGTCCAAAATGTTTTAAAGTTTTTAAAGAAATATTCCTTTTTTTTAAGTATTCTAAAGCACATTTTCCGTAATCCTTAAGAAGTGAATTATGAAAAAATTTAGCTGCATCACGATTTATTTTATAAATTAAAATCTTTTTGTTATGTATTTCATTATCTTCTTCACTAATTTCAAAATCCATTCCACATCGCTCAGATAAATTTTTTACAGCTTCCAAATAATCATAATGTTCCATCAAACGCAAAAAAGTTATGACATCTCCGCCTGCTCCGCATCCAAAACAGTAAAAAGAACCATTGGAAGGATAAACACAAAAAGAAGGAGTTCTCTCCGAATGAAAAGGACATAATCCCATAAGATTTTTACCTTTTTGTTTTAAATCAACATACTCACCTATTATTTCGGAAATATCTAATCTTGATTTAAGCTCTGTTATAAAATCTTCCGATAATCTCAATCCTCTTCATCACCTCATTAAAATATTGTAATCGTTTTTGGTATAAAGATTTTTTTAAACATTTCACACGCAAATTGATCACTCATACCTGCTATATAATCACAAACCGCTCTTTCAACTCCCTCTTCTTCCGCAATTTTTTGAAGAAATACAGGAATTTGGTTTAACCTTTTTAAAAAATATCCGTACAGGGCTTCTATTATAAATGGTACTTTATAATCTTCTGATACTGATTGCTTATTTAAGTAAACATTTGAATACATAAAACTGTGAAATTCTTCAAACAAATTCAGCATCTCTTCGCCCATAGAAATATTATTGCCAATACTGTTTTTTACAAGTAACATAACCATAGTATTTATTCTTTGAGAATATCTACTACCAAAATTTTCCGAAAATTTAGAAGGAATTTTTTCAATGCTAAGTATTCCGGCTCTAATTGAATCTTCTATATCATGATTTATATAGGCTATTTTATCACATATTCTTATTAGTTTTCCCTCTGTGGTAAACGATTCTTCACCTTTTGTATGACACAAAACTCCATTTAAAACTTCTTCCGTAAGGTTTAATCCTTTACCGTCTTTTTCTAACTTTGAAAGCACTCGAACACCATGTATATAATGTTTAAATCCACCTTTATGTATATCATTCAATGCGCTTTCTCCGGCATGCCCAAATGGTGTGTGACCCAAATCGTGCGCCAAAGCAATTGCTTCTGTAAGATCCTCATTTAATTTCAAAGCTCTTGCAACTGTTCTTGAAATTTGTGAAACTTCCAGAGTGTGAGTGAGCCTCGTTCGGTAATGATCCCCTTTTGGCGATATAAACACTTGTGTTTTATGCTTTAATCTCCTGAAAGACTTTGAGTGTACTATTCTGTCCCTATCTCTTTGATACTCAGTCCTTATTTCACATGGTTCTTCAAAAACTTTTCTTCCTTTTGTGTATTTAGAAAAAGAAGCGAACTCACTTAATGTACTTAACTCTAAATTTTCTGTTTGTTCACGAATGTTCATGATATATCACCCACCATAGTTAAATAGAAAAATATAAATCATTTAAATTTTTTACAGAATTTTCTGATTTTAAAGTATTTGAAATTTCAGATTTAATTAATTCAAAGTCATCAATTTTAGAGCAAAATTCTATTTTTATTTTATCCAAAAAATTTGTGCTTAAAATTTTTGCTCTATTATCCAAAATTCTTAAAATCTTACTATAGTCTTTATAATCCAAATCTATTTTTGCTTTCTTACACAAAAACACATCAGAAAAACCGGACTTTGCAATTACATTTTCAGCACCGGATTCGTACGCTTTTCGTAATCCACTTTTACCCAACAGTATACCGCCAAAATATCTAACTACTACAATTAAAATATTTTTTAAATTATTTGATTTAATGGCATTCAAAATAGGTGCTCCGGCTGTACCAGATGGTTCATTGTCATCTGAAAATCGTTCTGCATTATTTTCTAAAAGCGAATATGCATAAACATGATGTTTTGCACCCCAATGCACAGATTTTATATCTTTCAGAAAATTTTGCACTTGATTCTCGGTTTCAACTTTAAAGCTATACGATATAAATTTAGAACGTTTTTCTGTTTCTTCAAAAATAGAATTTTGGTTTATTATTCTGTATTCAGGCAAGAAATCACCACACCGACACAATAGGCAACGCATATTGCGCTGCCTATTTTACAATTCTGTAATTTAGCAGTTTCAAAATTAAGCTCTTTTTAAACCTTTTAAGCGTTTTTCAAATCTGCCTACACGTCCACCTGTATCTACAAATCTCTGTTGACCTGTAAAAAACGGATGACATTTTGAACAAACCTCCACCGTTATGTCTTTTTTTGTCGACTTTGTAGCCACAATATTACCGCAAGAACATCTGATCTCCGTTTCGGAATATTCAGGATGTATACCTTTTTTCATCTTCTTCACCCCATTGTAATTTTTATTATAACCTAAAAATAGAAGGCACTCAATTCATTATACCATAATTTTTTTAAAAAACAAGTACATATTAATTGCAAAATTTTTTTTAAAAAAATATTTTTGTAAATTACATATTATGCTCAATAAACAGAATTTCTTTTAAAGTATTCAAAAATACCGAACTACTGGGCGAATAATTACAAAATTTGAAAAATTTTCTGAATTTTTGCGTTTTATTAAGCTTGGATTTCTTTATTCCGTTTCGAATTGAAATATCAATACATTCTTCCGATGTATTATAATTCTTACTTATCCAAAAATAAATTTCATTTAAAAATACATGACGATGGCTTTCTTTAAACATGTATTTTAAGCACTCCACTATATATGTGTAGCCTATCATATTAACCGGTATTCCCATATCTATAACTAACAATTTAATTTCCGATGTGATGTTCTCTTTCATCTATATTACCATCCTTAATCTAATAATAAATTAGTGATTTTTAATCACTTTAATTTTATTATATCACACGAAAATAAAATTGCAAATTTTTTTTATAATATTTTTTATGCACGTGCAATTGCACAACAAACCACATTATTAGCACCATTTTCAATTAATATTTTGCAACATTCTCTTAATGTACTTCCGGTTGTAACAATATCATCACAAATTAAAATATTTTTTTGATAAATATCTTTAATGTTTTTTATTTTATAAACATTTTTTACATTTTTAAATCGTTCATCATAATCAAGTTTATGTTGTTCGGGATTATCTATTATCTTCGTCAATGTGTCTTTATATTCTATATTTATATTTTTAGCAACTAACTTAGCTACTAACTCAGATTGATTATACCCTCTTTGAATTTTTCTGTTACGAGAAAGTGGAACACAAGTTACAATATCTATATTATTATCAATTTTATTTTTTATTATTTCTTCAGCGAGAATTTCAGAAAAAAATTCGGAATAATATCTATATCCCGAAAATTTAAATTTCAATAGAATTCTTCTTATGTCATCCGTGTATTTAAAAACAGAAATACAGGATATGATTTTTTCGCCTATATTCGATATTATTTCAATTTTCGTATCGGTACATACTTTACCTTTGCAAAATTTACATATAATTTTATCATTTGGGATAATTTCAGAACAAAAAATACATTTCTTTGGATATATAAATGATATAATTTTATCTTTTATACTTTTAAACATATTTTTACCTCTTAGTTATCAAAAAAATTAACAGCCTCATTAAATTGTTCGTCATCGTCTTTCAAAAGCTTCTGATTTCTCAATAATTCTTCTTCTTCTTCGGCTAAATTAATTGTTATATCCGGAGATAAACCTTTATTTAAAATTTTAAAATTACTTTTTGTAACATAGTAAGCATCAGGAATCAAAAGTATATTGCCATTAGATATATCTATTGATTTTTTATGAACGGCTTTGCCGGCAGTTACTGTACCGATTAATTTGGAATTTCCATAATCTTTTATGGCAGAAGCCAATATTTCTTCAGTTCCGGATGTATTACCATTTATCAAAACAGCTATCTTGAAATTGAAATTATTTTTACTTTTTGATGAACATACAACTTCTTTTTCTCCATATTTATTTATTGCTGTAACTATGTTTTCCTCACTGATTAAATATTCCAATATTTTGAAAATTTCATCTTCCAAACCGTTTTGACAATTTCTTAAGTCCAAAATAATATTGTTGGTTTTTTTAGAAACCGCAGTTTTTATTAGATTAATAAAATCATTCGAAGAATTGCTACCGAAACAAATACAATTAATATATAAAATTCCGTTATCTAAAAATTCATGTTTTATATCAGAAATTAAATTTTTTCTGGATTTTTCATATTTCGAATATTCGGATTTTGTAAAAATCTTACAGTTTTCATCTTTAAGCGAATTTACATATCCATTGCAAAGTCCGTCTGTTATATTTTTTTCATTTAATTCAAGAATACAATTATCCCTAACAGCAAAATCAACTTCACTTAAAATTGAATACATTCTTTGTTTTTCGTGAGTGTAAGAAACAACACTATTAAATTTATTTATAGCAATCATATATGCAATAAAATATATAATAGCAGATACAATAAATATAATAATTAGAACAGATTTTATAGAAAGTTTTTTATTAAAAAAATTTTTCATACTTCTCACCTCAAAAAACATCAAACAAAAATTCTAGGATTTACTCTTTGTCCATTTTTTATGACTTCAAAATGTAAATGCGGTCCCGTCGAATGTCCCGTACTTCCTACATTTCCAATTTTTTGACCTGCCGCTACATTTTGTCCTGCGGATACAGAAATACAGCTTAAATGTCCGTAAAGCGTACAAATACCATTTCCGTGGTCAACAATTATATAGTTTCCGTATCCTCCAACGTTGCCTGCTGCTATTACTTTACCGCTATTAGCCGAAACAACATTTGCTCCATAAATTCCTGCGCCGGCTATATCTATCCCGCCGTGTGGTCGTGTATGTACTCCGTCGTGATATTCACCAAAAACAGTAGTTATTTTAGAATATCCGGGTGCCGGCCAAACATATTTGCCTTTTGCTGAC
>JAUNCP010000037.1:0-2647 GCA_030526535.1 Clostridia bacterium | reverse complement strand
TTGTTCTCTTATTCTACGTCTTTCTTCTTCGTAATATCTTCTGATTTGTTCGTCTATGGCTCTCGATTCAGCATCATTTTCATCTATCGCCTGTTTAGCGGCTTTTTCTTCCGATTGGGATTTAGATAATTCTTGCTCATTTTGTCTATACAAAACTTCTAAATTAGCACGACTTGATTCTAGTGTGGTTTTAAGTTTTTCTTGCTCTTTTTTATGGCTCGAAATTTCTTCTTTTTTCTGATTTATAGAATCTATATCGTCATTCAATCCGTCAATCAATTTTTGAATAGTCGTACTAACCGAACGCACAACGTCAGCTTTATCCAAAAAGTCGTTAAAATCTTTTGCACCTAAAACTATATCAAGCGTTGACGTATCTCCGGCCATATAAATCGATTTCAAACATTTTTTGAGTTTTGTTTTCTTTTGGTCTATATCTTCGTTGATTGTTTCTATTTGAGATTCCATTTTTAAAATCTCGTTGTCATAAAAATTTATGTACCTATTGCAAGCGTCTATTTCTTGCTGACAGCTACTTATTTTATCTTGTGTTGATTTCATTTCTTTGGCATCTTCACGAACCTTATTCGAAGCTTCGCTAAGTTTTTTATTCAATTCCGCTTTTTTGCTCTTTAATTCTGCTTTTGATTGTTCAATTTTCTTTACATCTAATTTTGCGTTTGCGGAAAAAGGAAGCACAAAAACAACTGCAAAAATTAAAGATAAACTTCTTTTTATTTTACCAGGCAACTACATCGCCGCCTTCTTTATTCAAATACCTTTGAAGTGATATCAAACTTCCGACAACTCCAAACGCGATTCCAACACAGATAAAACTCCCGAAAACTTTCCAGAATATACTTGAAAAACCAATAAAACTAAACGGCATTATACCATTTATTACTCCTAAAAGTTTTTCGTAAACTAGATTAAGCATAAACGTTGAAAATACAGCTGCAACAACACCTATTATCGCTCCTTCGATAATAAATGGCGCTTTTATAAATCCATTTGTAGCACCGACAGATTTCATTATGCTGATTTCAAATCTTCTATTATGCATTGTAATTTTTATTGTATTCGAAATTATAAAAAGAGAAACCATTCCGAGAGATAATACAATCCAAATTCCTCCCTGTGAAATAAGTTTACTCAAATTTGAAAGTTTCTCCGCAGTTTCGCTCCTGTCGCCCACAGATTGGACTTCCTCTATGGAATTGATTGCAGAAACAGTTTTATCATATAAAGATAAATCTTTCATCGTAACATGAAAAGATTCCGGAAATGTGTTTTTATCTTCCTTAATTATCTCATATAAATTGTCTCCCAAAACATCGTGATATTTTTCAGTAGCTTCTTCACTTGAATAATATTCACAACCTATTATATTAGAATTTTGCAATATTTTATTTTTAACTTCCGATATTTTTGACTGACTTCGAACATCATCATTCAAAAACACAGTTATAACATTTTGATTTTCAATGGATTTCAAAGTTTTATTTAAATTCACGGAAATTAACATTGCACCACCAGTCAAAATCATGCAACATATCATCACTAAAATAGATGAAGCAGACATCATTCCGTTAGACCATATATTTTTACATCCTTCTTTAAAAAAATATTTAATTTTCATCTTTTTCACCTTCTGCTTCTTTTTCTGACTTTGTATCTCTTTTCAACTTTCCTTCTGAAATTTCTATAACTCTAAAATTGAATTTCTTTACTATCGAAATATCGTGTGTAACCATAACAACGGTTGTTCCGCATTTGTTAATTTGATTTAACAATTCAACTATTTCGTATGACATAGAAGGATCTATATTTCCGGTAGGCTCGTCCGCAATTATTATACTGGGATTATTTACCAAAGCTCTTGCAATACCTACACGTTGTTTTTCACCGCCGGAAAGCTCAGAAACTTTATTTCTTGCTTTATTCTCCAAATTTACCAAATTCAAAACATACGGCACTCTTCTTCTTATTTCCTTTGACCTTGCACCGACTATGTGCATAGCAAATGCCACATTTTCAAAAACAGTCATTTTTTCAATAACTCTAAAATCTTGAAAAACCACACCCATCATTCTTCTTAAATAAGGGATTTTTCTTTTTTTTAATTTAGTTATATCATCACCATTGATAATAATCTTTCCGGAAGTTAATTCTTCCTCCTTTGTTAATAATTTAAGAAGAGTACTTTTTCCCGAGCCTGAAGCGCCGACAATAAAAACAAATTCTCCGTCAGATATAGTAAAACTTACATCATCTAACGCTAAGCTCTTATTATCATAGGATTTGCTCGCATTTTTAAATTCTATCATATTAAACTCCTATTTTTTAAAAATATAAATGTGTTGCCAAAGTAAAGGCAACACATTTAACAATTTATTCGAGTAAAAAATATTTATTTTTCTATTTGTTGCCAAATAAGCCATTGTGTCCTCATTATAGCATATTTTACAACAATTATCAACCACTAAAATTTAACAGGATTTGAAGTTAAATATCTTTTTACCATCATAGCAACCTTAAATACTATCGCATCTTCAAACTCACGGAGGTCTAAACCTGTAATTTTTTTAACTTTTTCAATTATCTTTTCATATATCACTTTAAGCTGTGGTAAATCATCCATCTTAGC